>CACZIO010000023.1 GCA_902781215.1 uncultured Lachnospiraceae bacterium
AGTAATCCCGGTCAAACGGGACAGCGGGCAAGTGTCTGCCCAGTGTCCGCGTAAGCGGCGCGAAGCCCCCGCCTCTAAGCGTATGCGTAGGCGGTGGGTAGTTCACTTCTTATTCAGTTGTATTGCGGCCCCTTCTTTCTCCGAGGAATCGCAGACACTTCGGCCAGCCCTGCGGCTCATTCATTTGTGAAAAATCTTGTATCGACAAGATTTTTCACTCTTCAGTGATCGCAATGCCGGTGACCTGCATAAACGGGCTGTCCTCCCCGGTCAGGGTGCCCTCCAGATTAATCATCGTGTCCTCTTCGAGGGTCTCAACCATCTGATAAGGTTCGGATTCAACATCGCACAGGTCGGATTCAATCTTGAGCAGATAGGTCTTCCCGTCCTTCTCGATGGAGAAATACAGGTCATCGCCCGGATCGCCGTTTCCGTCGGTGTCATACAGGAAGCGCAGCAGGTCTCCGCCCGGATCTTCCGTATCCACGGACTTGGCATTCTTGATCGCGACCTTCTGGCCCGCATACTTTTTCAGCGCGTCCTTATCGCCCAGCTGATCCGAAATATCCACAGCCGCCACATCGTCTGCCGCTGCGAGTGCTGTCGACGCAGTCTCTGCGGACGCGGCCTCCGCCGCTGTCTCCGCACCTGCCTTTGCGTCTGCGGCCGCTGCGCCCTTTGTATCTCCGCTCTTCTGCGCCGCTTCCGCCGTCTCCTCCTGCTTCTTGTCAGAAGCAGATTTGGCAGATGAACTGCCGCATCCGAAGGCCGCCAGCGCCATCACCGCCACCAGCATCAATGCCACGAACTTTTTTTTCATAGTTCTCCTTTCCGCACCGCCCTGCACAGCGGCACCCAAAAAAGAATTCGAGAAAACAACTTCTCTTTCCAGTGTCCCGGAATCCTGCTGTATCTTAATCTGCTCAATGCCTCAGTTACCCAGTTCCTGAATCCCTGCCTTCCTGAATTCCTGAGCTCTTCAGCGGATTCCCTGCCTGACTCTTTGGAGTATACACCCGGCCTGCGTCATATTCATGTTGAAAGAGTGAAAAAATCTTGTCGATACAAGATTTTTCACTCCGGTTTCAGAACACATCCGGCGTGCCTTCGATGATTATAACATATTTCTATGGGGCGCTGAACAGTTGCCGTATTTTTACAGTCAAATCGGCCCTGCCGCTGCCGGTCCAGGAGCTCCGCTCACTCAAAGGAGAGGCCGAATCCCCGCTCATACAGGATGTCACTGCCGTAAGACAGCGTGCCGTCCTCCCGGCTCTCGATCACGGGGACATTGACCGGAAGTCTGCCGGTGGGCGGATTGAAGCCGAAAATGGTCTCCAGGGCAGCCGGGACATTGGCGTTTCCGGCCAGCTGCCTGCCGGCGGAGCCGCCCTCTGTCGGATCCATGAGGCCGCTCCCCATGTAGGCGAGGACGATGGCGTCCGCGTCCTGGAAACGGGCCGCGTCATAGGGCAGGTTTTCGCTCAAAAGGACGAAACTGCCGCCGCCCGCGTGGGTGTCCTCAATGGCCCTGTGAATGCCCTCATACTGGGGTGCGCCCGCCGCCAGGGCATCGAGGCTGTAGGTCCTGGTCATGCCGACCACCAGGTCCGCGTCCTGTATGGCCTGCCGCATCTCATCGGTGTAGCGCAGGACCGTCTCCTCACCGGATGTGTCCAGATAGGTCTCTATCGTGATCTGCGCGTCCGCCGCCAGCGCGCCTTCCTCCTGCAGAAGCTGCACATAATAGTTCAGCGCCGGGATGTCGTCAACCTGCCTGCCCAGAAGCACGATCTTCTTTCCGGACGTGACAGCGGGAAGGGTCTGCCCCTCATTTCTGACGACCGTGACCGCCTGGCGGGCGATCTCCATCTCCTTGAGATGGTGAGCGTCGGAGCCGACCGATTCAATGGTGAGGGCTGACGAATCCTGCACAGGGTCATTCTGTGCCGGTTCTGCGCCGGCTTCCAGGATCCCGTACTTGAGTTTCAGGCGCAGAATGCGGCGCACACTCTCATCAATCCGGCTCTCTGAAATCCTTCCGTCCGCTGTCATCTCTGCCAGGGCCGCGATGTACTGGTCATAGGAATCCGCCCTTGCCGCGCTGTTGAGGTCCATCGGGATGAGCAGGATATCCACGCCCGCATTGATGACCTTTTCCGCGACATTGACATGATACTCCAGGGACCCCTGCTCACCGGGCACCAGACCCGCCGCATCGATCGCCCCCATCTCCATGGCGTCCGTCACGACAACGCCGTCGTAGCCCATGTCGCCCCGGAGGATCTCCGTGATCATCTTTTGGGACATGGTCGCGGGGTAAAATCCCTTCGTCACGCCATCGCCGAAGGTCTGTTCCTCATCGATCGCGGGGTAGGTGATGTGGGCCGTCATGATCATATCCGCGCCGTTTTGAATCGCGAACTCGAAGGGGACCAGCTCGGTCTCCCTGAGCTCCTCATAGGTCTTGTCCACGGAAGGGGTCCCGATGTGGCTGTCGACACTGGTGTCGCCGTGGCCGGGGAAATGCTTGTAGGTCGCGATGATATGGTTCTGCGCAAGCCCCTGTGCAAAGGCCCCGCCCAGCTCCGCCACAAGCTGCGGGTCGTCCGAGAAGGACCGGGGCCCGATCACGGGGTTGGCGGGGTTGTTGTTTACATCGATGTCCGGTGCGTAATCCACGTTGAAGCCCAGGGCCGCCATCTCCTCGCCCAGAACGGTTCCCGCAGCCAGTGCATTGTCCTTCGCCCTGTCCCCGGTCGCGCCGATGGCCATATTGCCGGTCATGCGGGTCCCGGTGCCCAGCCGGGCGACGATGCCTCCCTCCTCATCCACCGGCATAAAATAGGGGATGCGGGTCGAAACGCCCTCAATCTGCGCGTTGTTGGCCTGCAGGTCGGCGATCAGCTTCGCCGTCTGTCCGTTGCCGGTGATATTCCCGCTGAACAGGATGATCCCGCCGTACTGGTGTCTGCGCAGGGCCTCTGCCAGGGCGGGGACCTGGTCCAGGTCCGTCACGTCCTGCTCGTCCCATGTCCGGATCGCAGGGATGATCATCTGGGAAATTTTTTCGTCCATGGACATCCCGCTCAGAATCCGGTCCGCCTCGGCTGCCAGAGCTGCCTCGTCAAAGGCTTCCCCGGTCTCCTCAGCACCGGACACAGCAGAAACACCAGAAGCCGCCGCAGCGGCTGTATCGCCTGTGCCGGCAGGCGCATCGGCATTGCCGACCGCATCGGCTGCATCAGCGGTCCCGGCATCAGAAGCCTCCGCCGGGACTGCAGGGTCCGTACCTGCAGCATCATCAGAGGCGCCGGCCGACGCAGAAGCCTCAGCCACAGCCTCGGCAGACGTCATCGCGCTGCCCTGCGCGTCCTGACCGTCCCGGCCGTTTCCCCCGCTGCCGCCGCAGGCCGTCAGCAGGACCAGTCCCGCAGTACACAGGCTCACAATCCGCATAAGTCCTTTTTTTTCTCTCTTTTTCATCATGAAGATTACCCCCTTCCATGAATCCTTTCATGAAATCTCACATGACCGTCATGAGGTCACTGATACATCTGATCAAGACTGATCAGAATCGTGTTTTCTTTTTCCGCATTTTCCTCCAGCCAGTTGCTGAATCCACTTTTTGAAAAAAGCAGATACCTCACGATCTCATAGCGGTGATCCAACAGCTGATTTCTTTCCTTTAACTCATCCAGTATTTTCTTATCGAGGATCTCATTTTTATATTTACATTCTCCAATTGCTGCTTTCCGATCATATTTGTTAAGTGCAACAAGATCGATATCCGTCGTTGTTCTGGTCGCCGGGTTTGTCCCCCACCACTGCCCGACATTCAGAGGAACAAAGCCCAGCTGGTCCTCGATACCTGCCGTAAGTGTATATGACCTTGCCATCTCTTCAAAGATGCCTCCCATATATTCAGACAGGTACGGGAGAACAGCCGCCCGATAGTACTTTTCTCCGAGCCCCGCCTGAATCATATCGACCCCCTCAGGAACATATCTGTACCAGAAGCGGAACATCCCGTCTCCCAGCGTGTAGCGGATTTTCTTTTTATTCGTTTCTTCCGTAATAGAAAATCTCTTCTGAACGACTCCAACAGACTGCAGATTGGACAGCGCATGAGAAACCGACGAGCCGTCTATATGAACATGATCAGCAATCTCATTGACTTTTCCTGCCCCTCCCGCCACTGCTTCAATGATCGCTCCATAGGAAGAGACACTCCTGAATTCCTGCGCGAGAAGGTTGGAGGGCTCTTCAAACAAATACCCGTCTCTGGAAAAAAACAGGTTCACCAGATTCTCATCCAGACTCTTACAGTCATCCAGCAACGACAGATATTTGGCGATACCCCCTGTAACGCCGTAGCAGACAGCCTTGTCTTCAGGACCATACGCAGGAACAAATTCCCCTGCTTCCCGGTAAGAAAAGGGTCCCAGGCGAATCTGCGCAGTACGGCGCCCGAAAAGCGGACTTTTTTCCCCCAGCACATGGTTTTCCATAAAGCTCAGGGAGGATCCGCTCAGGATCAGCATCATCTGGCCCTGCATCCACTCTGTATCTATGTATTTCTGCAGAACTGAAGTCAGGGATCCATCCATCTCCGCCCAGTAGGGAAATTCGTCAATTACAACTATGATCCTTTCCTGCGCACTCTTTCTGGTCAAAAAAGAAAACTCTGCCTCCAGATTTCCAAAAGACATTTCTCTGCTCTCCGGCGCCAGACTTTCTACGAGACGCTTCCCGAACATTTCCATGTTCCTGCGTGCACTGGTGCGGACAGCCGTGTAGAAAACGCCCTGCTTTCCTTCCATGAACCGATTTAAAAGCGTCGTCTTGCCAATCCGCCTTCTACCATATAAGACCAGCATTTGAAATCCCGACTTTTGATACAGTCTCTCCAGAGAACGAAGTTCTTCTTTTCTCCCTATAAACCTCTTCATCCAGTTCCCCCTTCCGCAACATTGTGGTCTATCGCTGCAACCTTACTCCATTCAGTTGATAAGCGCCTGTCACCCGTATTTACTGAATCATGTTTCAGTGAAGTATGTTTCATTGAAATATGATTCAGTAAAATCAATTATAACATGGCTGTGCATAAACCGTAAATGAAAAAGCACTGCGCCCGGAAGACAGTTTTCTCCTGTCTCCCGGGGCAGTGCCTTCGTTTATTTCAGCGCTGTGCCGCAGTCTCCTGAAGGTCCCTGGTCAGGCCACGCTCACGACCTCGTAGTCCTTGGCCTCGACGGCTGCCTTGAGGACGTCGTTCGCGACCTCCGCATCCATCGATACGACGGCGGTGCCCTTCTCGTGGCTGACCTCTGCCGCGGTCACGCCCTCGACGGCCTCGAGTGCCTTCTTGACAGTCGCCTCGCAGTGGGGGCACATCATTCCCTTGATCTCCATGGTCTTGGTCATTTCATTTTCTCCTTTCACGCCTGCTGCCTTCGCAGCCCTTGCAAGTTCCTCCTGCTCCTTCCGGCGGGTGTACTCGCCCAGGAGCTTCCCGTCCGCATCGGTGCGGACCGGGTGTTTATCGTTATTTTTCCAGCGTCTGCCATCTCCCTTTGTGTCATGCACATCCATCAGGTTGAGCCGCAGCGCGTTGGTGACTACACAGAAGCTCGACAGGCTCATGGCGAGCGCGCCGAACATGGGATCCATGGTGATGCCCAGCGGGACCAGGAGGCCCGCAGCCACCGGGATCAGGATCGAGTTGTAGATGAGGGCCCAGAACAGGCCCCACAGGATGGTCCGGTAGGTCTGCCGGCTCAGACGGACGGCCGCGCTCACATCGGTCAGCCGGCTCTTCATCAGGACGACGTCCGCCGCGTCGATCGCGACGTCCGTGCCGGCCCCGATCGCGATGCCGATGTCCGCGCGGGTCAAAGCCGGTGCGTCGTTGATGCCGTCGCCGACCATGGCGGTCCGGCCCTTCTCCTGGAGCAGGCGGATGACCTCCTCCTTGCCCGCGGGCAGGACGCCCGCCACGACCTCGTTGACGCCGGCCTGGCGGCCGATGGCCTCGGCCGTGCGCCGGTTATCGCCGGTCAGCATGACCACATGGATGCCCATGCCGCGCAGCTCCCGGATGGCCTGCGCGCTGTCCTCCTTCATGGTATCCGCGACCGCGATAGTCCCCAGATACTGCCCGTCACGGGCAAAGAAGAGGGGAGTCTTGCCCTCCCCGGCCAGCTGCTCCGCCGTCTGACGGATGGCGCCGTTGAGCGCGGCCGCGCCGGTTCCCTTCCCCAGCTGCCCGCTGATAAAGGACAGGTTTCCGCCGGCCATCTGCCGGCCGCCGACCCCGGCTGTCAGTCCGTTCCCGGGCAGGGCCCGGAAATCATGCACGGCCAGCGCGCGGTATCCGGCAGAACCCGCCACTTCCGCCTTGGCCAGGACCGCCTTGGCCAGCGGGTGCTCGCTCTGCGATTCCAGGGCCGCCGCCCAGTTCAGGAGCTCCTCCTCCGTCACGCCCTCTGCGGGCAGCAGGTCCGTCACGACGGGAGCGCCCTCCGTGATAGTCCCCGTCTTGTCCAGGGCGATGATCTGCACATTGCCGGTCTCCTGCAGAGACTCGGCCGTCTTGTAGAGAATACCGTTTTTGGCCCCCATCCCGCTGCCGACCATGATGGCCACCGGTGTCGCCAGACCCAGGGCGCAGGGGCAGCTGACCACCAGCACGGAGATGCCCCTTGCCAGGGCGAAGCCCACCGTGCGGTGCATGAGCACCAGCCAGAAGAAGGTCACCACCAGGGCGATCCCGATGACCGCCGGCACGAAGACGCCGGAGATCGTGTCCGCCAGTTTGGCGATGGGCGCCTTGGTCGCCGCCGCGTCGCTCACCATCCGGATGATCTGGGCCAGGGTGCTGTCCTCGCCGACCCTGGTCGCCTCACAGCGCAGAAAGCCCGACTGGTTGAGGGTGGCGGAGGAGACCTCATCCCCCGGATTTTTGTCCACCGGGATACTCTCACCCGTCAGCGCCGCCTCGTTGACCGCGCTGCTCCCCTCCAGGACGATGCCGTCCACCGGAATATTCTCGCCGGGCCGGACCACGAAGATATCGCCCCTGCGGACGTCGTCGATCCCGACCTCCTGCTCCCGGCCGTCCCGGACCACCGTCGCCGTCTTCGGCGCCAGCTTCATCAGACTCTTGAGGGCGTCCGTCGTCCGGCCCTTGGACCGGGCCTCCAGCATCTTGCCGACCGTGATCAGGGTCAGGATCATGGCCGCCGACTCAAAGTAGAACTCCATCATGTACTGCATGACGACCGCGCTGTCCCCGTCGACCTGGGCCCGCGTCATGGCAAACAGCATAGCTGTACTGTAGACGAAGGCCGCCCCGGATCCCAGCGCGATCAGGGTGTCCATATTGGGTGCCCCGTGGAAGAGGCTCTTGAAGCCGCTGGTAAAGAACTTCTGGTTGATCACCATGACAATGGCCGCCAGCAGAAGCTGGAGCAGGCCCATGGCCACATGATTGCCGTGGAAGAAGGCCGGCAGGGGCCATCCGAACATCATATGTCCCATGGAAAAATACATGAGCACCAGCAGAAAGCCCAGCGACGTCAGGAGCCTCTTTTTCAGAACCGGCGTCTCCCGGTCCTTCAGGGCGTCCTCCTCCGCGGCCAGCTTGGCCGACAGGCTCCCGCCGGAGGACCCGGCTCCGCTGTCCGCACCGGCTCCCTTGGGGGATGCCCCGTAGCCGGCATTCTCCACCGCCTGCATGATGATCTCCGGCGGGGCCGTCCCCTCGACCGCCAGCGTATTGGTCAGGAGGCTGACATTGCAGCTCGTCACGCCCTCCACCTTTGAGACCGCCTTTTCCACGCGCGCCTGGCAGGCCGCGCAGCTCATTCCTGTGACTGTATACTGATCCATGTTTCTCCTCTTTTCGATGAGCCTTTACCGCAGCAGCTTCTGCAGGGTCTTGACCAGCTCCTCCACCTTCTCCTCACGCCCCTCGCGGATGTCCTCCTCGACGCAGGTGCGGATGTGGCAGCTGAGCAACTCCTTGCTGAAGCTGGACAGGGCGCTGTTGGCGGCGGCCGCCTGATTGATGATGTCGATGCAGTAGGCATCCCGCTCGACCATGCCCTTGAGCCCGCGGATCTGGCCCTCGATCCGGCTGAGACGGTTGATCAGATCCCGCTGCTCCTTCTCCGTGCGGCTTTTCGTGCGGCAGCAGCAGCCGCCGGCTTCCTCCGCCTTACTTTCAGGGATCTGTGCACTCTGCATCTGTCCTCTCAATTCTTTATCCATCTTGTTTTTTGATCCTTCCGGATTTCGATCTTATAATTTTGCGCTCGTCTTCTCTCTGTATATTTCGTATTCTTTTCGTATTCTTTCCACATTTTTCCGAGGTTCTCTTCAGAGAGTTCTGAATACCCCCTGCGGGTATGCTTCGAGGCAAATTATATACCCCCTGCAGGTATTCTGCAAGGGGCATCGAAAACTCTTACATACATGTCGAAGCGCTCCTGCGCTGAGACACGCAAGGAGAAAGCCCGGAACGGGTTTCTCCGATGCGATCACAGGTGCCTGTTACAGCACACGATCCTGCTCGTCCTGGCCTCCGTCACCGATCGCCGCCGCGTCCTCTTTCTTCGGAAACCGCACCGTGATCTTTGTGCCCTCGCCAGGATGACTCTCCAGGTCCACGGAGGCCCCGTGGAGCTGTGCGGTATGCTTGACGATGGAAAGCCCCAGACCGGTGCCGCCCATCTTTCTGGAATGGCTCTTGTCGACGCGGTAGAAGCGCTCAAAGACGCGCTCCTGCTCCTCCTCCGGGATCCCGATACCGGTGTCCTCGACGGAGATACAGACCGCACCTGGCTGATCCGTGCCGGTGCCGGTCTCGTCTTCGCCGGAAGATCCGGCGCCTCCGAAGGACGGATCCGGGTCTGTACCGGACGCGCCATCGGCCTTCCCGCTGCCTTCCTTCCAGATCCGCACGAGGACGCGCCCGCCCTCGCGGTTGTATTTGACAGCATTGTCGCAGAGGTTGTAGACCATCTCTTCGATGAGGCGGGCGGTGCCGGTGACAGTAGCCGCAGATCCTGCATGCTGCGCAGATTCCGCGGAAACTGCTCCGGCCGGCTCCACAGCCCGGGCGGGCTCTTCTATATCCGCCTCGATTTCCAGCTCGATGTGCCGTTTATCGGCCGCGGGCCTGAGGATGTCGATCACATTCCGGGCAGTCTCTGCCAGGTCGACCTCCCCGGAATCGGGCCGCAGATCTCCCTCATCCAGCTCGGAGATCCGGATGATGTCGTTGACCAGGGCGATGAGCCGCTGGCTCTCGCGGTAGATGTCGCCGGCGAACTCGATCATGGTCGCCTCGTCGCAGAGACCGCCGCTCATGAGCTCAGCAAAGCCGCTGATCGAGGTGAGGGGGGTCTTGAGCTCGTGGGAGACATTGGCGGAAAATTCCCGCCGCATGCGTTCCTGCTCCCGGGTCTGGGCCTCCACCGCCTCCCGGCGGACCTGCTCCTGCTCCACGGCCTGGCGGGCGATGATCTCGCGCTGCTCCAGCATGCGCTCCACCAGGGGCTGGAGCTCCGGGTAGGGGGCCGCGTTCGGCAGGTCCTCCAGCTCCATCTCGTTGACGGGGCCGGCGATGCTCTGCGCGATGCGGAAGGCGGTGGCGGCAGAGATCAGCAGGACCAGGAGGATGACCCAGAGTCCCGGACTGACCGCCAGAAAGGCGGACCGGACTGCGCTCAGGGGCCTGGAGAGCCGCAGGACAGTCCCGTCTTCACACCGGAAGGCATAGTACATCATCTGCGCGCCGCCGGATGTAGAGCGGCGGATGACCTGTCCGGAGCCCGTCTCCAGTGCCTGCCGGACCTCCCGGTCCTTCGCCTGGTTGGCGATGCCCTCCGGGTATTCGCTGTCGTAGAGAACCTCGCCGTCCGCATCGATCCAGGTGACCCTGTTTGTATTGTCGAGACTCTGCAGGTAACGGATCCCGCCGATCTCGAGTCCGCTGGCTGCATAGGACGCCTCCGCCTGCAGGGCTGCGTAGGTCTCATCGAGCGCCCGCGAGTACTGGACCCCGAACAGGATCAAAGAACACAGGGCCAGGACCAGGGCCCCCAGCGCAAAAGCGTGGAGAAAGATTTTTCGTGTCATTCTGATCCTCCGGGACCTTATACCTTGAAGCGGTAGCCCACGCCCCTGACGGTCTCAATATAGGAGCCGGCGTCGCCGAGCTTGGCGCGGACCTTGCGGATGTGGACGTCCAGGGTCCGGTTTTCGGGTTCTGTCCCCAGGTCCCAGATCCGGTCCATAAGGACCTCCCGGGTCATGACGACGCCCTCGTTCTCCGCCAGGAGAAGGAGCAGCCGGAACTCCTTGTTGGTGAGGACAACAGGTTCGCCCCCCACAAGGACTTCGTAGCGCTCGGGAAAAATCTGGAGCTCGCCGAAGCGCAGCTCGCTCCCGACCTCGGCGCGGCGCAGAAGGGCCCGGACGCGGGCCAGCAGTTCCATCATACCAAAGGGCTTGGTGACGTAGTCGTCCGCCCCGGCGTCGAGCCCCTCGACCCGGTCGTATTCCGCCCCCTTGGCCGTGAGAATGATCACAGGCAGGCGGGCCGTGCGGGGATCGCTGCGGAGCTGTTTGAGGATCTCCAGGCCGCTCTCCTCCGGCAGCATGATGTCCAGCAGCAGGAGGCTCGGGATCTGCGTCTGCATGGCTTCCCGGAAGGGGGTGGGGGAGGCAAATCCCTGGGTCGCGATCCCCTGGCTCTCCAGCGCGTATGTCACCAGCTTGCGGATGCTGTCATCATCTTCCAGAATATAGATCATTTTTTTCTCCTGACAGGCAGTTCTGTTCTTGTCAAAAAGGGCTCCGATCCGGCCTCTGTACGATACCGTTCGGCTTCTGCCCATTGCGTTTGGTGTTCAGTGCATCTCCATTCGATTATACCCCACTGCGCCGCGCTCGGCAAAGTTTACAGCCCGTGTAACATGAATTTAACATTGCGCGTGAAACGGGCTTAACATAGCCGCCGTAAAATGATGCCTGTACCTGAGGACCTGTCACGAATGAATCTATGCAGACCGCGCAGTTATTTTCGTAACAGTTTCTAAAGTAAAAACAAGGATGACTTACATTGCCATTCACGAATTTCCTGCAGCTGTTTTGCAGACCCCGGTGCTGTTAATCATTCATTGTTACCGCAAAACCAGGAAAGGAATCGCAAACACATGGAAATATCTGAAATCATAGCCTTGTTCAGCGGCGTCGCCCTGTTTCTGTTCGGTATGTCGCTGATGGGCGACGGCCTCAAGAAGGTCTCCGGCGACAAGCTGGAACCCATCCTCTACAAGCTCTCCGGCACACCCCTGCGCGGGGTCCTGCTGGGCACGGGCGTCACGGCCGTCATCCAGTCCTCCTCCGCAACCGCGGTCATGATCGTCGGTTTCGTCAGCGCGGGCATGATGAAGGTCTCCCAGGGGATCAGTGTCATCCTGGGTGCCATCCTGGGCACCAGCATTACCGGCTGGGTCATCTGTCTGAGCTACATCGACGCGGCGGGCGGCCTCGCCCAGCTCCTCTCGACCAAGACCCTCACCGGCATCGTCGCCGTCATCGGCATCCTGCTCCGCATGGTGGGCAAAAAACAGTCTACCAAGCACATCGGTGACATCCTGATGGGCTTTGTCGTCCTGATGTTCGGCATGAGCACCATGAGCGGCGCCGTCAGCGGTCTGGGCGACCAGCCCTGGTTCACCGGAGCGCTCACTTCCATGTCCAACCCTCTGCTGGGCATCCTGGTCGGCGCCCTCTTTACAGCCCTCCTGCAGTCCGCCTCCGCGGCGGTCGGTATCATCCAGGCCCTGTCCGTGACAGGCGCCATGCAGTTTGAAGAGGCCTTCCCCCTGCTGCTGGGTATCTCGGTCGGCGCCGCGGCGCCCGTCATGCTGACGGCCCTCGGCGCCAACACCAACGGCAAGCGTGTCTCCATGGTATATCCCATCGCGACCGCCATCGGTACCGCCGTCACTGCAGCGCTCTTTTACATCGCCAACGCGATCTTCCATTTTCCTTTTATCCAGACCGTCATGAACCCCTTCAACCTGGCGGCAATCAATTCGATCATGCGTCTGTTCATGATCGTCCTGCTGTTTCCTTTCATGGATATCATCGAGGCGATCGTGCGGGCTCTGATCCCGGACCGTCCCGAGGATGCCGCGATGCCCACCGTACAGCTCGAAGAGATGCTCCTGCAGCACCCCGCCATGGCGCTCGAGCAGTGCCGGCTCACCATGAATGACATGGCCGTCCTGACCAAGAAGGCCGTGGACCTGGCCCTGGATATGGTCCGTCATCTGGACCACGACCACACCGAAGAAGTCCGCAAGCTGGAGCAGGTGGTCGACGACTACCAGGACGCGCTCGGCACCTACCTGGTCAAGCTGACCGGCCGCGAGATGACGCTCGAGCAGAACGAGTACGTCTCCAAATATCTGCACACCATCTCCGACTTTGAGCTGATCTCCGACCAGGCCCTGGTCATCGCCATCGGCACCCAGCAGGCCCACTCCAAGTTCGGGAGCTTTTCCGGTGACGCCGGCCACGAGCTGGAGGTCATGGCCTCCGCCGTCGACAAGGTCACGACCCTCGCGACCGACGCCTTCACCCAAAACGACCTGTCCCTGGCGGAACAGATCGAGCCCCTGGAGGAGGTCATCGACAACCTCTGCGACACCATGAAGATCAACCATGTTGACCGCCTGCAGAAAAAGATCTGCACCATCAACCAGGGTCTGGTCTTCAACGACATCATCTCCGGCTGCGAGCGTGTGTCCGACCACTGCTCCAATATCGCCGTCGCCATGATCGTCCTGGGCCATGACACCCTGGATATGCACGAGTACCTGACCAACCTGCGCGAGGAGCGGAGCTCCGCCTACGAGACCTACTACGAGCAGTACAAGAAGGAGTACGACATCGAGCTCTCCGCCTCCGACAAGGCGGTCGACGCGCCCTTTGTCCGCGCTGCTTCCGAGGCCCTTCCGGTGGTCTGATCGTCATCGGCAGCCTCATCCGGCTTTTTACATTTTACACAGTCAGTCAGAACAGCCGGATCCGGACCAATACAAAGCCCCCCTGGTGATCGGGCAGGACAAAACCTCCTTTCCCTGTCCGATCTGCCGGACGTACACATCCGGCAGCCTTTTTACGCAGAAACAGCCGTTCCTTTTCGGGACGGCTGTTTCTCATTTCATATGCAGGAACCGCCAGGGACGGTTCTTGTGGTTCTTTTTGTATCATTCAGATACGTCCCCGGACGGTTTAGTCCTCCGCTTCTTCCGTCCTCTTTTTCTCTTCTTCCTCTGTCTCTTCTGACTTCTCAGTCTCTTCGTCCTCAGTCTCCCCGCAGACTGCGTCGTAAACCGCAGCGGACAGCTCCGCGATCTGGGCGTGCAGGTCGCCCTCACCGGCGCCGGGAACGGCGGACATGACAACGAGTATGTAGGGGTGGTCCTCGTCAAAGATGATGGCCGCGTCGTTCTGGACATCGACGCCGGTCCCCCGGTCATTGACGGTGATGAGCTCCCCGGTCTTGTTGGCGGTCACCACCTCACCGGGCACGCCGGCCGGGATCTTGCCCCGGTTCCTTCCAATCTGGTCCCGCAGGGCTTCCACGATCCTCTCCGACGCCTCTTTGCTGACAAGTCTCCCCTGGTAGGCCCTGCGCAGGAGGCGCCCGCAGTCTCTGGCGGACACGTAGTTCTCGGTGCCGTTTTTCTGCAGCATTTTCCGGTTCAGCTGACCGTCCGGATAGTTGTGCTCCTTCATATAGGTATTGATCGTATCCATACCCAGGACGTCGATCAGGGTATTGGCGGACCCGTTGTCACTGGCCGAGAGCATGGCATAGAGACTGTTCTGGTAATCGTCCGAAATGTTTCCCTGATCGACCTGGTCCAGATAGCATCCGGCAATAAAGAGCTTGATCAGACTCGCGGAGATCATGGACGTCCGGTCATGAATACCGATCTCCTCCCCGGTATCCAGGCGGAAGAGATAGAGGGACCAGTCCCCGCTCTTCTCCCCGATCATATCCCGGAGCTCATCCTCCAGTTCTTCCATTTCCGTGGACAGGGCGGCCGCAGCCTCCTCCGCAGCGGTGCTTCCTGTGCCCGACGCAGCCCCGTCCTCTGACGGGCGCCCGGTCCTGCCGGCCCGCCCTGTATCTTTGCGCTCCTTCGCAGGGTGGTCGGCCATATAGTCGTCGATACCGTCCGCGATGCCCTCTGTCATCAGTTCCTGCATCTCTTCATCCTGCATCAGGAGGTCCTCCTGACTGTTGGTCATGTAGCCCATCTCGATGATCGTGACCGGCACCCGGCACCAGTTGATACCGCTCATGGTATCGGTCTCCCAGACATACATGGGGGCAATGCCGGTCTTTTCCGTGTAGGCTTCCAGGACACTGTCCGCCAGGGCGCGGGACTCCTCGTACAGGTCTCCGTTGTAGGGATTTCCCGGGGTCTGGCAGATCGTCATGGCGCCGCTTTCACCGCCGCTTCCCCCGTTGGCATGGAGCCGGATAAAGACGTCCGCATCGGCATCGTTGGCCACGGCCGCGCGCTCGGAATTGCTGATATCGATATCATTGGTCTCGCGGACCATGATGACCTCATAGCCCCTGTGCTCCAGCTCATCGCGCAGGAGCAGACCGATGTCAAGCGTCAGCTGGTATTCCGGGACGCCGGACGCCACACCGGACGTCCCGCCGCTGACCTTGATCTTGGTCTCGGAGGCACCCGGCCCCACCGGCTCCTGTTCCGTGTTGGCATACCGCTGGTGCCCGGGATCGATCACGACGAGGCCCTTGGATGCTTTCGTCGTCTGCCCTTCGCGGCCGGGTTTCGCCGCAGCCTCTGCGCCGGTGGCATCCTCCGCCGCGGTCTGACGGGTCCTGCCTTTCCCGGCCTCCTCTTCCTCTGCAGTCATATCATCCGAATCTGTGCTGTAGGCGGCAGCATCCGTTCCGGCAGCATCCGTTCCGGCTGCATCTGCACCGTCCGCCTGCCCGGCTTCTGTCTCCGTTCCGCCAGCATCCGCTGCGGATGCGCCGTCCGCCTGGTCAGCCGCCCCGCCAGGCCCTCCTGCGCCGCCCGCGCCGTTTGATCCGCCGCAGCCCGCGATCATGAAGACCAGCACCAGACTCATCAGTATCGCCGTCATTTTCTTTTTCATAGTTTGTTTCCTTTACTGCCAGAGCACGGTTTCGCTCCGCCACCAGATCACAGAAGCCCGATCAGGGCCTGCGTCTCCTGGTCTGTCGTCCCCCAGTCGGTCGCGAGCCGGATGACCGTGTGGCTGTCGTCATACTTCTCCCAGAAGCTGTATTCCACCGATTCCCCGAAGGCCTCCAGCCGCCGGTTTTCCATGATGCAGAAGATCTGGTTGGTCGGTGAGCCGAAGCACTGCTGATAGCCTTTTTTCTCCAGCGCCGCCCGGATCTGCGCCGCTGCTGTCATGGCCGGAAGGCCGATCCTCTCATAGAGTCCGTCCGTAAAAAGAACATCGAACTGGATCCCCAGGATCCTCCCCTTGGCCAGCAGCGCGCCGTGCTGCTTGATGATGGTAAAAAAGGCCTGGATCCGGTCCGGGTCCGGGACGACCACGGCCTCCCCGAACAGGGCCCCGCACTTGGTCCCGCCTATATAAAAGACGTCGCAGAGGTCCGCCAGGTCACAGAGGGTCAGGTCGTTTTCCGGGCAGGCCAGGGCATAGCCCAGGCGGGCGCCGTCCAGATAGAGCGGGATCCCGTATTCATCGCAGACCGCCCGCAGGTCCTGCAGGTCTTTTTTTGAATACAGGGTCCCGTACTCGGTCGGATGAGAGATATAGACCATGCCCGGCGCCACCATGTGGTCCCGGTTTCCGTCCGCGTGAAAGTCGGCCAGGTACGCCCGCACAACAGCCGGATCGAGTTTTCCGTCGGTGTGGGGCAGGGCCAGGACCTTGTGCCCGCCGGCCTCGATCGCGCCGGCCTCGTGGGTCGCGATATGGCCCGTCTGCGCGGCGACCACTCCCTGCCAGGACCGCAGCAGCGCATCGATCACCGTCGCGTTGGTCTGCGTCCCGCCGACCAGGAATTCCACCTGCGCCTGCGGACACCCGCAGGCTTCCCGGATCTTCCGCCTCGCGGATTCCGAAAAGGGATCATGCCCGTAACCGGGCGTCTCCATCATGTTGGTCTGCGCGAGCCGCTCCAGGATCGCGGGGTGGGCCCCTTTCATATAGTCACTTGCAAAGTTCAGTTTTTTTTCCATAGGTCTGGAAGTCCTTTCTGCCGTTTCCTGCCTGCAACATGCAGATTTTATCACATTCGCATGCAGACGTAAAAAGGACTCGCAAAGAGAAGCAAAAAAACTGTGAGGAAGTGCACTCAGTACACCTTTCCTCACAGTTTTTCATTTGATCAGTCTTCAAATATCAGAACCCGGGCGGGTCCGCCTGACAGATTTCGTCAGATCTGGTAGCCGACGCTCTTGAGATAGTCGACGCTGGCCTTGATGTCGCGCAGGGAGGTCTCCTGGTTGCGGGGATCGCGCTCCTGCTCGATGGTGATGTAGCCGCTGTAGCCGATCTCCTCGAGGGCGGTCTTGATGGCGGGATAGTCCAGGGCACCGGTGCCGACGGGGCACATGGTCCCTTCGCCGCAGCCGTCGAAGAAGCGGATGTGTTTGCCCATGACGGACTCGTAGACCTTCTGGTCGACATCCTTGAAGTGGACATAGTCCAGGACATCCGCGTACTTCTTCAGATATTCCACGGGATCCATGCCGCAGTAGTAGAGGTGGCCGGTGTCCAGGCAGAGGCCTGCGACCTCGTAGGGCATATCCTCCACATAGCGGGCGATCTCATCGGAGAACTCGATGTAGGTGCCGGAGTGGGGATGGATCACGGGACGGACGCCCCAGCTGTTGGCGCGCTCGCAGACGGCGCGGACATGGCTCATGAACTGCTTCCATTCGTCCGCGTTCATGCGGGGAGCGCGGTCATAGTGACCGGCGTTGAAATCGCGCTCGTCGTGGCCCCAGTCCATGACGGTCATGTAGGGGGTCGGGAACTTCTGGCCTTCCATGACGGGCAGCTTGGGCAGCCTGTCATCGGTGATCAGCTTGCAGATGTTGTCCACTGCCTCCAGGACGGAGGGCTGATTGGCGGGATCGACCAGATCGTGGAAGATGGTGCCGGCGACGATCGCCAGCTGGTTCTTCTCCAGCTCCTCGGCGACGACCACGGGGTCGATGGGCATGTAGCCGTAGGGGCCCAGCTCGATGGCTGTGTAGCCGGCCTGGTGCGCCTCGGACAGGACCTTGGTCCACTTGGGAAGATAGGGATTCTCGGGATTGTCAACGCCCCAGCTCGCCGGAGCTCCGCAGATCTGCATAGGCATGTCAGATACCTCCTGATTTCTAAATCGGTTCTATACCGCGGTTCTGTATCGCAGTTTTATATCGCAGTTCTTTATTTCAGTTCTATATTGAAGTTCTATATCGCGCGGGGCTTATCGCAAGCCCCGCATTCATTTGCATTTGCTGTCCGACTAATCACCACTTGACCCAGATGCTGCCCTTGTCGGCGGACTCGACGCACTTCTCGAGCCACTTGATGCCGTTGGCGCCGGCCTCGACATCGGGATACCAGAAATCACCGTACTCGCTGGTGTCCGCGCCGGACATGGCGATCGCGAACCTTCTGTAGAGGTTGCTCCATGCCTCGAACAGGCCCTCGGCATGGCCGCCGCCGATGCGGTCCTCGACGCGCGCTTCGGGATAGAGGTAGCCTGCGCCGCGCTCCAGGATGCGGACGGGCTCGCCGTCGATCTCATAGGTCATCTGGTTGGGACGCTCGTCATCCCACTCGATGGAAGCCTTGGAGCCGATGACACGGATCTTGTGGCCGTGGCGGGCGCCGCAGTTGATGGAGCTGGACCAGCAGTAGACCTGCGCGCCGTCCTGGACGTTCTCGCTGCCGTCCAGGTTCATGATCGTGAAGGCGTTGTCCTCCAGCTGACGGCCCTCGACGAAGGCCTGCTTGGTGCACATGACGTCTCTGATCTTCATATCCGGGATCATGGCCTCGATGATGTAGAGGGGATGCGTGCCGACATCGCCCATGGCGAAGGAGATGCCTGCCTTGGAGGGATCAAAACGCCACCTGGCAGCGGGATTGGTCTCCTCGACCTTGGTGTTGTAGCCGCCGAAGGCAAAGCTCATGTTGATCAGACGGACGGGACCCAGGTCGCCGTTCTTGATCATCTGGCGGGCCTGCTGGATCATCTGGTGTCCGGAGTAGCCGTAGGTCACGCCGACGACCAGGTTCTTTTCCTTTGCGATGGTGCAGAGCTCCTCAGCTTCCTCGCTGGTGAAGCAGATCGGCTTCTCACAGACGACGTGGAAACCAGCCTCCAGAGCCGCCTTCGCGATGGCGTAGTGGGTGCTGTTGGGCGTCGCGATGGAGACGGCCTCGATGCGGTCCTCGCGCTTCTGCTCCTCGGCGAACATGGTCTGATAATCGGGATAGCAGCGGTCGGGTTCCACGCCCAGCTCCTTGCCGAACGCAATGCCGCGCTCGGGATCGATATCAAATGCGCCCGCGACCAGCCTGAAGTTGTTGTCGCGCTGTGCAGCAGACCTGTGGATGTAGCCGATCTGGCTGCCCTTGCCGCCGCCGACCATTGCCCAGCGGATGCTGTGATCGAGAACCTTGGATCCGTTAATCATTGTGTTACCCTCCTTGTTTATTTCTTTTGCCGCCCTTCCCGGGTAGTTTTTGTGTTGATATCTGTTTTGAAAACTATTATTTCTGCTGTGATACTTTTTTGTTTTGTATTGCTGCTTTGTTTTGTGATGCCTGTTTGAAAAAATCTATGTAAACGTTTGCGTGTTACCCTGTTCATTTCCGGGATCTCTCCCGGCCGCCGGTCATGCGGCGGTGTCTCATCCCGGCTGTCTCATCCCTTCAGGTGGAAGAAATTGCGGAAGGCCGCCGGGGTCTGTCCCGTCTTCTCCCGGAAGAACCTGGTGAAGTGGGATGTGTTGGCGAAGCCGCACCGCTCGGCGATCTCCGCGATGGTCAGGATCTTGTCCGTCAGCATTTCCTTGGCCGCGTTGATCCTGACGTCCGCCAGATAGTCGTTCGGCGTCCTGCCCGTCTCCTTGCGGAAGAGTCTGGTAAAGTAGAAGCGGCTGAGCGATACATGCTCCGCGATCTCACTGATCTGGAGCGGACCGTCGTAGTGGCTGTTGATGAACTCGATCGCCTCCTCGACCGGCGGCGAGAGCGTCACCGCCTTCTGATCGATCATGTTGCAGAACATGGTGTGGATCAGGAGCGAGATCGTGTGGTCCTGCGGAAAAGGCGCGTCCAGCTCGTCCATCAGCTTTTCCAGTGTCCTGTGCAGCTTCCCGGTCACCTTGAAGGTCTGTCCGCCCTCACCGGCGATCTGCCGGTAGAAGGCTTCCGAGGCGTTTCCGTCAAAGAGCATCTCCCATTTTTCCAGTGTGTCCGACGCCGCCCTGTAGGCGTGCGGTCTGCGGAAATCCAGCAGGACTGCCTCATTCTCCTTCACAATGGTCCGTTCTCCTTCATACTCCAGCTCCATCTGGCCTTTCATCACATAGATGACGGAGTAGAAATCCAGGCTTTCCCTGCGGACACTGTAGAGGCTGCTGCAGGTATACCGGCTGCTCCAGACTGCGTAGAACAGATGCTGACCGGCAAACTCGAGCGGAGTGTGAAATCCACCTCCCTTTTTCTCCAGAATCCCTTTTTCATTGTAGATTCGTATTCGTTCTCTTGTCGCCTGATCCATCTGCTTCTCCGATCTCCTGTGAGTTTTCCGGCCTCACGGTGTTACCCGCCAATCCATCCGGCAGTGCCTGCCGGTACAGGCCCTGCGCTGACTGCAGATTTCCTTTTTGTGAACTTGTGTTTATTGTCTGTGTCTGTCCTGCTGTCTTGTGTTTGTTCCGTCCTTGTTTTGATGGTTATATTCTATCCAACTGCCAAGGGCAAAAAAAGACACATCCTTGCCTGGAAGTGTTCTTTTTTTGCCCTTTTATTATTGTCCGCTTTTATCTTCATTGTTTCTTTATTGCCCACGACAAAAAAAGGACGTCCCGCCGCGCCGCCCCAAATCCGCCCCGCACCCGGCCCGGACGCGTAAAAAGAGCCCGGAGAGGCGGTATTTTCCGCTCTCCGGGCCCCTCTCCCTGAAGCCGCAAACGTCACATAATTGCAAAAAACGCTGTTCTTTCCATTCCTGTCATGTGGTTTCTTGCCCAAAGTTCATTGCCGTGGATGTTGATTTTCTGCTCTCTTTTTTTGCATGTGCAAAAAGAGCATGCGGGAATCTGCCGGGGCCCGGCATGTCAGGGCCGGGCCGCCGCTGCGGCAAGGCAAAAGCTCTGCCCTCACCTCATCTGCTCTGCAGGCCCGGCTCCGGGTTCTGCCGGACCTGCAGGTCTCCTCACTCCACCTGGCCGATGATCCGGTCCATGGCCGTCCGCATCCTGCGGACCCGGTCCGCAGCTTCTTCACGCTGCGCAGAGACCGCATAGTAATAGAACTTGATCTTGGGTTCGGTGCCGGAGGGCCGCATGGCGAACCAGCTGCCGTCCTCCATGGTGAATTTCAGGACGTTGGAGGCCGGGATATCCTCATAGCCGTCGATATAATCGGTCACCTTTGCGACCCTGAGCCCGTCGAACGCCCGCGGCGGCGCGCCGCGCAGGCTGTCCATGATCCGGCCGATGCGCGCCGCGCCCTCCTGGCCCTTGAGGACGACGGACACGCTGTCCTCCACGAAATATCCGTAGCGCCGGTAGAGGCTCTCCAGCAGGTCCCGGATGGTCCGGCCGCGCTTTTTGCACCAGGCCGCCATCTCCATGACCAGCATGCCGGCGCAGATGCCGTCCTTGTCGCGGACCGCCTCCCCCGGCGCGCAGCCGATGCTCTCCTCGTAGCCGAAGAAATAGCTGTATCCCTCTTTTTCCAGGCGGGGGATCACACCGCAGATGTTCTTGAAGCCGGTGAGGGCCTCATAGACCCGGATGCCGTAGTCCTCGCAGATGGCGCGCCCGAAGTCGCCCGTCACAATGGACTTGATCATGGCAGGCCCGTTCACGGCAGCAGCTGCCGCATGGCCGGCGCCGGACTTATCCGAAGGTCCGGCCTCCGCTGCCCCCGGCGCACTGCCGTCCTTCGCCCGGGAAACCGCACCTTCCTTCTCCCCGAACTGCGCCATGGCCATGTAGGCGATCAGGAGGGCGCCGGTCTGGTTGCCGTTGAGAGGCTCGTAGCCGCCCCTGCCGTCCGGGATCTCTATGGCCATGCGGTCGCTGTCGGGATCGGTCGCGATCAGGACCTCCGCCCCGGTCTCCCGGCCCAGCTTCTCCGCCAGCTCAAAGCCCTTCGGGTCCTCCGGGTTGGGATAGCCCACCGTCGTAAACTCCGGATCGGGATCCCTCTGCTCCGGCACGATGTGGAAATCCGTGTAGCCCAGCTCCTTTGCGAGGCGGTCCATGGGGATGCTGCCCGCCCCGTTCAGCGGCGTGTAGACGACCGATACGGTCTTGTCCAGCTCCTCATCCGGCCGCTGCCGCATGCTGTAGACATAGTCCAGATAGGCCCGGTCCGTCTCCTCGCCCAGCATGGTCAGAAGCCCCCTCTTCTCCCCCTCCTCGAGGGAAATGCCGCCGAAATCGTCGAACAGGTCCAGCTTCCGGATCCCCGCCAGGATGCCGTCGGAGACCGCGCCGGAGATCTGGGCCCCGTCCTGCCAGTAGACCTTGTAGCCGTTGTACTCCCTGGGATTGTGGCTGGCCGTCATGTTGATGCCCGACACCGCCCCGTATTTGCGGATGGCAAAGGACAGCTCCGGCGTCGGCCGCATGGACGGGAACAGGTATGCCCGGATTCCCTGCCCCATCAGGATCGAGGCCGCCAGCTCCGAGAACTCCTTTGAAAAATACCGGCAGTCATAGGCGATGGCAACGCCCCGGGCCGGATCCTCGCCCGACGCCAGGATATAGTCCGCGATGGCCTTCGTGGCCCGGCCGACCGTCAGCCGGTTCATGCGGTTGGTCCCCGCCCCGCAGATGCCCCGCAGGCCGGCCGTCCCGAATTCGATCTCCTGGTAGAAGCGGTCGCTGATCTCCTTCTCGTCGCCCCCGACCGCCAGCAGCTCCGCCCGCAGCGGATCCTGCGCCGGCAGCCTGTCCAGCCAGAGCTGATACAGATCCCTTGTATTTTTCATGCGATACAGCCTCCTTTCCTTTTTCACCGGAGAGCCTCTTCAGCGCCCTCCCTCAAAACGATCCAACAAAAACGATCCGAAAAAATGATTCGCCAGAACGATCCGAAAGAATGATTCACCAGAATGATCCGGCAGAACGATCCGAAAAAATGATCGGGCAAAATACCGAAAATCAGATGTAAACGAGCCCGGCAAACAGCGCGGCGCCCCGCACCCGCGCCGCACGCAGGCGCAGGGCGCCGGTCTCGTTCCATAAATATGTTGATCATGCTGAGGTCCGTTCAAAACTCGTTGACCTCAGCAGCAGATTGACACTGCACAGGACAGATGACCCGCAGGTGATCATGCCTGTTTTTTTCTTCTGCTCACCATCAGGCCGATCGCGCCGCCCGCCACGATCAGGAGCAGGCCGATCAGGTCGGTCACATGGCCGGGGACGATCATCATCAGGCCGCCCGCGACCAGCAGGATCCTGTCGACGATGCCCATATCCGCGAAGAGGTAGCCCTCCAGAGCCGCCGCGACGGCAAAGATACCGACCAGGGACGTGATGGCGATGACAACGACCTCCAGCACATTCGTCTCGATCAGCAGCATGGAGGGGCTGAAGCAGAAGACATAGGGAATGATGAAGGCCGCGATGGCCAGCTTGGTCGCGTTGAAGGCCGTCCGCATGGGATTGGACTTGGCGATGGCGCTGCCCGCGTAGGCCGCCAGGGCGACGGGCGGCGTGATGTCCGCGACAATACCGAAGTAGAAGACAAAGAAGTGGGCCGCCATGATCGGGACGCCCATGCGGGTCAGGATAGGCGCGCAGGTCGCCGCCATGATGCAGTAGGTCGCCGTCGTCGGAACGCCCATGCCCAGGACGATGCAGCACAGCATGGTCAGGAAGAGGGCGATGAAGAGCTTGTCGCCCGCGACCGCCACGATGGCGTTGATCATCTCGTTGGCCAGGCCGGTCATGGTGATCGTGCCGGAGATGATGCCCGCGACGCCGCAGGCCGCGCCGACCGTGATGGTTCCCTTGCCGCCCGCCTCGAGCGAGTCAAAGAACTTCTTAACGGTAAAGCAGTTGCCGGAATCCTCGTTGTTGCCGATGATGGCGTCCTTGAGCGGGCTCGCGGAGCCGTCCCGCTTCAGGTCGCTGACCGCCCGGCGGTAGCTCCCGTCAAAGATGCCGTCGATGATACCGACCGCGATGGCCGCCACGATGGAATAGGCCGCCGCCCTCTGCATGGTCATCATATTGCCGGAGACCCAGATGACCAGCAGGATCAGGGGGGTCAGCAGATAGACCTTGCGGATCAGCTTCGTGAACCTGGGCAGCTTCTCCGATGGAATGCCGGTGAGCCCGTACTTTTTCGCCTCCAGATGGACCGCGATGAAAATACCGGTAAAGTAGAGGATGGCGGGCAGAATGGCCCTGACCAGGATATCCGAATAGGGCACGCCCATGATATCCGCCATCAGGAAGGCCGCCGCCCCCATGATGGGAGGCATGATCTGGCCGCCCGTGGAGGCCGCCGCCTCGACCGCGCCGGCAAATTCCGCCTTGTAGCCGGTGTCCTTCATCATGGGGATGGTGACAGATCCGGTCGTGACCGTATTGCCGACAGATGAACCGCTGACCATGCCGCACAGGGCCGACGAGATGACCGCCACCTTAGCGGGTCCGCCCGCATAGCGGCCGGCCGCGCAGTTGGCCAGGTTGATAAAGAACTCCGAGATGCCCGTCCGCTCCAGGAAGGCGCCGAAGACAATGAAGACGACGATGTACTTGGAGCAGACGTTGATCGGCGTCGACAGGATACCCGTCTTGGCATAGAAAAGGTTGCGCACCAGGTAGCGCAGACGCCCCGCGATCGAGGGATTGGTCAGTCCGTAGACGATCGCGTATACAATGAAAAAGAGGGCTACGAAAAGGATGGGCCAGCCGACGCTGCGGCGGGTCACCTCCAGCAGAGCGACGACGCCCACGATGGCGATCAGGATCTGATAGACCTGGAACCGGGTGCCCTGCTGAATGATCTGCTCCGCAAAAAAGGTGTAGTAGAGGAAGGCACCGGTGCCCAGCACCATGCCGACGATGTCATACCAGGGGATATAGTTGGCCTTCTGCTCGCCCTTTTTGGCGGGATAGGTCAGAAAGCCCAGCAAGATGACCAGACCCATGAAGGAGGTCAAACGGATCTCCTCCAGGAAGGTCGCGAAGAGGGTCACCCAGATGCAGAAGAGGGAGAAGCCGATCAGGATGGCCTTGACGGCCAGGGCCGGCTTTCCGGTCCAGACACGGACGTTGGATTCGCGGTCATATTTCCGCATGACCTCCTCGAGGTCCTCCTGGACCAGCTCATATTCCCGTTCTTTTCCATTCGTGCTGCTCATTCGGCACCTCCTTCCTCCAGGGTCTCAACCGTCACGCCGTGCTCGGCAAAATACCGCGCGGCGCCGGCGTGGAAGGGAACCGCGATGCCTGAGGTCGCGTTCTCGATCGTGAGCTCCTCGCCCTTGGCGTTCTCCTGCGCGATCTCGTCCTTGTGGTCATAGATGGCGGCGGTCAGCTGATACACGACCTCCTCATCCAGGTCCGCGTCCACGATCATGGTCGCCTTGATGGTGATGGTCTCGATGGGATCCGGCTGGCCCGGATAGGTGTCGGCCGGGATCTGCAGGGGCGCATAGTAGGGGCAGATGCCCATGATCTTGTCCCGCAGCTCGCCGTCGATGGGGACCAGGTAGACGCCGTTGGTCGTCGCCAGCTCCGTGATGGCCGAGGTCGGCGCGCCCGCCACGATGAAGGCCGCGTCGATCTGGCCGTCCTTCAGGGCCTCCTTACTGTCGTCAAAGCTCTGGTACTGGGGCTTGATGTCGTCGATAGTCAGGCCCGCGCCCTCCAGGACGTCCATGGCGTTGAAATAGACGCCCGAGCCCGGGGCGCCGATCGAGACGCTCCTGCCCTTGAGGTCCGCGACGGTCTTGATGTCCTCCTTCATGGTGATCAGCTGCACCGTCTCCGCGTAGAGCGCGCCCATGACGCGGAAATCCCTGCTGGGGCCGTCCGTCTCAAAGGACTTGGTGCCCTCCCATGCGTAGACCATGACATCGGACTGGGTGAAGCCCATCTGGTAGTCCCCGTCGCCGATGCTCTGGATGTTGGCCTTGGAGGCCGCCGTGGAGACGGCGGTCACGCTGTAGCCACTGTAGTTCTTCATGTACTGGGCCAGAACGCCGCCAAACGCATAGTAGGTTCCCGCCGTGCCGCCGGTGCCCATCATCATCCGCTGCCCCCCGCAGCCGGACAGGACGAGCATGCAGACGGCGATCAGCACTGCCGTGACAGCCCTTCGCATTCGTTTCCGCATAGTTTCATACCTCACTTTCATACCATTTATGTGTTATTCTCCGTTCTTATCCGCGATTTCTTTCTTCCCCGCTGAGGCCTGCTCACCATTGCGTCCACCTCAGGTACTGAACCGGGGCCTGCCGCAGATATGTATACAGCCGGCGCTCCGCGCCGCCTCACCCCTGCTGCAGGATCTGCAGGACGATGTCGGTGCAGGTCTCGATCCTGATCCTGCCCGTGTCAAAGCAGATGTTGTAGTTGTTGGCATTGCCCATGTCACAGCCGGTGTATTTTTTGTAGTAGGTCCTGCGCAGGCGGTCGCGCTTCTCGATGTACTTGTCGAGCCGCATGTCACCGTTCTCCGCCAGATCCTGCGCGCGCGCCATGCGGTCCTGCAGGGACGCGTACAGATAGATGGAGAAAGCGTCGACGCCCGCCTCCCTGAGGATGTGGTCCGCGCACCGTCCCACGATGATGCAGGGCGACTTGGACAGCTCCAGGACGACCTTTTTCTGGGCCTTGAAGATCTCATCGTGCGAGCTGGTGTAGGACACGGCGCTGTTCAGGATCGAGTTCAGGACCTGGCTGGACCGGCGCAGGTCCTCGCCCTCGCGCTCGATGTCCTCGACCCCGTAGCCGCTCACCTCCGCCGTCTTCCTCACGAAGTCCCTGTCATAATACGGGATCCCCAGGCGCTCGGACAGGGCGGCGGCCAGGGTCCTTCCCAGGGCCCCGTACTCCCTGCTGATCGTGATGACCGGGCATTTTTCCAATGATACAATATCAGTTTCTTTTTCAGGCATAGTTTTCCCCTTTCTATTTTTGATCCGCACACGGACCATGTGCTGCGCAGGGCATGATCATTCCGCCCGTGGACCTTATTTACCAATCATATTGCCCCTATGGGCCTGATTCCTCAACAATCCGGGCGCTCGAAGATTTCTGTTCGGCCGGATTTATTGCACTTATTGATCTGTCAATTCAGATGCACAGCCTCCAGATTCCCGGTATTCATATCGATCAGGGAATTATCCAGCAGCTCCCCCGTCGTTTTATCAAACGCGGCGAAAAAGATTCCCTTTTCCGATGTCGTATACCCCAGCCGGTTGACCGTGATCGAAGCGTCGTCCTCGAACTCCCCTGTCTCCTCATTCAGCCTGCCGCTGGTCACACTGTAATGGAGCACGCCTGCATCTCCCTCCACGGTCTCCGGCTTGCCGCCGGTGCCCTCGGGCGCTGTCTGGTAGACGACCTTTCCGCCGTCGATGACCGCGAGCCAGGCGTGGTCCTCCCAGGCGTGCAGGTCCGCCGTGATGCCGCACCTCTGCATCCGGGCGGCGTTCTCCTCGCTCAGCCTCTTCGGACTGATTTCCCCGTTGAGCGCAAAAATCACCAACACATCCTCCACCGGCTGATCGTGGGCGTCCACTGCCAGCACGTCTGTGATCCTGTGCAGGGAAGACGCGTACTGCAGACAGGACTGCATCCGCCTGGCCGGATATTTTGCAAAATCCTCCCTCACCCGCTGATATACCCCGTCTTCCCCCCGCCGGTCGGGGAGTCCGTATTTTTCCTGCAGATGACGGCCGAGAAGCCGGGTCAGCTTCTCCGCTCCCCACCGGTTCAGGTGCTCTCCGTCGCTGCAGTCCGTCTCCAGGTTCAAATCCAGCCCCAGCTCCTCTGCGTCCGCCAGATAATTCATGTATTCCACATCGTTTTTCCGCGCGAAGTCAGCCACATCCTGTGTCGCGCTCCAGCGCTTGTTATACCCGTCCTGGTCAAAAAACCTGTTTTGCCCCGGAATGGGCATGGAGACCAGCAGCAGGGACGTGTCCGTTTCTCTGCACAGCCCGACCAGCTTCTCCAAATATATACGGGCGGAATCCGTCATCGCATCCTCTACATAAGAAGGCTCATCAAAGGGATCAATCGATTTCGTATTCACCAGGCCCTGGCCACCGTACATAGCTGCTCTGATCCCGACGTGACTGCTCGGTCTTTCAAAATCATTCCAGCGGGAATGGTAGGCGATCAGAGGAAGCATCAGTTCTTTCCACTCATCCCTGTCCCTCAGCTCCGTGATCATCCGGATCCTGTTGCGGGACAGGAGGGGCATGCAGTCTGTCACATAGTGCATGAACGGGAGATACGTGTCCTTCTCATTCCGCACCGACCGGCTGCAATCCAGGACGATCAGGGATGGATGATCCTTCTCGATCACCTCCTTCGCCAGATAATAGGACATACCCATTGACTGGTTGCCGGATGCCAGGTTATATCCCACAATGCCGTAATCCCTGTACAGTTCCATGGGCTGGACTGCATCCATCATGACAGATGTCCCCAGAAACACCACATCGAACGTGTCCTTCGCATAATCATAATACTCCTCCGGCAGTCCATTGTCCTGCCGCACCTTCAACGCATTGTTCAGGGTCAGTATGGTCACCGAAAGTATGGTAAGAAAAACAGCACCTCTTAAAATAATTGTAATAACGTTCTTTATGCCACTCATGTATTCTCCAATTACTCCCGCCAGTCTGTCCGGAGAAGGTTTTACAGCAGGATCAAATATTGCTTTGACCGGTTCATCCGGCTCCTCCCGCCGCCGTAACGACTATGGTGCCAGGTGCTCCACCCGCATATAATCGCTCTCCAGCTCGATCTGGCAGGACTCGAGGAGTTTTCCGGTCTCTTTGTTGAAAACAGCGCAGTACAGGCCCTTCTCCGGCAGCGTGTATTCAAGCCGGTTGACTTTGATCGAAGCCCCGCTGCCGACCTCACCGGTCTCTTCATCCAGAACTCCGCTGGTCACCCGGTAGCGGAGCTCTCCGGCAGTCCCCTCCGTCTCGTCGGTGAAGTCAGCGGTTCCGTGCTTCTCCGGATCGGATTCATAGACGACCTTCCCGCCGTCGATGACCGCGAGCCAGCCGTGCCCGGTCCATTCGTGCAGATTCTGCTTTAAGCCGATGTCCATCATCCGCTGCGCGTTTTTCTCGCCCATATTTTCCGGATCAAAGGTCCCGTTCAGGGCCAGCAGGACCAGGGCCTCCGGGACCGGCTTCTCATGGGCGTCCTCACGAAGGGTCTCCGCGATCCTGCGCAGGGAGGAGGCATTCCGCAGGCAGGCCTGCATCCGGTAAACCGGATATTCCTGCAGGTCCTTTTCGATCCGGTCGCAGATCCCGCCGGTTCCGCGGCGGTCCGCCAGCCCGTATTTTTTCTGCATATGGTCTCCGATCAGCCTGGTAAACTTCGCTGCGCCCCAGCGGTTCAGATGCTCACCGTCAAAGACATCGGCAGTCCGGTCGATGCCGAGCTCCTCCTCGCGGCCGATATAGCCGATGTATTCGACACCCTCCGCATCCGCCAACTCCCCGACCTCTTTTGTCAGGCTCCACCGGCGGTTGTATTCGTCCTGATCCAGGAACTCGTTCTCGCCCGGGATGGGGAGCGAGACTAACAGCAGGTTCGTGTCCGTCTCTTTACAAAGCCTGATCGTCCGCTCAATATAGTCGCGTCCCGCCGGTGTCATCGCATTCTCGACGTAAACCGGCTTCTCAAAGGGCACCACCTCATTGCTGCTCGCCATGATCCTGGCTCCGTACAGGCCCTCCTTAATATAGACATTCTCGTCCACGACCTCCATGTCCTGCCACCTGGAGTGGTAGGCGATCAGCGGGAACCGGAGCGCGTTCCGCTCCCCCTCCTCCGCCAGGTCACTGATCATGGCCAGACGATTCCGCGAAAAAAAAGGCATCACATCCGTCACGTAATGGATAAAGGATGTCTTCGTTGTGTCCTCCTCCACACTCGCCCGGCTGCAGTCCAGCACAATGAGCTCCGGATGATCCCGCTCGATCACTTCTTTTGCCAGATAATAGGAAAGCCCCAGCGACTGATTGCCGGTCGCCAGGTTATAGGAAGTAATCCCGTACTGCTCATAAAGGTCGGCCGGGAGCACATCGTACATCATCAGGGACGACCCGAGTAAAACTACGTCAAACGTCCCCTTCGGGAATGAATAGTACTTCCGTGACATTCCGTCCCTGTGCCGGAGCATCATCGCCTCATTCAGCGACACCAGCACCAGGCCTAGAACAGCCATAAACAATACAAACCGGGCCGCGCGGGCAGCCCATATCCTCTGTTGCTTCATGCATTCTCACTTCTCATCAGCAGGAGAGCCGGCATCAACAGAAAAGCCGGGGCAGGTTTCCCCGGCTTTTTTCCAATGCTCCGACAACACTCCGGCTGCAGCCGTACTCCGTCACTGCTGCGGATTTTTCCGCAGCCATTTCACAATGTCTCCGCTCTCGTACATCGGCTTCCCGTCGATAAAGAGGCAGGGGATCTGCTCCTTGCCGCCCTCCTCGACCAGGCGCTTCAGGTCCGCCTCGCTCAGGTCGATGTTGTGGAATTCCACGTCTGTCCGTCCCTGCTTTTCGATCTCCTTCTGTACGAGGTGGCAGTAGGGGCAGGTCGTTCCCACAAAAAGTTCCAGTTTCATCATGACCTCCTTATCCGGTCCTGCGGCTGACCAAGCAGACATCTTTCATTCCGGCTGAGCCGAACCTCCACAGTTTCCTGCATTGTCCGGCACCTCCGCCGTATGCCGCCCATGTCATTCGGCAGGACTATTTCATGTTTCGTGCCGTATTATTTATACGTTTTCTTCAGAACACCTTTGGAAGAGAATTTATACCATCTGCCGTCGATCTTCTGTTTGCCGATCAGCATGTGGCCGTCCGACCTGCTCAGGAAATATTTCTTACCCCCGATCTTCTGCCAGCCGGTCAGCATGTGGCCGTCCTTCTTGCGGAAATAGTATTTCTTCTTGTTGATCTTCTGCCAGCCTGTCAGCATGCGGCCGTCCTTCTTGCGGAAAAAATATTTCTTTCCGCCGATGGTCTGCCAACCGGTGACCTTCTTCCCCGCCGCATTGTAATAGTATTTTTTACCGGAAACGGTTCTCCAGCCGGCTTTGGAGGCTGTCGCTGCGGTTTTCTTCACCGCGGTCGTCTTCTTTTTCAGGCCAAGATACTCCGCGATCGCGGCCGCGTCCGCCTCGCCCAGCTTTTTCAGGAAGGATTCCTTCTTGAGCTTGGCGGCATCGCCGGCATTGGACATGAAGGCGTGCTCGACGATCACGGCAGGGATCTTGAATCTCTTGCAGTGATAGAGGACGCCGTAATAGTCCCCCTTATTCCCCTTCGGGTCGCGGCGGCTCTTGTCGTCGCTGTGGCGGACACGGGCGCCCCCGTTGGCCACGCCGCAGGCTGCCACCTTGCGGACCATGATCGATGCCAGCCTCCTGGAAGCATCTCCGACAGAGCTGTAGAAGCTGCTGTTCTGATAATAGACGCGGGCACCGTTGGTCTTTTTGCTCTCACCCTCTCCGAAGGCATTGTTGTGCAGGCAGACAAAGATATCCGCACCGTTGTTCTTCGCGATCTTTGCCCTGGTCTCCCGGTCCCGGTTGTCCTTGTACTTGCTGACGGTCGTGTCCGAACTCCTGGTCATGACCACCCGCACGTTCGCGTACTTGAGAAGCTCCGCCTGGCAGTAGCGGGCGATCTTGAGATTGAGGGTCTTCTCCTCCATCCCGTGATAGGTCGCGCCCTTCTCCCAGCCGCCGTGCCCGGGGTCCAGGACAACGACCTTCGTGCCCGCCGCGGCCTCCGCCTGCGTCTCCAGCAGCGCCTGCCCCGGCAGGATGCCTGCGCCGGCGGTCCCGGCCAGGATCACAGCGGATAATAGCAGAGACAGAACCCTCTTCCGGATACCCCGGATCCCGTCCGAATGTCCTTCATTTCTTTTCAGATTCATCGTCTGTCTCTCCTCTTTCTCAAGAACTGCTCAAGAACTGATCTTCACGTCCGCGCCCGGATAAAAATAGTCCGCAGGGATCGGCACCCCCATCTCCGAACCGGATGGAATGATCCGCAGGCCCCGGCGCCCCGCAGGCTGCCGGAGGGCGCTATTGCTTTCATTATAGCCGCCGAGCCACTTCCCCGCAACAAAAAAGCACCTGCGGTCCCGGGCCGCCGCGGCAGCAGCTGCCGCAGACGGGTCGAAAACCCGCAGGTGCTCTCATATTTTGCTTTTGAGGATCACTGTATCATCGTTTCAGCCGATAAATGCGTCATCCATGCGTCATCCGCTCATGGCCTCTGCTGCAGCCCGGGCCAACCGGCCGCTTCCCGTCCGGGCATCGCGCCGGGAAACCGTCCTCAGCCGGTCTCAGCCCTGCAGGCCTCTGGCCTGGCGGTCCATATCCTCGACCACGATATCGTAGATCTCGCCCAGGGTCCGGCAGTAGGCCAGCACCAGCCAGGGCTCGTTGGTGTGGTAGTGGATCTTGATGGGATCGCCGTCGCCGCCGACCGCCAGCAGGCTGTCGCCCTTGAAATTCGTGGCGATATAATCGAAGACTTCATCCTCATCCAGGTCCTCGTAGCCGTCGATCAGGAGCTGTGTGTCATATCTGAATTCAATGCTCTGTTCCGGTATCATTTTTCCCTCCGCTCAAATCCTGCTGATTTTTGTTAAATATCCGGTGTCTGCGCAGTGTCCTGTCACTGCTTCGGAGTCTCTTCCTTCTCCGCAGCGATCTGACCCGCGGCCGGAGTCTCCTCCACCGCTGCGTTCTGTCCTGCGGCCGGAGCCTCCTCCACCGAAGCGTCCTGTTCCGCGGCCGGAGTCTCCTCCACCGCTGCGTTCTGTCCTGCGGCCGGAATCTCCTCCTCTGCCGCAGCTTCCTCCGCAGTCCCGATCCTCCGGGGCTCCGGCTTCCTGTTCAGGATCGCCATGAACTCCTCACCGGTGATCGTTTCTTTAAAATACAGGTATTCCGCGATCTCGTCAAGCTTGCGCTTGTTGTCGCGCAGGATCTTCAGGGCTTTTTCGTGCTGCCTGCGGACCAGTTCGACGACCTTGCGGTCGATCAGGGCCTGGGTCTCTGCCGAGCAGGCCAGGGACGTGTCGCCGCCCAGGTACTGGTTGGTGACGGTCTCCATGGCGACCATATCGAACTCGTCGCTCATGCCGTAGCGGGTGATCATAGCCCGGGCCAGCTTCGTCGCCTGCTCGATATCATTGGAGGCGCCCGTTGTAACAGAGCCGAACTCCACCTCCTCGGCCGCCCGGCCGCCGGTGAGCGTGGCGATCTTGTTCTCCAGCTCCTCCTTGCTCATCAGGTAGTGGTTGCCCTCCTCCTCGACCTGCATGGTGTAGCCCAGGGCGCCCGAGGTGCGGGGGATGATCGTGATCTTCTGCACCGGCGCGCTGTGGGTCTGCATGGCAGCGACCAGGGCGTGACCGACCTCGTGGTAGGAGACGATCAGCTTCTCCTTGTCCGTCAGGATGGCGTTCTTTTTCTGATAGCCGGCGATGACGACCTCGATGCTCTCCTCCATATCCGCCTCGTTGGCAAAGCGCCGGCCGTCGCGGACCGCCCGGAGGGCCGCCTCATTGACGATGTTGGCAAGCTCGGCGCCCGAGGCGCCCGCCGCCATGCGGGCGATCTTGCTGAAATCGACATCCGTGCCGATCTTGATCTTTTTCGCGTGGACCTTGAGGATATCGATGCGGCCCTGGAGGTCGGGAAGCTCCACCGGCACCCGGCGGTCGAAACGGCCGGGCCTGGTCAGGGCGGGGTCCAGCGCCTCGGGGCGGTTGGTCGCAGCCAGGATGACGACGCCCAGGTTCTCCTCGAAGCCGTCCATCTCCGTCAGCAGCTGGTTCAGGGTCTGCTCGCGTTCATCGTTGCCGCCCAGGGCGGAGCCGTCGCGCTTTTTGCCGATGGCGTCGATCTCGTCGATAAAGACGATGCAGGGGGCCTTCTCCTTGGCCTGGTTGAAGAGGTCGCGCACCTTGGAGGCGCCCATGCCGACGAACATCTCGACGAATTCCGAGCCGGACATGGAGAAGAAGGGCACATTGGACTCGCCCGCCACCGCCTTGGCCAGCATGGTCTTGCCGGTTCCGGGAGGGCCCACCAGGAGGATCCCCTTGGGCATGGTGGCGCCGATCTCCTTGTATTTGCCGGGGTCGTGCAGGTACTCCACGATCTCCATCAGGTTTTCCTTGGCCTCTTCCTCGCCGGCGACGTCCGCAAAGCGGATGCCCTCCGTCGACTTGACATAGACCCTGGCATTGCTCTTGCCCATGCCGAACATCATGGACGACGCCCCGCCTCCGGCCCGGTCCATCATTTTTTTATTCAGGTAGTAGCCCAGGCCGCCGAAGATGGCGATCGGCAGCACCCAGTTGAGCAGGAAGGCCGCCATGGGCGACGTCTGCGGGATGATATCGCTGCCGAAACTGGCGCCCGCCTGATAGAGGCGGTCCACCAGGCCGTCATCGGTCACATAGCCCGTGCAGTAGACCTTGCCGTCCTTGTCCGTGAACAGGATGTCGCTCGTGCGCAGCTCCACCTTCTCGATTTGCTTCTTTTCTGTCATCGCCATGAAGGTCTCATAACCCACCTCCTCGATGGAAGCCCTCTGCAGATAAGGCATGACAAAGGCGTTGATGATCATCATGAACAGAATGACCAGCAGACTGTAGTACAACATTGACCTCCGGGGAGGTTTGACTTCTTTCATAAAATGCCTCCTGTGTACGCCTGTACACAACTCAAAAAACTGTCTCGAAAAACATGGCCGCAGCAGCTTTCACGCATGCCGGCTCCCCTGCGCCGGACCGCGCATCCTGACGGTCCGCGTGCTCTGCAGCGCGCGCACCAGCCGCGCCGGATGCACCGGTCTGCCATAAGTGCCGGCCGCATAAGCGTTTCTGCGTCTGTTCTAAGGATAATAGCACACGCACAACTGAATTCCCATAAAAAAACTATGAAAAAACTGTTACCACGATGCAAAATATCCGGGCAGGAGGGCGCAGGACCGAGGAAAACCGCGTCAGCTCTCCGCTCCCGCCCGCAGCGCCCGTATGATCCGGGCGACGACCGCTTCGATCTCGCCGCTCCCCTCCCGGACGATCAGGTCCGCATACTTTTCGTACAGGGCGCACCGCTCCTCATACAGGTCCCGCAGGGTCTGGCCCTCCCGCAGCACCACGCCGCGGCGCCGGATATTGCGGAGCCTGGCCTGAATGATCTCGAAATCCACCTGCAGATACACCACGGCTCCGATCTCGCGCAGGTGCCGCATGGCCTCCTCGCCGTACACGGCGCTCCCGCCGGTCGCGATCACGCTCCGCGACGCCCGGATCGAGGCATTGACCTCATTCTCCACGTCGATAAAACCATCGATGCCCTTCTTCTCGATGATCTCCGCCAGCCGCATCCCCTCCCTGCGCTGAATGAGCAGGTCGGAATCAATAAAATCGTATCCGATCACCTTGGCCAGGATCACCCCCACCGTGCTCTTGCCGGATGCCGGCATCCCGATCAGGATCAGGTTATCTTTTTTTTCCAAGCTACTATCTCCTCCTCCCTGCAACAAGTTATATTGCAGATTCCTGACTCACTGATGACTGCTGTGGCATCATACTGAGTCTCGTATGATAAGCGCGCAGTCTCTTCACAGGACGGCTTACTAATTCTCAGTATTGAAAATACTTTCCATACCTGACAGTATAGCACAACGTCCCGCGTCCGTATTCAAATGCGCCGAAATACACGAATACGCATCAAAACACACCCGGGCGCATCCGGATATATCCATATTTTCTCGATTGGCTGCAGTCAATGACTGCGCATCGACTGTATCGGCTGCACCTCCTGCCGATTTTCCGGGCGGTCTGAACGGTTATGTTTTCATTCCTGTCCGAGACGTGCTATACTGTAACAGATTAACTGTACATCTGCATCACGGAGGCAGACAATTTATGATTTCCTTTAATGTTCCCCCTTTTATCGGGACAGAATTGACATATGTAAAAGAGGCCATCGACGCCCACAAGATCTGCGGCGACGGCCAGTTCACCAAAAAGTGCCACGCCTTTCTCGAGGAGAGGTTCGGCGCCCAGAAGGCCCTGCTGACCACCAGCGGGACGACCGCGCTCGAGATGGCCACCCTGCTGTGCGGACTGAAAAAAGGCGACGAGGTCCTCGTCCCCAGCTTCACCTTCTCCAGCACCGCCACCGCCATCGTCCTGACAGGCGCCACTCCCGTCTTTGTAGATATCCGCCCGGATACCATGAACATCGACGAGACGAAGCTCGAGGCTGCCATCACCGACCGGACCCGGGCCATCATGGCCGTCCACTACGCCGGCGTCGCCTGTGAGATGGACACCATCATGGACATCGCCGCCCGCCATGGCCTCAAGGTCATCGAGGACGCCGCGCAGGGCGTCATGTCCACCTACAAGGGCCGCGCCCTGGGCACCATCGGCGACTTCGGCTGCTACTCCTTCCATGAGACCAAAAACTACTCCATGGGAGAGGGCGGCGCCCTCATCATCCGCGACCCGGAGAACAACGACGCCGCTGAGATCCTGCGCGAAAAGGGCACCAACCGCGCCCGCTTTTTCCGCGGCCAGGTCGACAAATACACCTGGGTCGACTACGGCTCCAGCTACCTGCCCAGCGACATGAACGCCGCCTACCTCTGGGCCCAGCTCCAGGAGGCCGACAGGATCAACGACGACCGCCTGGCCATCTGGAACAAATACTCACAGGCCTTCGCGCCCCTCGCAGAGGCGGGCCGCGTCGAAGTCCCCACCATCCCGGAGGGCTGCGTCCACAACGCGCACATGTACTACCTCAAGCTCCGCGACCTGGAGGACCGCACCGCCTTCATCCAGTACCTCAAGGACAACGGCATCGTCGCCGTCTTCCACTACATCCCCCTGCACTCCGCGCCCGCCGGCCTCAAATTCGGCCGCTTCCACGGCGAGGACGTCTACACCACCCGCGAGAGCGACCGGCTCGTCCGCCTGCCCCTCTACTACGGCCTCACCGAAGCGGACCAGCAGCATGTCATCGACACCGCCCTGGCCTACTTCGCTCAGAACTGAGTACCGGCAGATACGTCCCGGGTGGTCTCCTTGCCCGCAGCCCATGTAATACAGAATCATTCAGAAAGTAAAACATCTATGACAGAAAAGACATATTCAACGGAGAACACCGGGCTCACAGCACCTGCTGACACCGCCCGGGACGCCGGGAAGAACGCAAAGAACGGAAATAACAAGAAGCTCATCAGCTTCCTCATCCCCTGCTACGCCAGTGAGGGCTCCGTCGGCCTCGTTATCGACGAGATCCGCCAGGTCGTCGCGCAGAAGCCCGATTTCGACTACCAGGTCGTCGCCGTCAATGACTGCTCTCCCGACAATGTGCTGGACGTCCTGCGGGACATCGCCGCCCGGGACCCCAGGGTCGCCGTCATCGACCTGGCCAAAAACGGCGGGCGCCACAACGCCCTGATGTGCGGCTGTCACTACGCCAAAGGCGACTATATCGTCTTCATCGACGACGACCAGCAGTGCCCGGCCGACCGGCTCTGGGACCTCATCGACCCCCTCGAGCACGGAAATTACGACGTCGCCATCGCCCGCTACCCCAAAAAGACCCAGTCCCGCTTCAAGAACTTCGGCTCCTGGGTCAACGACCGCGTCGCCACCTGGCTTCTGGGCAAGGACCCCAGCCTGAAGTTCTCCAACTTTTCCGTGATGAAAAAGTTCGTCAAGGATGAAGTCATCAAATACACCAATCCCTACCCCTACCTCTCCGGCCTGATGCTGCGCGCGACCCGCCGCGTCATCAACGTCGACATGGAGGAAAGGGTGCGGACCATCGGCGTCGGCCACTACAACTTCCGCAAATCCCTGTCCCTGTGGCTCAACAGCTTCACCGCCTTCTCGGTCAAGCCCCTGCGCTTCGCGACCGGCATCGGTGTCCTCTGGGCCATCCTGGGAAGCCTCCTGGGCCTGCGGACCGTCATCCGCAAGCTCCTCAATCCCGCCATCCCGCTGGGATACAGCTCCACCATGGCCGCCCTGCTCTTCTCCACCGGCATGATCATGTTCATGCTGGGCCTCATCGGAGAGTACGTCGGCCGCATCTACATATCACTCAACAACTCACCGCAGTTTGTCATCCGGGACACCATCAACCTGGACGACTGACTTTTGCGCATTCTTTTTATGGAGGGACACTATGTCTTCGATCCATACACCAAAGCTCCTCATCATCGGGGCGGGCGACTTCCAGCTCCCCCTGGTCCAGGAGGCGGCAAAGTCCTGTCAGGTCCTCCTGGCCGCCCCCGTCATCTCCGGGGCTTTTGACCCCTACATCTCCGACCGGCTGATCTGTGACGTCCGCGACGAGGAGACCATCCTCGCCTTTGCAAAAAAACATCAGATCGACGGCGTCATCACAGACCAGACCGACATCGCCGTCCGCAGCGTCGCCTATGTCGCGGAGAACATGGGCCTCCCCGGCATCGGAAGCGAGACCGGCCTTCTCTTTACCGACAAGAGCCGCATGCGCGCCCGCATGGCGGAGCTCGGCATCCATCAGCTCGAAAACCGCACCGTCGCCTCGGTCGAGGAGGCAGTTGAATTTTTCAGACACTACGGCGGCCGCGTCATCATCAAGCCCCTGGACACCCAGGGCAGCCGCGGCGTCCAGGTCTGTGCCAGCGAGCAGGAGCTGCGGGACAAATACCCCGAGGCCGCCCGCTGGTCCGGCAACGGCAACGTCATCGTCGAGCAGTTCGCCACCGGGCGGGAGTTCGTCGTCGAATCCCTCGTCCTGGATTATGACTACCACAACCTCTGCATCGGCGACACCCTCTATTTCGACATCCCCGATGCCTTCGCCGCCAAGAGCCGGATCTTCCCGACCACGGCGGACGAAGCCCTGCGCAGCAAGGTCCTCGCCCTCGATGAGCAGATCATCCGCGGCTTCGGCCTCCGGCAGGGCATCACACACAGCGAATACATCATGGAAGGCGACGAGGTCTACCTGATCGAGACCGCAGCCCGCGGCGGCGGCGTCTTCATCTCCTCCGACCTGATCCACCTCTCCAGCGGCCTCCACACGGAGCAGTTCCTGATCAACATCGCCCTCGGCCGCCAGAAGGAGGTCCCCGAGATCCTGCCCCAGCAGCAGTACTGCGGCTACATGGCCTTCTACCTCCCCGTCGGACGCGTCACCCGCGTCGAAGGCGTGGAGGAGGTCTGCGCCCTGCCCTTCGTCCACAGAAACCAGCTCGGCAAGCTTCATGCCGGCATGGAGAACCGCGAGGGCGCGACCGACAAGACCTCCCGCCTGGCCGTGATCGTCTCCGGCCCCACTCGGCAGGCCCTCATGGACAACATGGCCGCCGTCCGCCGGACCCTTCAGATCGAGATCCAGGCCCCCGACGGCAGCATTCACACCCCCATCTGGGAATAATCTTCAGGAGGTACCTTTTTGCTCAGAAAATTTCTCGACAAGCGGCGCAACGTCTTTCTCCTCGCCGCCTTCGCTGTCTTCATGGAGAGCCTGACCTCTCCCTGCCTCAAGATCGGCTCCCAGCGCTACGACACCTTCTCGGCGGGTTATTTCTTCTGGTTCGGCCTCGCCGTCGTCATCCTCGGCATCTACGCCGTCTGCTGGCAGCTCATCCTGGAGCGCATCCCACTGACCACCGCCTACCTGCGCCGCGGATTCAGCTATATCCTGCTCTTCGTCTGGTCCATGCTGATCTTCCACGAGACCATCACCCCCAAACAGATCATCGGCATCATCGTGATCTCCCTGGGCATGGTGATCAGCGTTTCCGACGAACGAAAACCGGACAAAAAAGAACCGGCTGAGGGCGGGACCCAGGAGGTCTGATAACCGGAACCTGATTCCCGTTACCCTGTTGTAAGCAGCGGTCAGCGAACATCACCCTCTGTTCCATACCGCTTTTCCGCATAATATCTTCACAAAAGGAGCTTTGAATCCATGTCCTCGATCCTCACCCCGCAGGTCTGCTACGCGGCCGCCATCGCCGGCGCCTTCATCACTGCGCTCAGCCAGATCCTGCTCAAGACCCAGGCCAACACGACCGGCGACAAGGGCTTTTTCAGCAAATTCCTCAACGTCCGCGTCATCGCGTCCTACGGCCTCCTCTTCCTGACCCTGGCCATCAACCAGGTTGCCCTGCGCTACGTTCCCCTCTCCGTCATGCCCTGCATCACCGCGACCAGCTTCGTCTGGGTCTTCGTCATGGGCGCCCTCATTCTCAAGGAGAAGGTCTCCCCCCGCAAGGCCCTCGGCGTCGCCATCATCATCGCCGGCGTCATCATTTCCAGGATCTGACCGGGCTCTGCCTCAAACTGCAGCGAGCGGTTCCTGCTGATCATCAGCCTCTTTCACGCCCCGCACCATCGCTCCCGGATCCGGCAGACTTTGACTGCTATCGACTGCCCACCAGCTTCAACACGGAGGAAGCCATGCACGCTACGATCAAAGAATACTCTGAAAAAATCACGAGCAGGAAATCCTACTGGATCCCCCTGCTCTTTTATACATTCGGAGCCTACGGCTTCTCCATGCTCAACCGCACCGTCGGCGCGGACGACCTCGCCACCTCCCTCTATGTGGACGGCACCGTCTGGCTCTCCGAGCTGCGCTGGGGCGCCGTCCTGTGGAAAAAGCTCTTCTCCTTCGGCGACTGCGTCCCCTACCTGGACAAATTCCTGTCCGTCTGCTTCCTCATGCTGGCGGGCACTGCCTTCGCCTGCCTGCTCTACACCATGAACGGCAGAAAGGACCGGGTCTGGCTCTACACGGTCGCCGCCTGCTCCTTCATCACCTACCCCATCATCTGCGAGATCTGGGAATTCACCTGTGGCGGCACCATCATCGTCCCCGGCGACTTCTTCTGCACCTTCGTCCTGCTGCTCTGGCTCCTGCATGGGCAGACAGATATCAGATCCGGTCATTCCGCTGACACCGCTGACACCGCGGACGCCGGTACTCATGAAAAAAACGACGGGCAGCGTTATGCAAAGAGCGCGGGAAAAAGGCCTTCCGGCAAATACTCCTCCCGCATCCGGGGCGGCTCCGCTTCCGGCATTCCCTTTCTCTCCGACGCCCGCAAGCTCCTCCTCGCCGGCATCCTCCTGACCCCCGTGATCTCCAGCGCCGAATCCATCGCGCCTGTCTACGTCACGACGGTCCTGATCATGCTCTTCTACCGCCACTGCGTCCGCCGGGTCCGCCCCGGTGAAAAGACCGCCTGGTTCATGGAGGGCGTCTACTATGCCATTCCCCTCATCATCGCCTTCATCCTGCGCCTGGTGATCGGCTACGGCATCATGGCCGTCCTGGGCCTGCACTACCAGCACACAGGCGCCACCCGCATCGAATGGCCCCTGTCGGGCGCCCAGCTCGCGGGCCTCTTCAAGGGCATCCTGATCGACTACGGCGTCGCCGCCCTGATCAACCTGCCCATCACGATCTTCATCGTCTGCACCGTCCTGTTCGCCGTCCGCTGCATCCTGCTCGCCGTCCGCCGCCGCAGCCCTCTCCCCCTTTTCCTGGGGATCTGCATCGGCATCTCCCTCTTCCTGATCACCCTGATCCAGGGAGCCGTCATGTACTACCGGACCGCGATCACCCTCATGGTCTTCTGCGCCTTTGTCTTCTACCTCTTCGCGGAGGACTTCTGCCGCTGGATCAACGACGGGATCCTGAACCGGCGCCGCCTGCAGGCCGCCCTGGGCCGCTGCGGCATCGTCCTGCTGCTCTTCATCACCTGGCGCCAGGCAGCCCACCTGCACCGCTTCCTGGCCCTCAACAACCAGCGCTACGACAACGAGGCAGCCGTCATGCAGCAGATCGGCTACACCCTCTCCACAGAGTATGACACCTCCAAGCCCCTGATCTTCGTAGGCGACTTCTCCAACGGAGACGCCCTCTACAGCATCACCCACGACCTGGGTGAGACCAGACAGGGTGCCCTCTACCGCCGCATCCGCCACAGGATCGACGGCACAGAGACCTGGAAATCCCCCGCCCTCGTCCAGACCACCGTCTCCTCCGCCATCGACTGGTATCACTGGGAGTTCGACGGCCGGCTCATGGGCAGATTCCTGGCCTACTACGGCTACGACTTCGACGTCCGCGCCCTCTCCCGCGAGGAGCTGGAGCCCTACAACGCAGAGGCCGCTGAGCTCGGCATGAAGCCCTTCCAGATCATCGACCGCGGTGACTACCTGCTCATCTGCCTCGGCCGCCTGTAAAATCCGGCTGCACAGCCGGCACCTGTAAACAACGGCTGCACAGCCCCGGCACCTGTAAACAACGGCTGCACACCCGGCACCTCTAAGAAACCGGTGTTCTTTCCCCGAGCATCTGCAAGCTCTCATCATCCGGCCGGCCGCTGTATTCGCATTCCCCGGTCAGATCCCCTGGTCAGCACCGACAAGCCGGGCATTGGCCTGCCTGCAGAAATAATCAAAAAAATCCCCTGCCGGAGACTTTGCCGTCTCTGACAGGGGATTTCATTGTTCAGATCATGTTTCTCCTATGCCACGAAAAGGCTTAGTAGACGATAACACGTGTCTTGGTCGGTGTGACCTGGTAGATAAACTTCGCGTCCGCGAGAGGCAGGCGGATGCAGCTGTTGGATTTGCTCTTTCCAAGAGATCCGTCTTTCACCTTTGCGGTCGCAGGGTTTCTGCTTCCCTTCCTGTACAGGATCGAGTGGAAATAGTTGCCTGCGCTGATCCTGGTCGCATAGAAAGCGGTGGAAGCGGAGAAATCCTTGTATCCGTGCTTCTTGTTGGTCTTGTGATTCAGTGTCCAGGAACCGGAAGGGCTGGGTGTGGACTTCTTGCCGATCGTGCACTTGATATTTCTGCGGATGCAGGTCCATTTTCCTTTGGAGCCCTGGTAAATGTTGATGTTGTGTTGGCCCTTGTTGACCAGGATCAGATATCTGGTACTGCTGCTGTACTTCTGCGCTTTTGCATCCATGCCATAGGCATCTTTTCCGCCTGCAGCCGCCGTACTCGGAGCCGCTGCCGGCGCCGCACCGAGGTACTGAAGAGAAGTATCCGCAAGAACCTTGTAACGGTAGCCATTGGCAGTCACCACAGTATTGGCCGTGCGTACCTGCCTGCCGGAGCCGGGTGTGAAATAATAGTACTTAGCCCCTATTTTGACAAGTCCGGTCACCATAGCCCCACCATTAGGATTCAGGTAATAGTAGGCTCCGCCGATATTTCTGAGACCTGTCAGAAGCGCACCATACTTGACCGGGCTTGCGCCTGTGTTAGTGCTGGCGTAGAACCATTTATTGTTCTTTTTGACCCAGCCTTTCTGGACATAGCCGTTCTTGTCAAAGGCATATACATAGCCGTTGATCATTTTGAGCGTGTTCTTA
>CACZIO010000024.1 GCA_902781215.1 uncultured Lachnospiraceae bacterium
CAGTCACAGGAGACGGACATGTTGCGGAGCACGTTGACAAAGGTAATGTTCTTGCCGAAGTGGTCGACGGTGCCCTTGGAGGACTCCGCCATGCGCTCCATCAGTTCCTCCTGGGCGATGTCCCAGTGGTTGAACTTGCCGGTCCTGGTGTGGATCTGGGCCTTGCCGACGAGGGCGTCCGCGCAGCCGATGCCGATGTTCTTGTTGGAGCCGCCGAAGCCGCCCATGACATGGCCCTTGAAATGGGTCAGGACAAAGAGGGAATCATAGTTGAGCAGGTGGCTGCCGACAGAGATCTCGGGGATCCACTTGGCGCCCTTGACCGGGAGCATGGCTGTGCCTTCCTCATCCATGATATCGACCGGGCAGAAGGTCCAGCCGTTGTGCTTGATGGTCTCGCGGTGCTTCTCGGTCGAGTCGCGGTCACCGGGATAGAATGTATTGGTGTCGACAATGGCGGCGTCCCTGAGGGCGGGCTCGTTCTCGATCAGGTGCTTCACCCAGGGACGGGGAATGATGTTGGGGCCGTCCTTTTCGCCGGTGTGGAGCTTGATCGCGACCTTACCGGTGATATAGCCGTTGACCCTGTCATAAATCTTCTGCAGGCCTTCCGGGGAGAGATCGCGTGTAAAATATACGATGGACTCGTTTCCTTTTCTCTCCTCATAGGGAATATACTTATCTCCGTCTGTTCCCGGAACTGCATTCGCCTTCATTTTTATATCAGCCATCCTGTAACCTCCTGATATTTTTCTGCATATTCTCCGGGCAGTTTCTCCCTTGATTCTTACTGCCCGAATGTATTTCCTGCAATCTGATTGTTGTCTGATACAATCTGATCCGGATTAAATGTATTATCCTTTATATTCTAAAGGAAAAACACGTCCTTGGCTATCCCCCCGGGAGGGTTTTATCTGTCAGCGCCAGTATTCCGCAGATACCGGGAAGTCAAAATATGTGTCCGGATAGGGCTCGTCCCCCAGTGTGAAATGCCACCACTCGCAGTCGATGGGCACGAAACCGTTTCTGGTCATGAGCCGCTGCAGGGTCATCCTGTTCTCGAACTGGTCCTCTGTGATCCCTCTGTAATCAGGGTGGGAGAGCTCTCCGAAATAGTCAAAGGGGCCGCCCATATCCACTTCCTTACCCGTCTTCATATCCAGCAGGGTCAGGTCCACTGCGCTGCCCCTGCTGTGGCTGGACCGGCTGGCGATATAGCCCCTGACAAAGAGCTCCTGCTTCTGAAGCTCAGGGTAAAAGTAGGGCTTCATCCTGAGGTCCAGGTCCTCGATCCCCCACAGGACAAACTGCCTGACGGCCCTGGCCGGGCGGTACGTATCGTAGATCTTGAGCCGGTAACCCTGGACGATCGCCTCGTTGCTGACCGCCTGCAGGGCTCTGGCCGCCTTCCTGGTCAGGATGGCACAGGGCTCCTCATAGCCGTTGATGCGGCTCCCGATAAAGTTATAGCTTGAGTAGTAGCGGATCTCCTGCACGATGTCGGGGATGAGGTCCGCCAGGAGAACAAAGCCCGATGTGTCCATCTCCGCCCGCCGCTGATATAGATTGGTCATATAGCTGTTTCTCCTTGCTAACCGATGCCGGAGGCTCTGCTGCCTGCTGACCTTATACCTGCACGGTGCCCTCGAATACAGTCGTCGCGGGGCCGGTCATCCAGACCAGGTTCTCCTCCGGATCCCACTCGATGAGGAGCCTGCCGCCCAGGACCTGGACCTCCAGCTTCGAGGCGGTGAAACCGTTGAGGACACCGGCGACGCAGACCGCGCAGCAGCCGGTGCCGCAGGCCAGAGTCTCGCCGCTGCCGCGCTCCCAGACCCTCATTTTCACGTGGTTCTGGTCGATGATCTCGACGAACTCGGTGTTGGTCCGGTTGGGGAAGCGTGTGTGGTTTTCGAAGAGGGGACCGATCTTCTCGATCTCCAGGCCGTCCGTGTCATCGATGTAGACGACGGCATGGGGGTTGCCCATGGAGACGCAGGTCATCTCATAATCGCCGGCCGCCTGGCCGCCGGACCTGTCATCTGCACCGGTACTGCTCTCCGCGCCTGGCAGGTTGATGTGGATAGGCTCCGCCACGACCGGTGAGCTGCCGGCTGCAACGGGGATGTCCTCCGCGTCCAGGATCGGCGCGCCCATATTGACGCGGACCGAACTGACCGCTTCCCTGCCGTCCTTCTCCTCTGTATAGAGGGTCAGATACTTGATCTTCCCGAAGCTCTCGACCGTGATCTCTTTCTTATCCGTCATGCCCTTGTCAAAGACGAACTTGCCCACGCAGCGGAGGCCGTTGCCGCACATCTCCCCGCGGGTCCCGTCCGCATTCCACATCTCCATCTCGAAATCCGCGATTTCAGAGGGATTGATGAAGATCACACCGTCGCCGCCGATGCCGAAGTGGCGGTCGCTGAGCCTGCGGATGATCTCCGGCTTTTTCTCCGGATCGATCTGGTGGTCAAAGCCGCTGATGTAGACATAGTCGTTGCCGCAGCCTTCCATTTTGGTAAAACGTACTTCCATGTATTTTTCTCCGTATTGATATGATTGACGGTTCTCCGGTCCCTTTATTTCTCCCGGCGGACGACCGCCATGGCGCGCTCGGTATTGTCATCCACGGGGCCGCCGGTGGTGACATCCTGCATATCGATCCAGACCAGGCCTGCCCGCTCTGCCGCGGCCCGGAGCTGGTCCGGCGTATAGCCGCGCTGCCTGTGGACTTCGTCAAAACGGCGGAAAAGGCTGCCGTCACTTACTTCATCAGCCTCATCTGCCTGATAATCTTCATCTCCTGCCCCGGCATGGCCGCAGGCTTCCGGAACAGCCGTTTCCCCATCATTCCCGGGTGTGTCATCCAGGCCTGCCGGGCCGGCGGATCCGGCCGCCGCGACAAAGATCGCGAGATCATATTCGTTGATGCAGGTCTCCGGGTCGTAATAGTTGTCCCAGATAAAGGCGCAGTCGCCGCGGTCCTCCGCGATCGTCCTGTCGCCGATGACATCCCGGTAGAGGTGGACGGTCTTGAAATCAAAAACAAAGATCCCGCCGGGCAGAAGGCTCCGGTGCACGCAACGGAACATGGCCTCCAGATCCGCCTCCTCCAGCAGGTAGTTGATGCTGTCGCCGACGCTGACCATGGCGCCAGCGGCGCCGTAGAGTTCAAAGTCGCGCATGTCCTGCAGGGTGTAGAGGATATCCCGGCCGGATTCCATCCTGCGCTCCTGGGCGATCCCCAGCATGTCCTCCGACAGGTCGATGCCGATCATGTCATAGCCCCGGTCCGCCAGGATCTCCGTGAGCTTTCCCGTTCCGCAGCCCAGGTCGACGACGATGTTGGCCTCCTCACGGAGAGCATCGCCTGCGTCCGCGCTCCTGTCTGCCGGTCCGGATTTCTCTCCCGTCAGCCCTGCTGCAGCAGAGTCAGCTGCCCCTTTTGTCTGCCGGCTGATTTCCGCGCATATGCTCCCTCCGGCTGCACCGGACATCTCTCTTTTCAGTCCGTACCGGTCCAGCCAGGCGCAGACCCGGTCCGCCCAATCCTCATAGGGCTCCTGATCCATAAATGTATCGTAAACATATGCAAAATTCGTGTAACTGTCCAAGACGCTGACACCATCCTTCCAAAGCCTGGTGGTTTATGAGAACCGTCCCTGGTGGTTTTGTCCCCGGTGGTTTAAGCCAGGATCTCGCGCAGGGCGTCGACGACGCGGTCCATCTGGTCGTCGGTGCCGATGGTAATGCGGAGGTAGTCGCTGATGCGGGGCTTGTTGAAGTGGCGCACAATGATCCTGCGGGCGCGCAGGGCGGCCTGCAGGTCGGCACCGGAGAAGGCGGGATGTCTGGCAAAGACGAAGTTGGCCCTGGAATCCGGGAATTCAAAGCCCAGGGCGCGCAGTTCCGCCTTGAAGCGCTCGCGGGTCGCGGCGATCCTGCCTGTGGTCTCCGCAAACCAGGCGGCATCCTTTGCGGACGCGGTCCCGATCCGGATGGAGGGCAGGTTCATGGTGTAGGAATTGAAGGAGAACTTGACGTCCTTCAGGTAGCCGATCAGCTTCTCATTGCCGATGGCAAAGCCCACGCGGGCACCCGCCATGGCGCGGGACTTGGAGAAGGTCTGGACGACCAGGAGATTGTCGTATTTCTCCAGAAGGGGAAGGGCGGTCTTCGCGCCGAAATCCACATAGGCCTCGTCGACGATGACGATGCAGTCGGGGTTGGCTGCCACGATCTGCTCGACCGCTTCCTGTCCCAGCTCGACGCCGGTGGGCGCGTTGGGGTTGGGAAAGATGATACCGCCGCAGGCCTGCCCGGACTTCGCGGGGATATAGTCCGCGGGATCGATGGAAAAATCATCCTTCAGCGGGATCCGGCGGAAGGGGATCCGGTAGAGGCTGGCCCAGACGTCGTAGAAGGAATAGGTGATGTCCGGGAAGAGGAGGGGTTCCTCCTCTGTGCAGCCCGCGAAAAAGGTCAGAAAGCAGAGGGCCAGCACGTCGTCGGAGCCGACGCCCACAAAGAGCTGGTCCGGCTTCACATGGTACTGGGCCGCCAGCGCCTCGACCAGGGGCGTCGCGTCCATATCGGGATAGAGACGCAGGGCGCTGCTGTCGCCCGCCAGATCCCGGATGGCCGCCTCTACGCCCGGCGCGGGCGGGTAGGGGCACTCGTTGGTGTTGAGCTTGATGATGTCTTTTTCCTTCGGCTGCTCGCCCGCCACATAGGGCTCAACCTTTCTGATTCTGTCTTCCCATGACATAGACGTATCCTCTTTCCTCATTTCTTCTGTTCATCGATTAAATGTATGGACAAAAACGTCACTGTACAGACCCTCTCGAAATTCGAGATGCCTTTCGCGCACAAGAGTTTTCTTTTTCCATATGGCTCTTATCAACCGGCCGCTGTCTCCACGCGGGAATCTCCGCGCGAGACCGTGACGTGATAACCAATCTTCTCCATGCGCAGCTCCATGCAGCGGCGGCACTCCGCGGCCTCGTCGCCGGTACAGATCTTGCCGTCGTAGAGCATGTACTTGTCCCGGACGCCGGATGGGGACAGGTTGGGCATGACCACATTGGCGCCCGCCTGAATGCCCATCTCCCGCCCCTGCGGATGGATGGTCCCCAGGGCGGTCGTGGCCGGCAGCAGGACGCGCGGGTGCATGAGCCTGATCACGGCCAGCAGGTGGAGGGTGTCCTCCAGCGTCCCCGGCGCCTTGTCCCGAAAGGGCGTGTCCGCGTGCGGGATAAAGGGCCCGATCCCGATCATGTGCGGCCGGAACTCCTTCATGAAATACAGGTCGTCCAGCAGGTAGTCCGTGGTCTGGAAGGGGCTGCCGACCATCATCCCGCAGCCCACCTGGAAGCCGATCTCCCGCAGGTCCGAAAGGCAGCGCCGCCGGTTTTCAATGGTCAGGGCCGCCGGGTGCAGCAGGCGGTAGTGGTCCGGATTGATGGTCTCGTGCCGCAGCAGGTACCGGTCCGCACCCGCGTCAAAAAAGGCCCGGTAGCTCTCCCGCGGCCGCTCGCCGATCGACAGCGTCACGGCGCAGTCCGGGTGCCGGTCCTTGATTCCGCGGACCAGGGCGCAGATCCTTTCATCCGTAAAAAAAAGATCCTCGCCGCCCTGCAGGACAAAGGTTCGAAATCCCAGTGCATAGCCCTTGTCACAGCAATCGAAGATCTCGTCTTCCGACAGCCTGTAGCGCTGCGCATTACGGTTGGAGCACCGGATCCCGCAGTAGAGGCAGTCGTTTCTGCAATAATTGGTAAACTCGATCAGGCCGCGCAGATAGACCTCTTTCCCGTAATACGCCTCGCGCACCTCGCGCGCGTTCGCATACAGAAAAGAGGCGTCCTCCTGCGTCAGCGTCGTCAGCAGTGTCTGCATCTCCTCGCGCGGCAGTGTCTGGTCACGCCGCAGCTCCTCGATGCGGTCCCTGTTATTCATCATTTTTTTCATAAAACCTTTACGAATCCAGGAACAGTCCCTTTTCACAGATCCGGGGCCGCCCCTTCCCTGCGCCGGCATATAAAAGAAGATATCTTAAATATCTTATACGCCCGGCGCCTGCAGCCGCTCATGTCCTGCCTGCAGACCTATTCCGCAGGCTTTGCGCTCTCCGCAGTCTGATCTGCAGGTGCAGCCTGCCCGCTTTTCTCCTTGCCGGCATTTTGATCAGGAGCAGCCTTATCTTCCTTTTTCTCCATGCCTTCACCCGCCGGAGCAGCCTCCTCGGTCTTCTCCTCCGCCGCATCTTTTGCGTTTTTGTCCGGCGCGGCCTGGTCTGTCTTCTGCTCCGCCTGCTTCGCGGAATCGGACTGACCGCCCGCCGCGGAGGTCTCCTCCTCTTCGGCATCCTCCGCCGCCGTGTTATAGGTGTGGTAGCGGATCACGACCTCCGTATCGGGGGGCACCTTGACGCCGGGATCATAATTCTTATCGCCGCCGACAGAGATCTCCTCGACCTCCCCGTTCTTGAACCGCCAGCTGAACAGCAGGTCCTCAATCGGCTCGGTCCGGATATTGGTGAAGCCCTTGTCCTCGAAGTCCTCGATGACTTCCTTGTAGTTACGCCCGCGCTGCATGTTCATGCCGGAGGGCGTCTCCACCTTTTCAACACTTCCCCCGCCGCAGCCTGTCAGAATGCAGACCAGCAACAGTATGCTCAGAAAATGTCTTATTTTACTCATCGTAATGTCCTCTGCACTGGTAAATCGTGATAATGTCAGATGAATAGCTGTATACCAGACGGTCCTTCTCATTGATCCGCCTGCTCCATTTTCCTTCCTCCCCTTTCAGGGGCTCCGGTTTTCCTTCACCTGAAAAGGGTTCTCTTGCAATTGCCCTGAGCAGGCTGTTGATCTTTTTCAGAGTTTTTCTATCCTGCCACTGCCAATATATGTAATCTTCCAGACCGTCTTCCGTAAAGTTGAAATCACTCATCGAGTGCCATCGTCTCCAGTTCATCCATGGTCTTTGTTATTGTGCGCCCTTCTTCCGCCTGCCGAAAAGAATGGTGAAGACGCTTCATATTGCTCTCTGAATAAAAGGGATCGATCGGATCCTCAATCATAAACGGAATCCTCCTGAGGCGAAGTGCTGTTTTCGTATAAGTCTCATAAAATGTCTGCTTTGTCTGACCCATATTCTGCAGCATCTCATTCAAAAGGTCGTAGTCTTTATCCTCCAGCCGGATACTGATCGTTTTCATCTCATTCACCTCTCAACCAACCTGTTTTCTTTCATTACTAACACGACAAAAACAATCCATCATAAATGAATCCTTACGGCGCCGGGCTCATCCAGAGTCTATATATGACTGTAAACCCAGCTCTCATATAACTAAAATATCATGTTTCGAATCGTATAGCAATCTATTCGATTCAAAATACCCCGTATTTCATTCAATCAGGCTCATTGCAGCTGGAAAATCGATCAGGTCTTTAGTATTTATTGTCAAAATATGCCATGGCAACGGCGTCCGGGCCTGCGTAGGTCCCCACCGTCGCGCCGACAGGCACGATGGCGTTTGCGGCGAGGTCATAGGCCTCCCGCAGGTCCTCCGCCCCGTAGACGGCCGGGTTCTCCGCGATGATTTTCCTGAAATTCTCATCGGAAAAGCCGGTGAAGCCCAGGCAGTGGGGCATGGTGTAGTCGACGCCGCCGGTCCTGCGGATGAAGTCGGCGACCATGGTGTTGGCCTTTTTCATCCCGCGGGCCTTGCCGATCACGTCCACGAGCCCGTCCGTGATCGTGATGACCGGTTTGATCGAGAGGAGGTTGCCCGCCATGGCGGCGGCTGCGGAGATCCGGCCGCCCAGCCGCAGGTATTCCAGCGTGGAGAAGATGGAGATGACATGCACCCTCTTTTTGGCCTTCTCCACCAGGGCCGCTGCCTCCTGAAGCGTTTTGCCCTCATCGCGCAGACGGCAGGCGTACTCGACCAGGGCGTAGAGGGAGATGCAGAACTGACGGCTGTCGATGACCTCGACCTGCCCCTCATAGTCCGCCGCTGCCGCGCAGGCGCTCTGGCAGGTACCCGAGACGCCGGAGGACATGGTGATGCACAGGACGCCCCTGCCGGCTGCCACGGCCTTCTCATACTCCTGCCCGAACTCATAGGGTGTAATCTGTGAAGTGCGCGGAAGCTGCTTTTTGTTGACCAGCCTGTCAAAAAACTCGTGGGGCTTCATGGTGACGCCGTCCAGAAATTCCTCGTCCCCGAAACGGGTGTGGATCGGCATCACGACGACCCCCAGCTTCTGCGCTGTCTCCTGGGGCATATCGCTCGCCGAATCCGTGATGATCTGAAAACTCATTGGTCTGACTCCTGAAATAATATGAACAAAGCAGGGTGCGTCTGCTTCTATTCTAACACATATACAGACTGTTTCACTATGTTCTGCGCGCCCGCCCGTACTGTTTTACCCTCCCGGACCATGCAGGCCGCGGCAGACCGCAGACCGGATATGCTTTACGCACCCGCCGGTGTTGTTTTCCCCTCCTGATCCGCCATGGCGCTGCGGATGTTCATGACCAGCATCTGCAGGCGGTTCTCGACGTTGACGAAGCTGACGTCCGGGTCGTAGTCGAGGGGCAGGAGCTGGATGTCCGGGAACATGGACTTGAGCTTCTTGGAGATGCCGCGGCCTACGACATGGTTGGGGATGCAGCCGAAGGGCTGCAGGATGACGAAGGCGCGCACGCCCTCCCTGGCCCGCTCAATGATCTCGGCAGGGATCAGGATCCCCTCCCCCGAGTCATAGGCATGGGGGATGACGGGGTCGCTGGCCTTCGCGACGTCGCAGAGCTTCTGGGCGGGTTCGAACAGGGGGTGCTGTTTCGCCACGGAGGTCACAAAGTCGTGCGACATGTTGAAGATCCGCTCGACCAGGTCCAGGAAGGACCTCTCCGCAATGGATTTTTTCACTCCGAATTCCTTCGCCTGGGCCCGGCGGACAAAGTAGGTCTTCTGGATGACGTCCGCCATCTTGGCCTCGATGATCTCAAAGCCGTTTTTCTCCAGATAGAGCTCGATGTCGTGGTTGGCGCCGGGGTGGAAATTGAGCAGGTACTCTCCCACGATCAGGACCTGAGGCCTGGGCCTGGAACGGTCGTAGGGAATGTCCTTCATGAGCCGGACCGCCTTCTCGAATCCCTTTTTCATGCGGCCGATGCCGCCGTTCTGAACACCCTCCATGACCGCGTCGATAGCCCTGTCGAAGGTCCTCTCCGCGCTGCCGCTCTCCTTTTCATAGGGCCGGATCTTGCGCAGCAGGTCCTCGAGGGCATCGATCATGGGCAGGGCGAAGGCGATCTTGATGGAGGTCTGGAGGTTGAGCTTGAAGCCGGGATGGAGGTCGTGGTAGTCCACGTCGTCGTTGGTGATGATCGGCACGTCCTCATGGCCCGCGTCATCCAGGGCCTTGCGCAAAAGGGCCCCGTAGTGGGTCAGACGGCAGCAGCCGATGTACTTGCCCATCATGACGGCCTTTTTCCTGCCCTCGTATCTGGGGTCCTCGAGGGCCTCCAGGGCCTCGCCGATGACCACCTGGGCCGGGAAGCAGATGTCGTTGTGCACGTAGCGCTTGCCCAGCTCGATCGCGCGCTCCCGCCCGATGGGAAGGGGCACGGTCTCCAGTCCCTGCGCGGCAAAGACAGCCGCCATAAGCCGGCTGAAAGCGTGGGAGGTGTTGGGGACAAAGACGACTGAATCCGCGATGTCCTCCTTCCGGAACTTCTGCGGATAGGGATCCGCCAGGGGCCGGACCTCTCCGGGCCGGAAGGTCTTCTTTTCCCTTCCGCCCTTTTTCAACTCGGAAATATCCGCCTTCTGGGGCGGGAAGACGGAGACGGCTTTCGCGTCCGGTCCGACCGCCTCTGTGGTTTCTTTTTCCGATCCTTTTTCGTTTTTGCCGGTTGTACCGTTTTTGCCTGTTGTTCCGGTTGTACCGCTTGTGCCGGCTTCCGCAGGCTCCTCCGCCTGCAGCAGGGCCTCCTGTCTGCGGTGCTTCATCTCGACCGTGGACAGGAAGGACCGGATCCGGATGGACAAGGGGCCTCGGATATCGCTCTCGTCCACCTTGAGGATCAGGGGGGTCTTGCCCGAGATCTCCTTCATCATGCGGATGATCTCGTCCGACAGGTAGGCGTCGTGGCCGCAGCCGAAGCTGACGATCTGGACATATTCCAGCTTCTCGTTCTGCGCCGCATAGATGGCGGAGGCCAGCATGCGGGCGTGGTAGTTGTTGACCACGTCCAGGCGGCTGTTCTTGAGGTCAATGGCATCGAGGCCGGGGATGGCGTCGGCCGTGAGGACATGGATGCCCTCCCCGGTGAACATCTCCGGTATATTGTGGTTGACCAGGTCGTCGTTCTGGTAGGGCCGGGAGGCCAGGACGACCGCCCGCTCATCGCTGTCACGGACCCTGTCGAGGACCCTCTGCCCCTGTGCGAGCAGGCTGGTCCGGTAGGTCTGCTGGGCGGCGTCGCCCTCGCGGATGGCCCTGCGCACCAGCTTTTTGGAGATGCCGAAGGTCTCCTGCATGAAGGGTACCAGCTGGCGCTCGCGGTCCTCATCCGTGTACCAGAAAAAGACCGGCGCGTCGTACCTGGCCTTTCCGCGCTCCTCCGGGTTGTCGGAGTTGTTGATGACAAAGGGAAAGCCCTTGACGATGCCGCACATGGAGACACTGGTCTTCTCCGTGTTCTCGGACTTCATGGTCGAGATCGACGGGAAGAAGATCCTGTCCGCGCCGTGGTTCTCCAGCCAGCGGATGTGCCCGTGCACCAGCTTGCCAGGGAAGCATTCCGTGTCGGAGGTCACCGCGTGGAGGCCGCTCTCATAGATGGACCGGGTGCTCTCCGGCGAGACCAGAACGTCAAAGCCCAGCGACCTCCAGTAGTTTTTCCAGAAGGGCAGGGTCTCCCAGTAAAAAAGGACGAAGGGGAGGCCAATGGTCACGCCCTTTTTCCCGTCCAGCTCTTTGCAGGGATAGTCGCGGGTCAGGAAGCTCTTGCGGACCTTGAAGAGGTCCATGCCCTTCTTCATTTTGCGGGCGGGCACCTTCTTTTTCTTTGTATCCGTCGGTTGATCCGCGGCTGTGTCCTTTGCCTGGACCACCGGCTGATCTGCCGCTGCAGCCTTTTTCTGATCCGCTGCTGCTTCCTGTGTTTGATCGTCCGCTGTTTCCTTTGCCTGATCGTCCCCTGTTTCCGCCGCTGCAGAAGAAACCGGATCTGTATCCTCCTCCGCATGCGCCGCAAGGAAGGCCTCCAGCTCGCCGGGGGCCAGGACGCCGCCGCGCTCGCAGCGGTTGCCGGTGATCCAGGTGTCGCCGGTGGAGAAGGTGACGACGCTCCGCCTGCAGTGGTTCTCGCAGCCCTGGCAGACCAGGCCGTTGATCTGGCGGAATGTAAAGCTGCGCAGGGCATCAAAGCCGATAAAGGCAGAGGCCTGGCTGCTCTCCTGCATGGCCTCCATGGCGGCGTGCGCGGCGCCGATCGCGCCCATCAGGCCCGGATAGGGGGCACGGACCACCTCGCGCTCCGTGTACTGCTCGATGGCGCGCAGGACCGCGTCATTGCAGAAGGTACCGCCCTGCACGACGATGCGGTCGCCCAGGGAATCCAGGGAGCTGATCCGGATGACCTTGGTAAAGACATTTTCAATGATGGAACGGCAGAGGCCTGCCAGGATATCGTCGACCTCCTTGCCGTTTTTCTGCTCCGTGATGATCCGGCTGTTCATAAAGACGGTGCAGCGGCTGCCCAGCTCCGCAGGATGTCTGGACCGGAAGGCCCGCTCCGCAATCTCTGTCGTCGGGACGCCCATGGTCTTGGCGAAGTTCTCCAAAAAGGACCCGCAGCCCGCCGAGCAGGCCTCATTGACGACGATATCCGTGATGATCCCGTCGTCGATCCAGATGGCCTTCATGTCCTGGCCGCCGATATCCAGGATAAAGGTCGCGTCCTCCAGATAGCGGGCACTGGCGCCCGCGTGCGCCACCGTCTCCACGATGTGGGCGTCCGCCCGGAAGGCCTTGGCGATCAGAAGCTCGCCATAGCCCGTGGAGGCCAGGCCTTTCACATGGACATGGATCCCCTCCTGCAGAAAGCGGTCCTCCATCTCCAGAAGACCCGCCCGCAGGATGCGGATGGGGTCACCCTGGTTGTTGGCGTAGAAGGAGTACATGATCCGCGCCTTGTCGTCCAGGAGGACAAACTTGGTCGTCGTGCTGCCGCAGTCGACGCCAATATATCCATTGACCTCGCTCCCCGCGTCCAGCTTGCGGAAGATATTTTTGTCCTCATAGAGGGGGTGGCGCCTGACAAACTCCTGATATTCCGCGTCATTGGCAAAAAAGGGCTGCGCCAGGCGGCTCGCGCCCTCCACCGGCTCCCCCGCCCGGCCGATCAGGGCCCGGATGCGGTAGATGCAGCGGTCGATGTCCTGTTTTTGTTCCGCCCCTCCTTCTCTGCCGGCATAGAGCGCCGCGCCCAGGGCGACCATGAGCTCGGGCTGGTTTGGCAGCAGGATGTCCTCGTCCCGGAGGTTGAGCTTCTCGCGGAAGGCCTGCACCAGGGTGGGATGGAAGCAGAGGGGGCCGCCCTCGAAAATGATGGGCGGTGTCATGGTCAGGCCCTGGGCCAGACCGCCGATGGTCTGCTTGGAGATGGCGTGCAGGGCCGACAGGGCGATGTCCTCCTTGCGGACGCCCTGGTTGAGCAGGGGCTGGATATCCGTCTTGGCATAGACGCCGCAGCGGCCGGAGATATCGTAGACCTCCGTCCCCTGCTCCGCCAGCGACTCATACTCCTCGGGCTTCACCTGCAGGAGCGAGGCGATCTCGTCGATAAAGGCGCCCGTCCCGCCGGCACAGGACCCGTTCATGCGCATGTCCGCCACCTCGAGCCTGCCGGTCTGCGAGTTCGAGCGGAAAAAGATCACCTTGGCGTCCTGGCCGCCCAGCTCAATGGCCGTCTTCGCGGTGGGATAATGCTTCATGACCGCCAGGGAATTGGCGACCACCTCCTGGACAAAGGGCACGCCCGCCGCGTCCGCCAGGGGCTTGGAACCCGATCCCGTAAAGGCGATCTGCACACGGCTCCCCGCGGGAACATATTTTTTTCCATGCTCAAGAAGCGTGCAGACACTCCTGGCCAGCTCCGCGTGATGCCTTGCATACTCGCTGTATACGATTTTCTCATCTTCTCCGCGCAGGACCACGATCTTGGTCGTCGTCGATCCCACGTCCATTCCGATCCGGAATTCTCCCATAAAAAATCTCTTTCTAAACATGACAGAAGGGACATCCCGTTCCTGACGGCATGCCCTGATCGATTTTCCTATTTTTTTCATCGTGCAGGATCCGCAGGCCAATCCCGCAGCCTCACCGCACAGGACCGCGGACGAATCGTAAATACGCATCGCACAGCCCCGTCGGACGGCTCCTGACACTTCGATTATTTCGAGGGTTTTTCTCTGACACATTGTAACACAATGCGGCAGGGGATTAAATGGAATATTCCCTCAAACATCTGAACCCCGGAATCTTTTTTCCGGCATGTCATTCACCAATCCGCGTCCAGGACCTTGTACCTGCTTCAGATTCATGACACATGGACACGATCGTCGCATGGTAAAAAACCACACCCTGCTTCGTGCTGCGGACTTTCCCGCAATGCCCCATATATCCGGATTTTTTTCAATTTGAGCGATGTCGGAAGCCTTTGCGGCCGCACTTCATCCACCATTGAGTTTCCCTGCGCGGATATGGTATACTTTGCGAAAAGCATCCATTCAGAAAGGCGCAACACCATGAATAAATACAGAGATTTTGACAATTACCTGAAAGAATATCCCACCCAGGACGGGTATTTCGGAGAATACGGTGGCAACTACCTGCAGGACCCGGAGCTGATCAAGGCCTTCAATGAATACGCGGAGGCCTACAACACGATCGCCCAGTCCGCCCAGTTCATCGCCGAGCTCCGCAGGATCCGCCGGGATTTCCAGGGCAGGCCCACGCCGGTCTACCACTGCCAGAACCTGTCCAACCTCCTGGGCAGGACCCAGATCTACCTCAAGCGCGAGGATCTCAACCACACCGGCGCCCACAAGCTCAACCACTGCATGGGCGAGGGGCTCCTGGCCAAGTACATGGGCAAGAAAAAGCTCATCGCCGAGACCGGCGCCGGCCAGCACGGCGTCGCCCTGGCCACGGCAGCGGCCTATTTCGGCCTGGAGTGCGACATCTACATGGGCGAGGTGGACATCGCCAAGCAGGCCCCCAACGTGACCCGCATGAAGATGCTGGGCGCCAATGTCGTGCCCGTCAGCTTCGGCCTCAAGACCCTGAAAGAAGCGGTCGATGCCGCCTTCATGGCCTATTCAAAGGAATATAAGGACGCGGTCTACTGCATCGGCACGGCTGCAGGTCCTCATCCCTTCCCCCTGATGGTCCGCGACTTCCAGTTCTGCATCGGCGAGGAGGCAAGAGCCCAGTTTGTCGAGCAGACCGGCCACCTGCCGGACCAGGTCGCAGCCTGTGTCGGCGGCGGCTCCAACTCCATCGGCATGTTCACCCCCTTCCTGGCGGACCCCGTCGAGCTCATCGGCGTCGAGCCCCTGGGCCGCGGTCCCAGGCTGGGCGACCACGCCGCCTCCATCTCCTACGGGACCGAGGGCATCATGCACGGCTTCAAGTCCATTATGCTGGCGGACGAAAACGGCGAGCCCGCGCCCGTCTACTCCAACGCCAGCGGCCTCGACTACCCGGCCGCAGGCCCCGAGCACGCCCTCCTGCACCAGATGGACCGCGTTAAATACACGACTGTCGACGACGAGGACGCCATCGAAGCCCTCTTCCTGCTCTCCCGCCACGAGGGCATCATTCCCGCCATCGAGAGCTCCCACGCCCTGGCCTATGCCATCCGCGTCGCCAGGACCGGCGCCACCGGCTCCATCCTGGTCAACCTCTCCGGCCGCGGCGACAAGGACCTCGATTTTGTCGTCGAGCACTACGGCTACGGCGATGACTTCCTGGCAAAGATGGCCGCGAAGAGAGAAGGAAAAGCCTGAGAATCATAAATGCGAAAGAACTGCATATGCAATTGAAGTCTGATCAACACGAACATGTTAGACAGGCTTTCCCTTCCGCAGATCCGTTTCTCTTCCACCCGGGCTCAACGGGAAGGGATGTCTTTTCCCAGAAAAAACTCAATATGATAAAGCATAGAAAACCGGCGCAGCTGCCCATATCGGGCAGTTACGCCGGTCTTTTTCTTTTCTTATTTCAGACAATTATATCCATTTCCTGAAGCGTTGTGGGCGACGCGAATCATCATGGGGACCGGAGAACCGTCCCTGTGGTCCCTCCCGTGGTCCCTCACAGTTCCCGCATCCAGTCAGGACGGTAGCGGTGCCTGGCTTTGGCCTCCTCCAGCTGGCGGAGCATGTCGGGGATGTCCTCGTTGAAGACGCCCGCCAGAGCGACATAGTTGGAGGCGTGGTTGGACCGGAAGATCGTCCCGGGCGAGTCGATGTGCTCCAGGAAGATCCTGGTCTCATCGACAGTCTGGTCCGCGGTCAGAAGTTTGCGCTCCCCCCGGGCCACCTCGCCCGCCATCACGGAATCCGCCCGCAGCTGCAGGGACAGGATCGCGGCATATTCCGGATTCATGGCATTGATCAGCTCAGCGCTGTGAATGGCATGCTCCTCCATATGCTCCGGTCCTCCCAGCCCCGAGATGAGCGTGACGGAGGTCTGGATCCCGCAGCGCTTGAGCTTCTGTCCCGCCTCGATCAGCTGACGGGAGGTCTGGTTCTTGCGGATCTGGCGCAGGATCGTATCATCTCCCGACTCCGCGCCGATATAGACCATCTGCAGGCCCGCCTGGGCCAGTGCCCGCAGCTCCTCCTCGCTCTTTCTGAGCACATCCGAGGCGGTCCCGTAGGCCGTGACCCGCTCCGCATAGGGAAAGTGCTTTTTCACATAGTCCAGCAGTTCCAGCAGCAGGGGCGTCCTGACGATCAGGGCATCACCGTCCGCAAAAAAGACTCTGCGGACATACTGACCGTAGTCTCTGGCACACTCCTCCAGGTCCGCCAGGATCTCCTCCCTGGTCCGGATCCGGAACTGCTTGTCCGCGTACATATAGCAGAATGTACATGTGTTGTTGGAACATCCGATCGTGACCTGGATGATCAGGCTGCGCGCCTCGCTGGGCGGCCTGTAGACATCTCCTTCGTATTGCATCTTGTCATTCCTCCTGTAATCCCTTTTTATGTAAAAAAAAACACGCGGGTCCGGCGCGCTTCGCGCTTGCGGATCCGCTCCACATATTCGGATTCCGCTCGTTTTGCGCATAAAGCCTGCGCAAAACGGCTCCTTCCTCATATGTGGACGCTCCCCAAGGCCTCGCGAATGCCCGGGCAAGCCCGGCATTCGGTCGGCTTTGGCTCGCTGTTTTTTTACATCAGTGGTGCAAATAATCTGAGGATCATCTGGCCGAAGCGAAGGAAGGCGCCGCGGCCGGTGGTGTAGTACTCCGTCACCTCTGTGCATTTGGCAAACGTCTCTTCGAAGTCGCGTTTCGTATCCATGACCGCAGGGCAGTCCGCGTAGAGGCAGCCGTTCTCGAAGTGGTGGTAGAGGCTCCGGTAGTCAAGGTTGATGGTGCCGCAGGTGGCGACCAGATCGTCGGAAACGCACATCTTGGCGTGGCAGAAGCCCGGCGTATATTCGAAGATCCTCACGCCGCTGCGGGTCAGTCCATTGTAATAGGAGCGCGTGAGGCTGTAAACGATTTTTTTGTCCGGGATGCCCGGCGTAATGATGCGAACATCCACGCCGCGCCTGGCCGCCAAGGACAGGGCGTGGCGCATCTCGTCCGTGATGATCAGATAGGGCGTGATGAACCAGACATAGTCCTGCGCACCCTCCGCGATGCTGATGTAGACATCTTCGCCGACAGGTCGGTCATCCATGGGCGAATCCGCGTAGGGCTGAACGAAGCCGTTTGCGCTCCCCGCCTTTTTAATCTGCTCGTCCTCCTGCCCGTCTCTCACCAGCCTCTCAATCTCACCATCCGCACATTCAGCCGCCTGTTCGACCGGCTGGTTCAGCTCCGGCAGATATCCGGCGAAGTCCCGGTCGTCCCTGTCCATGCCGGAACTGGCATTCCACATCTCCAGGAAGGTGACGGTCAGGCTCCTGACAGCATCCCCCTCGAGCCGGATCCCGGTATCCTTCCAGAAGCCGAAGGGCTCCGTCCGGTGGAAATACTCGTTGGCCAGGTTGTAGCCGCCGGTAAAGCCCACCTTGCCGTCGATGACCGTGATCTTGCGGTGGTCGCGGTTGTTGAGAAAGAGGTTCAGGCCGGGGCCGAAGGGATTGAAGACACGGCACTGGATCCCGTGTTTCTGTGTTCTTTTTACAAAATCCGTATTGATGAAGCCCAGACTCCCCATGTCGTCGTAGAAGACACGTACCTCGACGCCCGCGCGGGCCCGCTCCTCGAGGACCTCCTGCAGCTCATGCCAGCACTCCGCGTCCTCGATGGCGTGATATTCCATGAAAATGAAGTGCTCTGCCTTTGCCAGGTCTCTCTTCTGGGCCTCGAAACCCTTTTCGCCGTCGTCGTAGTAGGTGACCTCCGTATTGGCATAGACGGGGTAGCCCGCCTGTCCCTGAATATAGCGGACCAGTCCGTACAGCCTGCCGTCTCTCTCCTTCACCTGTGCTGCCACTTCCTCATTGCTGGGCAGCATGGGCAGCAGGGCCTTGTCGATCTGATCGTATCTGATCCGCATTTTCCAGGTGTAGCCGTTCAGGCCGATCAGCAGGTAAAGCGTCGTCCCGAAGATGGGCGCCAGCATGATCAACATGATCCAGGTCATCCGGATCGATGCCGTCTTGTGGCTGCCGTAGATTCCCAGCACCAGGGCCACGGACAAAAATCGCAGGACATGATAGATCCAGGCCGCCCGCTCTCCCACATAGTGCAGGAGTACAAACAGGAGCCCCACTTCCAGCAGGATCGACAGCACGGCAAATACCATCCGGAAAACGCCGTTTTTAACGGCGGCCTTCTTCTCGACTGTCTCCCCCATGATTCTGTCTTTGATCTCACCTGTCGTCTTCTTTTCTTCCATCATGATATTTCTGTCTTCCGTTCTTTTTTCCATTTCGTTTTCCGTACCGGAGCGGTCCCTTTTCTTTTTTTCGTTTCAGGAGTTTTACGGTTTTCGGCGTTTTTCGAATCCGTTACTTCAGTGCCAGCATTTTTCTGATCTGAAGATTGTCTGCTCTGCGGGCAGTTCCACAATCCCGACGCTAATCCTTATCCTGTCCGGATCCGGCATTAATACTTTCTGAGTACCATTTCCCGGAAGGCGACATATTTGTCCGCCATGCAGACCAGGGCGGCCTCCCTGGAGCGCGGGGGAGACAGGAGCGTTAAGGGCCACATATGCCCGCGGATGATATTCTTTTCCTTATCCGTCAGTTCGAAGTCCTGCCCGGCTTTCTCCGCCGCAAGCTTCGGATGAGAGGTCCCGTGCCGGTAGGGGGAGAGCCCCTCCGCCCGGATGTCATACAGATAATAGTCGTGCAGGATTGCCCCGCGGGCCAGCTCCTCTTCGTTGATCTTCCAGCCCAGCTTTTCCGCCAGGTCGAAACTGGCCAGCGCGACCTTCGTGCTGTGGCTGAGGGTATTGGTCCCGCCGTGCTGGGCGTATTTTTTCATCTGCTGCACATTGGGATCCCGCAGCAGCTGATTCAGTTCCTGTGTAAACAGATCTCTGTTGTTGGTCATGCCGTACTCTCTTTCTGTCCATGCGTATGTGCGCAGCCTTCTTCTGTCCGGATCATCCCCGTGTGGAAACACTTGCTGTCTTCTTTTTTCCCCAGCGGATCCGGAAATATGCGATCTCAATGATACAGCAGCTGACCCAGCCGACGGGATATCCGAAGCCGACGATCAAAGGGGTGTTGGCCACGAACCGGGTCATGATAAAGAGGTAGATCTGGCGGAGCACCACGAAGCAGCTCAGCATGATCACCATGGGCCCGCGTGCGTCGCCGCGTCCCCGCAGTCCTCCTGCCAGAACGTGGTTCACGCAGTTGAAAAGGATGAAAAAGACATTGGCCCGCAGAAAGAGAACGCCGTAGTCTATGACAGACTGATCCTGCGTAAAAAGGGCTGTCGCCGGCGCCGCCAGGACGAACAGGGCGATCGCGACAAAGACCATGACCGCCTCCGTGAAGGCGACCGTGATAAAGGTCCCGCGGTTGGCGCGTTCCTCATTGCCGGCCCCCATGTTCTGGCCGACGAAAGTGGTCGAGGCCATGGACATGCTCTGCATGGGCAGCATCATGAACTGATCCAGCTTGTTGTAGCAGCTCCAGCCTGCCATGCAGGCCGAGCCGAAATAGTTGACATAGGACTGGACAAAGACATTGGAGATCGAGGTGATGACCGACTGGATCCCGGCGGGCATGCCGACCGAAAAGATCTGGCGGGTCACCGCTGGGTCGATATGGAGGTCGCGCCAGACGAGCCGGTAGATGTCCCGCGACCTGGTGAGCAGCAAAAGCGTCAGTCCCGCTGAAATAAACTGGGACAGAATCGTCGCATAGGCCACGCCCGCGATCCCGCCGTGGAAAACGATCACGAAGACCAGGTCCAGGATGATGTTGAGGATGCTGGTCAGGGCCAGGAACATCAGTGGCCTGGTGGAGTCTCCCACCGCGCGCAGGATCCCGCTCCCGATGTTGTAGACCAGGAGTCCCGAGATTCCGGCGAAGTAGATCCGCAGATAGACCGCGGCGTCCGTCATGACGTCCTCCGGCGTCGCCATCAGCCGCAGCATGGGCCGCACCCACACGAGGCCGATGATCGTGAAGAGCACGCAGATCACAAAGGTCAGCGCCATCGTCGTCTCCACGGCCGTGTGGAGCTTTTTCATATCCCGCGCCCCGAAGTGCCGGGCGATCACCACGCCCGCCCCGACGGAGAATCCGTTGAAAAAGAAGACCATAATGTTGACGATCATCGCCGTCGAGCCGACCGCCGCCAGGGCCTCCGTGCTGACAAAGCGGCCGACGACCACTGAGTCCACGGTGTTGTAGAGCATCTGGAAGAGATTCCCGACCATCAGAGGCAGGGAAAAGAGGATGACCTGGCTGAGGATCGGGCCCGTGGTCATGTCCCGGGTCCGGGTTTTTGAGGCTGCGTTCATGGATGGTGTGTTCCTTTACGTGGGTATTGCAGACCCGCATTTATCTTTAACTTTTACATCTGCATCTTACCACAGCCGTCAGATACTTGCACGCCCGAAAGGGCGCGCAAAACCCCGCAGGGTTCCAAGCGGAATCCCTGCGGGGCTATTCATTGTTTCCCTATGCGGTTCTCCCTCCGGTCCGGAATGAACCGGTCAGAACCGTCCCTGGTGGTTATGCCCTGGGCGTATAGGTGGTGTGGAGCAGGCTGTGGGCCTTGGCCTTGCCGGGTGCCTCGAGGTACTCGTCGTAGAGCATCTCGCAGACGGGGCTCTCGTGTGAGCAGCGAAGCTCGTTGTCCTTGTCCTCGTTGTAGAGGACTGCAGACCGCAGGCCCTTGAGATCGACGTAGTTGCGGACACTGTCGGACTGGACAGGCTGGCCGCCGCCGTTGATACAGCCGCCGGGACATGCCATGATCTCGATAAAGAGATAGTTCTTCTCTCCGCTCTGGATCATGTCGATGACCTTGCGGGCGTTGCCCAGGCCGGAGGCGACACAGACGTCGACTTCCGCGCCGTTGATGCGGTAGGTGGCTTCCTTGATGCCCTGGGTTCCGCGGACATCCATGAAGTCGATCTTCTCGTTGGTGCCGTCCAGGATGTTGGCTGCGGTACGAAGGGCCGCCTCCATGACACCGCCGGTCGCGCCGAAGATCTTGCCGGCACCGGATGCAATGTCGAAGGGATTGTCAAAGTCCTCGCCCGCGAGATCTTTGAAGACAATGCCCGCGCCCTTGATCATGCGGGAGAGTTCTCTCGTGGTGAGGGCGACGTCGACATCCGGGATACCCTGCTGGGAGAGCTCAGGACGTGTGACCTCGAACTTCTTGGCCGTGCAGGGGATGACGGAGACCACGAACAGATCCTTGGGATCGATGTGGTTCTTCTGGCAGTAGTAGCTCTTGAGGATGGCGCCGAACATGCCCTGCGGGGATTTGCAGGTGGACAGGTGCGGCAGCATCTGAGGATAGTTGTGCTCCATGAACTTGATCCAGCCGGGGCAGCAGGACGTGAACATGGGAAGGGGCGCCTTGTCAAGCTTCTTGGAGGTGATGCGCTCGATGAGCTCGTTGGCCTCCTCCAGAATGGTGAGGTCGGCGGTGACGTTCATGTTGAAGACCTCGACGTCGCCCAGCATGCGGATGGCCTGGACCATCTGTCTCTCCACATGGGTTCCCGGAGGCATGTCGAAGCACTCGCCCAGGGTCGCCGCGATGGAGGGAGCGGTGAAGAAGACGACCTTCTTCTGAGGATCCGCGATGGCATCCCAGACATCGTCGATGTTGCTCTTCTCATAGAGGGCACCGACGGGACATGCGACGATACACTGGCCGCAGCCGACGCAGCTGGTGGTATCCAGGCCCTGGTCGAAGGGAGATCCTACGCGGACATCATAGCCGCGGCGGATCTGGCCGATGGCGCCGACGGTCTGCACGTTGTTGCAGGCGGAGACGCAGCGCAGGCACTGGATGCACTTGTTCTGGTCGCGGACGACATAGGGTGTCTTGTCGTCGATCTCATAGGCAGGCTCTTCGCCCTTGAAGTGGTCTTCATCAATGCCGTAGTCGTAAGCCAGCTTCTGCAGCTCGCAGTGGTTGCCGCGCACGCAGGAGAGGCATTTTTTGCGGTGGGTGGACAGGATCAGCTCGATCGTGGTCTTTCTGGAAGCGCGGACCGCAGCTGTGTTGGTCAGAACCTCCAGTCCCTCCTCGACCGGGTAGGTGCAGGCCGCCGTCAGACCCTTCCTGCCCTTGATCTCGACGACGCAGACGCGGCATGCGCCGATGCAGTTGATATCCTTGAGATAGCAGAGAGAGGGGATCTCAATGTTTGCCATCTTGGCCGCCTGCAGGATGCTGGTGCCCTCCGGAACAGTGACCGGGATATCATTGATCTTTAAATTAATCATTTTTTTCATTTTTATTCATCCCTCCATTATTCCATATAGACAGCATCGAACTTGCAGTTCTGCTTGCACAGGCCGCACTTGATGCAGGTGTCGACATCGATATGGTGAGGCTCCTTGACATTGCCGCTGATAGCAGCCACAGGACAGTTCCTCGCGCAGAGCGTGCAGCCCTTGCACTTGTCGGGATCAATCTGATAGTGCAGCAGGTCTTTGCACTTCTTGGCGGCACATCTCTTGTTGACGATGTGGTCGACATATTCCTCGCGGAAATAGCGGAGCGTGGAGGTGACCGGGTTGGAAGCGGTCTGGCCCAGCGCGCAGAGGCAGGACACCTTCATGTGGGCAGCCAGCTCCTCGATCTTGTCGAGCTCCTCCAGGGTCGCGTGGCCCTTGGTGATGTCATCGAGCATCTGGAGCAGACGGTGCGTGCCGATCCTGCAGGGCGAACATTTGCCGCAGGACTCCTCGCAGATGAACTCCATGTAGAACTTGGCGATATCCACCATGCAGGTGTCTTCGTCCATGACAATCAGTCCGCCGGAGCCCATCATGGAGCCGATCCTGGCCAGGCTCTCGTAGTCGATCGGTGTGTCGATGTGGACAGACGGAATACATCCGCCGGAAGGACCGCCGGTCTGGGCAGCCTTGAACTTCTTGCCGTTGGGAATGCCGCCGCCGATCTCCTCGATGATCTCGCGCAGGGTGGTGCCCATGGGAACTTCGACCAGGCCGACATTGGTGATCTTGCCGCCGACCGCGAAGACCTTGGTGCCCTTGGACGTCTCGGTACCGATGGAGGAATACCAGTCCGCGCCCTTGAGGATGATCTGGGCTACGTTGGCATAGGTCTCGACGTTGTTGAGGATCGTAGGCTTCTGGAAGAGGCCCTTGACCGCCGGGAACGGAGGACGGGGACGCGGCTCGCCGCGCTTGCCTTCGATGGAGGTCATCAGCGCCGTCTCCTCGCCGCAGACGAAAGCGCCTGCGCCCAGGCGGATATCAACGTCGAAGCTGAAGTCTGTGCGGAAAATGTTGTTGCCGAGCAGGCCGTACTCACGTGCCTGTTTGATGGCGATCTGCAGACGCTGGACCGCGATGGGATACTCGGCACGGACATAGATATAACCCTGGCTGGCGCCGATCGCGTAGCCCGCGATGGCCATAGCCTCGAGCACTGCATGGGGATCGCCCTCCAGAATGGAGCGGTCCATGAATGCGCCGGGGTCGCCTTCGTCCGCGTTGCAGCAGACGTACTTGATATCAGATTTGGTGGCTTTACAGAAAGCCCACTTGCGGCCGGTCGGGAATCCCGCGCCGCCGCGGCCGCGCAGGCCGGAGGCCAGCATGGTGTCGATGACCTGATCCTGGGTCATCTCGGTGAGGACCTTGTGCAGGGCGAAATAGCCGTCCAGCGCAATATACTCCTCAATGTTCTCAGGGTCGATCACGCCGCAGTTCTTGAGCGCGATGCGCATCTGTTTGGCGTAGAACTTGGTCTGGCTCAGCGGAAGGATCTCACCGTCCTCATGGACGGTCTCGGGATACAGGAGGTCCTTGCAGATATTGCCGCCCACGATGTGCTCATCGACGATCCTCTTGGCGCCCTCGGGTGTGGTCTGGGAATAGAAACATCCCTCCGGATAGACGATGCAGATCGGGCCGAGTGCGCACAGGCCGAAACATCCGGTCTTGACGACCAGGACATCCTCGACCTTCTTGGCCTTGAGCTCTTTCTCCAGAGCCTCAATGACCTTGTGGCTGCCGGAGGAGGTACATCCGGTACCGCCGCAGACCAGGATCTGCTTGCGGTATGCCGTGTGCTTCGCCATTTCTTCCGCCTGCGAAGCCACCAGCTTACGGACCATGACCAGCTCCTGATTTTTTTGTTTGATTTCCGTGAGCCTGTTCAATGTCATTGTCATGGCTTACACCTCCTCGTAGTAGGAATCAATGATCTTTACCGCTGACTCCGGCGTGCACTTGCCGTACACTTCTCCATCCACGGTCATGACCGGTGCAAGCCCGCAGGCACCAAGACAGCGGCAGCTGTCAATGGAGAAAAATCCGTCTTCCGTGCACTCACCGGCCTTGATTCCCAGCCGCTCCTCGAGCGCTGCGAGAATCTTGTCCGCGCCCTTGACGTAGCAGGCCGTTCCAAGACATACACTGACCGTATGCTCGCCCTTGGGCGTCAGGGTAAACTGCGAGTAAAATGTTGCGACACCGAACACCTGGGAGAGCGGAACGCCCATCTCCTCCGCGATGATCTCCTGTACCTCTCTGGGCAGATAACCGTAGATTCCCTGCGCCTCCTGAAGTACGGGCATCATTGCTCCGGGCTGGTCCTTGTGAGCTTTGATGAATTTACGAAGCTCCCGTTCCTGTTTTGGTGTTCCCCGAAAAGCAACCTTAGCCATCGATTACCATCTCCTTTCCAGAAACAACATACAACACACTGCGCCTGTGCCGATTGATTCCACTCCCGCTTCTGTTCATGACCCGTCCGCTTGTCCAGCGGCCGCACGGACCATGATTTTCCGGCAGGATGTCCAAAAAAAGACAGAATCTCCCCATCCGGCACAGAGCCATTTGTTAGATTTTACACTATTATTCCTTTTATTAAAACCTTTTTGGTTAAAAAGGTGGTATTTTTACAGAAACAGACGGTTATTTTCAGCATTTTCAACAAATGTCGGAAACTCTGACATAATAATCTATTTGAACCACCCGGGACGGTTCTCGTGGTACATTTGCAAAAAAAAACGGCAGGGACAGCCCCTGGGACGGTTCTTTCTGGGCAAAAAACATTTAGCCAAAATCTCCTGGAACAGTTCTCCCAGGCGGTACAGCGGATTGCCTATGCCCGTTGGAAATGATAAGATATTTCTGCCGGATCATTCCGGCTGAAGGGGGGAGCATCCTACGATGAATGAACGTTTTTTTGATTTAAAAAAGGCCCGTCAGGACCAGATCATCAACGGCGCGATGCGGATCTTCGCGGAGAACGGCTACAAGCACGCCAGCACGGACGAAATGGTCGCGGCGGCCGGCATCAGCAAGGGCCTGCTCTTCCACTATTTCAAGAGCAAAAAGGGAACCTGGCTCTTCCTCTACGAATACTGCACCCGCTATATGCTCCTGGAGCTGCGCGAAGCTGACCGCCGTCAGGGCTGTGATTTCTTCGAGATGTACCGGCAGCTGGTCCGGGTCGACGCAGCTGTCCTGAAAAAATACCCCTGGCTCCCGCTCTTTCTCAAGCGGGCGGACGAAGAAGCGGAAAAGATCAAACTGGCAGCGGACCTCCCGGACGGCCTGCTGCGTGAGACCGCCCGCCACAGGGATGTCCTCCTGCAGGAAGCAGGCCGGCCGCCTTTTTTGTCCGATGAGGATATCGCCACCCTCGAGCAGATGCTGGAATACACCCGCTTCGGCCTCCTGCGCGAACTCCTGAAAAAGGAGGACGACGCGGCCGGCCAGGCACACGTGTCCTCCTCTTCTATTGCTTCTTCTGTCTCCAGTGCTTACCCTGATTCTCCTGCGGCGTCTTCGTCTTCCGCAGCACCGAAGCCGCTCCACGAGTCCTACTCGCAGCAGCTGACGAAATACATCCGCACACTGCACAAGATGAACCGGTAGTTTTGGTCGTTTTTTACAGCCGGATCCTGAGGATGTTCATTTCCTCGATGTCATCGAATTCATATTCGATCTCTGAAGTGATCGCCCTGATGACCCCGACGGCGAGACTCTGCCCACCGTCCAGGGGATCGTAAGGGTCTCCGCCATAGCAGATCTTCACCGTCAGCTCATCGTCTGCCTCTGCATACTGTATATCCACTGTGACCGGATAGCCTTTCCCGGACTGTTCCAGATGCGGGATCAGGGAAAGCATGACTATTTCCTCAAATGCAGACCACATTCTGGAGATCCTGGCCCGGTCGAACATGTTGTCCGCGCCGTACTTCTGCATCGCCGAAAATGCGCCCGGATAATCAAAGCTTTCCGCCGCATCGATCCGCAGGGACAGCGTCCGGACGCCCCGGATGAACCTGCGGGTGTTTTCCATGCGCGGATGCTCAAAGATCTGCTCCGGCGTTCCATCCTCACAGATTCCGCCCTCATCCATGTAGAACACCCTGGTCGAGATCTCCCGCGCGAAACGCAGCTCATGCGTGACGATCAGCATGGTCATGCCCCGCCTGGCAAGATTTCTGATTACGATCTGTACCTCGGAGATGGTCGACGGATCCAGCGCCGACGTCGGCTCGTCAAAGAGCATGATCCTGGGCTCCATGATAACGGCCCTGGCGATGGCCGCGCGCTGCTGCTGACCTCCGGACAGCTCCTCCGGATACCGATCCGCCTTGTCCGCCAGTCCGACCGCACTCAAAAGCTCCATTCCTTTCTTTGCAGCCTGTAGAGGTGGGGGAATTCTTGCTGTTACTTGTTAAAAGAAATACTCTTCGGCGGCAAAGACAGGCTCAAATCTACAACTCGTGTATAAACTTTCATCGAGTAAAAAGGGGATACTCTCCCGGGGCAAAATCCCGCCGGAGAATATCCCCTTTCCTCAATTTGTGATCAATTCCTTATGGAGGGCCTGACTGGTCATTTGTGAAGGACTTTATTTGCCGCTCTTCCTCTTTCGCGCAATCACCAGGCCGCATACTGCCAGTGCCGAGACCACGACCACTGCGATCCAGAGACCTGCATGGTTCTCATCGCCGGTTCGGGGAGAACTCGTGGTACGGTTGGCCGTGCTGTTGGAAGTCCTGTTTGCGGTACTGTTGGAAGTCCTGTTCGATGTTGCCGCAGAGGCCTTGTTGACCTTGAGCTTAGCATCCGCTGTTCCGTCATCAAAACGGATCGTGACCGTGTGGTCGCCGGTCGCCAGCTTCTCCAGCGTCGTCGCCTTGAGCGTCACGATGGTACTGCCAGACTTCGCGATGTAGTCGTTGGTCCCAAGGGCCTTGCCGTCGATCCGGACACCCGTAAAGTGCTCGAAGCAGTCGTCGTTGTCCTCGCTGCGCTTGACAGCGATCGTGACTCCTTTGCCGCTTCCCTTGGTATAGGTGTAGGTGCTGTTTTTGTTGTTTGAGAAACTATAGGTGACCTTAGCGGGGGTAGGGTTCTGCTCCCACTTGGCGTAGATCGTTGTGTCCGCTGTGATCGGTGTGTTCTCAAAGTCGAAGGTGTCGGAGAACTTCGAATCCGCAAACCAGCCATCAAATTCAAAGCCTGTCTTGGTCGGTTCATCTGAAGGGACAGCGGCATATCCGCCATGCTTTACAGTCTGACTGGGAATCTTCGTACCGCCGTTGGTGTGGAAATCGACGGTGTAGGTCCGATCTTTCCAGATTGCCTTGATAATCAGATTGTCGTTCACGTCGATCTGCGTGCCGGGGGCACCCACAGTCCACTTGTCAAAGGTCTTGGCGGAAGGGGCTGTAAACCTGCTCTCAGGGAGAGTCAGCTTTTTTCCCTTTTTGACCTTCACCGCATCCATACTGCCGCTGCCTCCGTTGGCATCAAACTTCACGGTCCAGGAGTCGGGTGTCCACTTTGCGTAGATGGTGATATTCTTCGTGACCGGCGTATCGAATTTGTAGGCCTCACTGCCGCCTTTGGCTGTCACCCATCCGGCAAAAAGACTGTCTTTCTTTGTAGGATCCGTTGCGGGTTTTGAAGCCTTATCTCCTTCCTTCACGGACTGCTTTTCTACTGAGCTTCCACCATCTGTATCGAAAGTCACTGTGAAAGTCTTAGGTATCGGCGTCCATTTCGCATAGAGGGTAATGTCAGCAGTCACCGGCGTGCTGAAATCATAGGCTTTTGTCAGCGCTTCATCCGCAAACCAGCCGCCAAAAGTGTTCCCGTCTTTGGTCGGATCTGCAGGCTTTGTAGCCGTCTTGCCGCTCTCCACGGTCTGCGCCTTAATTTCTTCTTTTCCACCGTTTGTCTTGAATGTCACAGTGTAGTTGACCGGCACAGGGGTCCACTTTGCAAAGAGGGTGATATTGTCGGTCACCAGCGTGCTGAAATCATAGGATTGCGTCAGCGCCTCGTCCGAGAACCAGCCGGCAAAGGTGTTCCCGTCTTTAGTCGGATCTGCAGGCTTTGTGGCTGTATTGCCGCTCTCCACGGTCTGAGCTTCAATCGTTTCTTTTCCACCATTCGTGTTGAAAGTCACTGTGTAACTAACCGGTTTGGCCTTAAATGTCACATTCACAGTCACATTGGCTGCAGGCATAGTAAATGTCTTTGTAGAGGTAATATCCTTAGCTTCTTCACCCTCCTGCGTCCAGGTGATCTTGTCAATTTCATATCCTTCGGCAGGATCAGCTGTCACTGTGATTTCATCACCTTCTGCTGCCTCAGCGGGCGAAACGGATGCGTTACCATTTTCAGTTTCGGCTACAGTAACGTTATAGTTCAGCTGAACAGTATTTCTCATCATTGCCAGAAATACCGCTGTGAGCTTCAGGTCTGAAGATGCCTTGAAAGAATAAGAGGCATCTTTACTGACTTCTGTTCCATCCTCTGTCGTCCAGCAGACAAATGTAAATCCATTATTGGGAGTGGCAGTGACAGTGATGTCTTCATCCGTATTGTAGGTTCCACCTCCCGTTGCTGTTCCGGCATCTGCAGACGAGGGAACTACTTCAATCGTATGCTGCATAATAACAGTATTATTGGACTGGTTTTGATCATTGCTATTCTCAGGCGGTGTCGTCTGGCCGGACTGGTTTCCCTGCTCAGTATTTACCGGCTGTTCAGTCGCATTATTATTGTTCTGGCCCTGCTGACCGTTCCCGTCGAGCTGGTTTTCGGGCTCCTGGCCCTGCTGGCCGTTCCCGCCGGGCTGGTTTTCCAGATTCTCATCCGGATCCTCAGGTTCATCTTCCGGCTCTTCCTCCGGCTTCTCAACCTCCTTGAAGGACGCGGTAACGGTGACATCGGCCGCAGGCATGCTGAACTCCAGCGCAGCGGTGATGTCCTGCCCACTGCCGCCTTCCGGCGTCATTGTGACAGACTCCAGCTCGTAATCTGCATCGGCTTCCGCATTGACAGTAATCTTAGTTCCTTCGACAGCAGATTCAGGAGACACGGAGACTGCTCCGTTAGAAATACCACCATCAACAGATACCTGATACTCCGCGGAAGCGGGCGCCTCCGCCTTTGCCTTCAGTTTCCCGTCAAAGAGGCTGACGGAGCTGCCCTGGAGGCTCTCGGAAAACTCTGCTGTCACGGTCGCTGAAAACGTGACATCTTTTGTCGCTGTCAGCTGCGCATAGTTCGCGTCTTCCTTGTTCCATGTCAGCGTGAGCTTCCCGTTTTCATCCACGGCCAGCTTATTGCCTTTTATGGTCAGCTCATCGGCCCCGGACTTGAACTTGACTTCATTGTCTGTCGCGGCTGTCTTCTTCCAGGACACTTTTCCGTCCCCTGTCGGGAGCGCCAGTTCTAAAACATCATCTGCAAACTGAAGCTTATCTGTCTCCAGAAAAGTCAGCGCAATTCCGTATTCTTTGTCGGCCTCGACCGTATATGTTCCGTCCTGGTCTTTATCGGCACCGCTGATCGCAGCCGCCGTCAGGAATTTTGCAAGGTCTTTGTCCCTGGGAACCGCTGCCGGATCCGTCTCCGAGGCCAGGGCGCTGAAGGCGCCGAGCGGCAGCAGCGTGAGCGCCATGAGCAGCGTCAGCAGCCAGGACAAGAGTTTCTTCTTTTTCATTACAGGCAATGACTCCTTTCTGAAGAGACGGCGGGCAGGATGTGCCTGCCCGTCGATTGTTGATAAAACTTGCTCCTGCAGGGCTGTGCCCAGCGTGGAATGTGAATATTACAGGCTGCCGCCCAGGTTCTCCAGGGTGTCGATGATGACGACGCAGTCGGGATCCACGTTCTGCATAACCAGCTTCATGATATTCTCGGGGATCGCGACGCAGCCACCTGTGTAGGGATTTGTTGTTCCAAGGCAGTGGAGAAAGATGGCAGAGCCTCTGCCGGCCGTGCCGTCCTCATTGAAGCTGATGTTCAGCCCGTACTGGTACTGATACTCGTATTCGATGAGGTGCTCGCTGTTCTTCAGATCCAGATCAGGGATATCCTTGATGTTGACCAGCTCGTTGTAGTGGTTTTTCTCGTCGCCCGACCAGTACATATCGTAGGTCACGCGGTTATAAGGGATCGGGCAGCCGGGGTCGGGGGCAATGCCGAACGCCTTGTTGAAGTGATAGACGCCGACCGGGGTCTGGCCACAGCCTTCTTTGCGGTCCTTGTCGAGGACCAGGCCGTTCTTTCCCACGTATCCGGGCGTGGAGAGGATCTGCTTCCAGGCGCCGTTCTCATCCCGCTTGTGCATGGAGATGGTGGCGGTAGTCTTGTCCATGCCCATGCCGGCCACGACGAAGAGCTGTTTCACCTTTTCGTCTTTGGCAGAAGGGAGATTCTTCACCCAGTCGGGGGAATCCGTGACCTCCTGGGCGGAGGCGTGCAGGCCGTCCGCGCCCCTGGCGGCATCCAGGTATTCCGCGGGGGGATTGATCATGGTGTAGGTATAGTGGAAGAGGTTGCTCCAGGCCAGCTGGCTCCTGCCGTCATAGACAGCCATTTCCATATCACCCGCCTTGCCGATCTTCTCCATTGCTTCTTTGTGTCCGTCCCAGTCGTCGATGCAGGAGACGACGACGCCGAGAGCCGTCATATAGTTTTTCGTAAAGGCGGTCCGCTCTTCATCCGTCAGACTTTCCCAGGCCTTCTTCATATTTTCGCGCAGCTGATCGTTGCCCGAGCCCCATGTCTCATAGTCCACGGCGAACCGGACGGTCGCAGCGGCGGCAGCGTCCATAGAATTCTGATCGGCCTTGCCGACAACGCGGAAATACTTGTCTGTGAAATCACCGACGGAGGGAACTGTCTTGACCTTTTCGGTCTTTTCGAGCACCTGCTCGTTCTCGCCGGGCGCCTCCTTGCAGTCGGTCCAGACCAGCTTGCCTTCATCGTTGATCCGGAAGATGGCGGCCCCGTCCGTGAACACCTTTTCACACTTGGTGACCCGTCCGTTTTCATCATAGACGAGCCCGGTCTTCTCGCCATTCTCCAGGGTCGTAAACGATTTGCTCACATCATCGTAGGTGACATCCCGGTAGACCCACTGTACGACCTCCGCCGCACTGGAGGGCCAGGTCACAACGACAAAGTTGGAATTCTCCTGACTGTCAAAATAGAGTGTGATGCGGTCTTTGGCCCAGACGCCGGTGCAGGCCCTCAGGGCTGCCGCTGCCGGGTCTTCCGCCGCGGCTGTTTCCGTCTTCGCGGCCTCGGCAGTCACGGCTGCAGCTGCCGTATCTGCGGCCCCGGCGGCAGTTGTCTCCGCCGATGTATTTGCTTCCTGCGCGCCTGTCTCAGCGGTCGGAGTCTCTTCCGTCTTATTTGTGTCCTGCGCCCCCGCCTCAGCGGCCGCACTCTCTTCCGTCGCATTTTTGTCCTGCGCACCCGCTTCCTGCGCTGATACGGGTATCGCTGCGGTCAGGCAGACCATGATCGCTGCCAATACCATTGATACGAACCTTCTTTTCATGTCATTCCTCCCATGTCAGATTTTGACGAAAGCACGCATTTTTTTCGCGCTATACCTGCTAAGACGCAAAACGCCCGATGGCCGTTACATACGTGTCAACAGTATACAGGGCAGAAAATCGTCTGTATCCAGTATAGCACGTTGAATGCCGGAGAGACAGCTATCAATCGGCAAATTCTCATCCCATCCGCATTACTGCGGGTGCCGGCAGAGAGCTGTCAAAAAGAACCGTCCCCATTGGGGCCCACTGCTTTTTTCAGGGATTCCCTCCCTGCAAACTGCATTGCTCCTGCAAAATCCTCCCGCTACGATAAAACTGACATTACATGCCGCGGCAGCCGGTCAAAAGGTCCTGCCATGGGATCAATGTGATCGAAACGATTGTCATCAAACACGAGGAGGAAAGAAATGAACGCTGTCATAGAAGACCCCATGGGCCTGGAAAGCGGAGTCCGGATCGATATGGTGAAAACGATGACGGACCGGAAAGAGGACCGGATCGTCATCCACGGGCGGATGGCCGCCTGCACGCGGGCGCCGGCGCTGCCGGACGTAGAGCCGGAGGTCGAGTGTGCTATAATGGACGAAAACGGCTCGGTCGCCGGCATTGCCCTGAGCCGCCACAACGGGTGTTTCTGGATGAACCGGCAGGCGCTGTGGTCGATCGATATCGAGGAGATCCGGTCCAAGATTCCGTGGGAGGAGATTTCCATGCTGCAGCTGCGGCTGATCTACTGCAATGTATCCCGGCATACACCGGCCGCGAAAGGCCCGGAAACCTATATCGGAACCGCCGAATCGTAAAGGACGTGGAGCGACATCATGAGTAAGGACTATATTCTCACACTGGAGGCGATTGACCGCCGTCTGTATTCCAAGGATAAAAGCGCGCCTCTGGCCCGCTATTCGGCGTCCGGTCTCGATGCTCCCGTGAACAATCACACACCGCAGGGGCTCTCCGAGGAGTGCCTCAACTACATGACGGAGATCCTGACAAAACACGACCGCCCCAACCTCCAGATCGATTACTTTTTCTTTCTGCATTTCGGCGGCTGGGACGCCCTGATGGACTATATCCGCGCAGACAGCAAGCGGCGGAATTTTCTGCTGCGCTGTGAGGAAAAGGGCTACTCCGTCGCGTCGGACCGGGCCCTTTTTGACCGTGCCCTCATCGATGGAGATCCGGGTGAAGGGCAAGCCTCGCCGTCTGCCTCCATGAAGTGCATCCTCCAGGCCAACATTCTGATCGTCAGCGGGTATTGCGGCATCTACTCCGGCAAGACAAAAAAGGACCTCCGGGACGAGATCGAGGGCTTTCTGCGCAATGATCCCGGCGAGGAACAAAAGCTGGTGCCCCCGATGGATCCGGCGGACCGCTATGCCGTTTTCCGCTTTATCAGGTCACAGCTGGAGATCTTCGACAGGCTCACTGCGGCAGCTGCAACAGGGCAGGGGGCTGCCGGTCATCACGATCAGGGTGCGGCACCTGCGGGAGGATCATCCTCTTCTGTTTCGAAAAAAGCAGGCTCCCCAATTCCGGGAAGCGTGTCCGGGAATACCGTCTCCCCGGAGGCAGAGGCCGACTGCGCCCTGGGTACCGCCCTTGCCTGGCTCTTCCTGGCCGCCCTTCTCCGGGACAGCTGTTCCTGCCTGTGCAGTCTGCTTCCGCAAAACATCCAGATCCTGCAGGTGGAGGAGCGGGAGGCGCTCCGCACGGACCTGCCCGCTGTGGCGCCGGTCTCCCGGCCGCCGCGAACCGGCAGGATCTTCAAGGGAAGGCACCGGGAGCTGGCCTGGATCGGGGCGGAATTCCGCCACAGCCGGAGTCCTGTCTGGATCAGCGGGGACGGCGGCAGCGGCAAGACCGCCCTGGCGCTCAGATACGCATCCACTTGCACGGATGCCATCTGCATCTACGCGCCCTTCCACGATGACCTGGTCCTGACGATCGCGGACATCCGCTTTCAGGACAGACTCACCTGCGAAGAGATTTCCCCGGAGGACCTCTTCGCTTTCAACCTGTCCAGGATCACCCGCTACGGGGTACGGCTCCTCCTGATCATCGACAATTTCGACGCGGCACATTACGACCGGACCTTCGTGGAGATGCTGGGCTCTGTCTGCGAAAATGATCCCGAGGGCCGAACCAACGGAGAGATCCTGGACCTGGTCTGCCGGACCGGGGCGGACCTGCTGGTCACGACCCGGCTCCGGGTGCCTCCCCAGTACCCGTCTGTCTGCCTCTCCGATGAGGACCATCTCCTGACCCGGGCCGACCTGGTCGGGCTTGCCATGGAGATCGATGACGGCCACATCTGGACGGAGGACGAGGAAGTCATGATGGAGGAGATCATCCTGGCCGTCGGCAAGCACGTCATGGCCGTCGAGCTCATCGCTGCCGCCCTCAAATACAACGCCGGCTTCAGCACAGTCGCGGAGGTCCTGGAAAAGGTCCGCGGCGGCCGCTACGCGCAGATCCATGACGGCGGCAGCTCCGCAGACCTCTACACCCGCTTGCGCCGTCTCTTTAATTTCTCTATCTTTCCGGCAGACCAGCAGGCCCTTCTCCGCATCCTGTCCCTGCTGCCGGCCGGCGGCATCGACCGCAGTCTTTTTATGGATCTCTGCGGTGATATTTTTCAGCCGGGCACTCTGCGGGACATGCTGCTGCGCCTGCGCGACCTTCACCTGATCAGCGTTGGCAGTACGATCTCCATGCACCCTGTGACGGCGGATGTCGCCGTGGACTCTCTGCGGCCGGATTCCGGGAACTGCGCAGCCTTTTTCCACAAAGTGCTCCATTTCTACGAGCCCTGTACGGATGAAAAATATGACTACCGCAGGCTGGCCCAGGTCTCGCGCATCCTCATGCGGTGCGTGGACCGGCTGGAATTTAAGGAAGAGCCCTTTTCTGCTGGAAGACGGGATCTTGAGAATAAACAGAATCCTGCCGGTGAGCCCGATCCTGCCGGCGGACAGAATCCATTTGATCAGCAGGGTCTTCGCCTGCGCACGCTCCTGCAGATTTCCCGCATGGAATATGAGACCGGCCACCCGCAGGCTGCCCTGCACTGGGCACGGGCGGCGGAGCAGACCGCGAAGGACTGCGGCATGGAAGAAAAAGCGGCCGCCATTCAGAGCGAAGTATACAAGGCCCTGGCGCAGGCCGAGAGTACAGTCGGCCTCTACGATGATGCCATCATGCATTACACACAGGCCATTGCCCTTCTGGAAAAAACGAAGCATGACGGCAGGCCGGAAATCTCCATCACCTACAACGACCTGGCAGTCGTCTGTTACGAAGCAATGGAGTACGACCTCGCAAGACATTACCTGGACACTGCCCTGCAGATCCAGCAGGAGGCTTACGGGGAGGACAGTTTGGAGCTCTCCACGACCTACAACAACCTCGGGCTGGTCTGCTCCGCCCGGGAAGATCATGAACAGGCCATCGCCTTTTATGAAAAATCCCTTGCCCTTCAGCTGGACTGTTACGGAGAACTGCACCCCGGAACTGCCGTCACCTGCTGCAACATCGGCCAGGAATACAATGACATGGGCGAACTGGAGAAAGCCGGGGATTATCTGACCAGGGCCCTGCGGATCAACACAGACCTCTTCGGGGAGGATTATGTCGGCAATGCGGGCATCTGCAACAATCTGGGGCTTCTCTATGACAACCTGAGCCGGCTGGCCATGGAGGACGCCTCCTCCCTGCTGGATACCGCCTTCCGCTGGTTCTGGCGGTCCCTCTCCATCATGGAGAAAAACTTCGGCCCGCTGCATCCCCACACTGCTGATCTCTATATGAACATGGCTGACGCATACCTCGCGCACGGCGACAGAGACAATGGGCTCCGATGCTGTGAAACAGCCCTCGCCATTTTGCAGGATCTCTTCGGCGCAGACCACCCACGGACACAGTATACACAGGCCGCCTGCGAAGCGATCAGGTTGGAAAAATGACTGTCTGTGTTGTCCATAAATCCAGCTGGCGACTCATGAAAGAGCCCGGCGTGGACTGCCTCTTCATTCAGGCAGTCCACGCCGGGCTTTGATTCTACCTCAATTCTCTTTCGGTTTCTTTGCAGGATTCTATTCCATTGCTTCTAATGCTTCTTCAGCCAGTCTCCAGATACTATTACAATGTTTCTGACACTTTTTCTGCAAGGCTCCGGTTTACTGTGTTACCCTGATAAGCTTCGCATTGATCCGTCCCATGACCTCTGTGTAATAGGCCAGCTCCTCATTAGAAAGCTCGTCCTCGTCGATCTTGTCCAGGGAGTCCATGGCCTCCGAATATTTCGACATGAAGTCCGCATATTCCATCAGCATGGACGCAGAGCTCTCCGGCGATGCATTGGAATATTTCTCCATGAATTCGACGTACTCGTCAAAAAAAGCCTCATAGTCGTCCATCGATTTCTTGAACTCCGGCCGGATGCCGTCAACGGAATCTTCTCCGGCGTCACTGTCATCAGATTCTGTCCCTGAACCGGCTTCGCCGCCGGAATTGCCGGCATTATTATCATTGTCATTTTCATCCGTGTCTTCAGCAGAGCTGTCAGCCTCTTCCGCCTCCGTTTCTTCTGCAGACTGATCCGGCTCTTCCTCTTCCAGTGCGCCGCGGATATCCTCCTCTGCTTCCTCTGCAGCTTTCCGGGCTTCCTCCTCCGCCTGACGCGCAGCTTCCTCGGCCTCCTTCTGCGCATCGTCAGCGGATTTGTCCTCTTCAGCAATGGTCTCCTCTCCTGCAGAAGCTTCTTTCTTTTCTCCTCCGGAGCCACGTCCCCGGATCATGCCCAGGATCAGGAGCACGACGATGACCAGGATCACCAGCGGCAGCTTTCTTTTTTTCTTCTTCATGATGTTTTCCTCCATTTTTCGATGCCTGAATAAACGTAAGAACGCTGATACAGGCCGTTTTCCTGCAGGCCGGCTGGTCCACTCTCCTGACCTTCCTGCGTTTAAGGCTCAACCGGTTCTTATACCGCATTTCATACCGCATCCGGCATGCCGGACCTGCCTGCCCCTCCAAATAGGATCAACATCAATATAGCGCCCGCCGGTATCTCTCTCCATGCAAAAAGCGGGGATTTGTTCCCCGCCTTTTACACCTGTATTTGTAATTTTCAGAATCTGTCTGCCTGGTTCTTTTTATCTCCGAAGCCGCAGTCAAGCCATATGGATCCGTTCCGGATGGTTCTCCCGTTTCTTCCGTTTTTCCCGTGTGTTTCTCTACGAGAGTCAATTCAGAACCGCCCGGATCTGTCCCCTGTGGCTCTCCTTACGAGATCTTCCGACGATAGAGTCTGACCGGTATGCGGACTCTGCGCCCTCTGCAGAGCCGCGCCGTCCCGTCCATAAGCATGGCAAACAGGAGGATCCCCAGGTAGATCATGAGACACTGCATCCACTCTGAGTTCCTGTCAAACCAATAGGGGACAGCCCTGCGAAAAAGGGTCTGGGACACATACATGGGCAGGCTGATCCGGCCCAGCCAGGCAAAGACCGGGTGCCCGAATATGCCCGCATGGGACAGGACGCCCTCGCCGCTGAAGACGATGGCGACCGCAGCGGCCAGCAGGCAGAAGACGATCAGGGCATAGCAGCCCTCCATGGCGCTGCACATATAGGCGACGGACAGGGCAAGGCCGGTCAGGGCTGTCAGCGTGAGGATCCAGCGGCAGACCAACAGACGCAGGTCCGCCTTCCTGCGCGCAAACCAGGTACTGATCCTGCGGCTGATCTCAAAGGTTCCGGCACCGACGGAGATCTCCGCGAAAGCCCGGACATTGGTCTTATAGGTGATGAAGAACCAGTCGTCGATATCCCCCAGCCCCCCGGTCAGTACCATGATGGCTCCCAGCAGGGCAAAGCCCAGCACCGGGCCTGCAAAGCAGGTATAAAACCGGTAAAACCGCCTGCACAGGGGGTAGGCCAGGACCAGGGCGATCAGCATAGAGCTGATGTACCAGGTACAGCCGATGAAGGGCTTCCCCAGCCCGGTCCGCTGCAGGAAGAGGAGCGACGGCATCCGCAGGGCAAAATATTCCAGTGTCAGGGAACGGTCCGTGGCCAGACGGATAAGAGGCGTCAGGGCACAGGCTGCCAGATAAAATGGCAGGATGGCACGGGCCTTGTGTGCCACGAACTGGAGGGTCTCCTCCGCCAGCGCTTTGACCTGCCTGATCTTCCCTTTCAAAACCTGACCTGACAATCCCGGAAAATCCGGAATCACACAGTTTCCTGCGCGCAGAGCCTGTGCCCGGACTCTCTCTTCGCCCGATTCCTGCGCGCTTCGCTTCTGCTCTCCCGCTTCTGTCATGATCTTTTGATAGACCGATCTGGCCATCAGCCATCCTGTCACGAGGAAAAAGAACTCCACAGCGATATTGCCGTGCATGAAAAAGGTCACCGGGATCCCCCGGATGACGGCGACGACCTTCTGCTGGTCCCACAGGTCCAGATTGATATGAAAGAAAATGATGACGGACGTAAACAGAAAACGGAGCAGCTCCACGCTGCCGTTTTTCCGGCTGATTCCCGTCCTGTTCTGTAAAAGTAACTGATGCATGTCTTCGATATTTCCTGAGACTGATATAATTCCGATCCTGATACTGCTGTCCTGCCGGCAAAAGCCTTGCCCGATTGATCATCGTCCTGCTGTACCGGCATCTTTCGTCAAAACAATGATTGGTTCTGTATACAATTTGTCATTATGCATCTGAACCAGCCGGAATACAAGCTTTACAATTCCCCTTTCTGTGTTTTTTCAGGGGCAGACTGATCACCACCAGAGACGGTTCTCCCGGTTCTTTTGTACCACCTGGATCCGTCCCTGGCGGTCTCTCCAGCCGGTTTTTCTCAGGCTCAGCTCTTCCAGGCCTCATACAGCCTGCGAATGCCCTCTCTGATATGCTCCTCGTCGAGAGCGCCGAATCCCAGCAGAAAGGTCGGATTGACAACGGCCGTTTCGGTTCCGTCGGGCGTGCCCGGCAGCCTGTAGTCAGACATGCAGTAGACAACGACGCCGTGCTCCCCTGCGCGCCGGGCCAGTTCATGCTCCTCCTGGTCTGTTCCACAGTCCGGATGAACCCGGTTGGCCGGTGTAGATCCGGCCTGCGGCAGCTTTTCCAGAACCAGGTGGAGGCCGGCGCCCTCCCCGAGAACACGGAATCCATCCCTGAAGAGGTCGTAGTGTCTGAGCCGGGCCAGGAGCTCATCGTGGCGGGCGCGGTAGAGGCTTCGCATGCGGTTGAGGTGGCGTTCGAAATGTCCGTTCTTCATAAACTCATTGAGGATGCGCTGGTCGATCCTGGATACGGTGGAAGAAAAAAACCAGCACTTGTCCCGGTAGCGGTCCAGCAGGTCCGGCGGCAGGATCATGTAGCTGATGCGGATGGCCGGCGCGATTGCTTTTGAAAAGGTCCCGATATAGATCACGCGGCCTGTGTGATCCAGGGACTGGAGAGCGGGAATCGGCTTTCCCCGGTAGCGGAATTCCGAATCATAGTCGTCCTCGATGATATAGCGGTCCGGTGCCTCCATGGCCCAGCTGAGCAGAGCGGCGCGGCGGGCGACCGGCATGACGCAGCCCATGGGAAACTGGTGGGCCGGCATGGCATAGACCAGGTCGGCGCCTGAAGCAGCGACCGATTCGGGCATCATGCCGTCCTCATCCATGCGGACCGGGCAGAGCCGGTAGCCGAATGAGGAGAAGATCTGGGCTGCGCGCAGGTAGGAGGGATCCTCCATGGCCACCTTCCTGCCCTCTCCCAGAATGTGCCGCAGGAGCATCAGCAGGTAGTCGTTGCCCGCTCCTACAATAACCTGATCAGGGGTACACCGCACACCCCTGGAAAAATGCAGGTAGCGCGCGATCGTGGTCCGCAGGGTCCGGTCCCCGCCGGGCTCACTGTGGGAAAACATCTCGGAGTTGGCGTCCACCATGACCTCACGCATGATACGTTTCCAGGTGCTGTAGGGGAAGGCGGACATCTCCGTGTGCCGCAGGGAAAAATCGACCATATCCGTGCCTGAAACAGCGCTGGTCCCGGTACCGGTTCCGGATCCCGCTTCCTTTCCTGTTCCCCCGTCTGCACTGTCAGCTGTACCGCCAGGGACGTATTTTCCCAGCCGGGTCAGGGCGGCGGGATAAGCACTCCGGTAACCTTTTTTCGTCTCAGTCTCTTTCTCCCCCTCTTCCTCCTCTTCCGCGTCAGCGTTCGCCCCGCCGAAATGCAGGTCCTGCAGGTTTTCGATCTCGTTGACATAATAGCCGCTGTTCTTTTTGGCGCGGATATAACCCTCCGAGAGGAGCTGGCTGTAGGCGAGCTCGGCGGTGCTGCGGGCTACATGGAGCCCTGCCGCGAGCGACCGCGTAGAGGGCAGGCGCTCATCCGCCTCGAGCGACCCCCGGCGGATCTCGTCGCGGATATAGGTGTAAATCTGGCGGTAAAGAGGCGTTCCCTCGTCCGCGCTCAGGCGGATATTCAGTTCCTGTGCCATGCTGGTCTCCCTCATTCAGTGCATTCCAATGATAGAAAAGATCGCAGCTGTCCGGATGTCCAGCTGCGATCGTATTGATTTGGGATTGTATTATTTCTTTCCGGGGAGCTTGAAGGAGCTCTTGAGGCCGACGATGCGGTTGAAGACAGGCGCACCGTCCGCCGAGTCCTTGTAATCCACGCAGAAATAGCCGTTGCGGACGAACTGGAAGCGCTCGAAGGGCTTTGCGTCCTTCAGTTCGGGTTCGACCATGGCGTCGCAGACCGTCAGGGAGTTGGGATTGAGGTTGAGGTCTCCGTTGTCGTCGTAGACGCCCTTCTCCTCATCGACGATGTTCTCATAGAGACGGGCCTTGACCGGGACCGCGGAATCTGCATGGACCCAGTGAATGGTGCCCTTGACCTTGCGGCCGGTAAAGCCGGACCCGCTCTTGGTCTCGGGATCATAGGTCACGTGCACGGCGGTGATATTGCCGTCCGCGTCCTTGTCGAAGCCGACGCACTTGACGAAATAGGCGTACATGAGGCGCACTTCGTTGCCGGGGAAAAGGCGGTAATACTTCTTCGGAGGCTCCTCCATGAAGTCGTCGCGCTCGATCCACAGCTCGCGCCCGAAAGGGATCTGCCGCTTGCCTAGGTCGGGATTCTCCAGGTTGTTGTCCGCCTCCAGCATCTCGACCTCTCCCTCGGGATAGTTGTCGATGATGAGCTTGAGGGGATGGAGGACCGCCAGCATGCGCTTGCAGCCGGGCTTGAGGTCCTCGCGGATGCAGTACTCCAGCGCCGCGTAGTCCGCGGAGGAATTGCTCTTGGAGATGCCGCACAGGTCCACGAAGCGGCGGATGGACGCGGGGGTGTAGCCCCTGCGGCGCAGGCCGGAGATGGAGACCAGCCGGGGGTCATCCCAGCCGTCGACGATACCCTCCTCGACCAGCTTCTTGATATAGCGCTTGCCCGTGACCTGGTTGGTCAGGTACATCTTGGCGAACTCGATCTGTCTGGGCGGGTGGGGATATTCCGCTTCGCGCACGACCCAGTCGTAGAGCGGACGATGGTCCTCAAACTCCAGGGTGCACAGAGAGTGCGTGATGCCCTCAATGGCGTCCTCGATCGGGTGGGCGAAGTCATACATGGGATAGATGCACCACTTGTCGCCGGTGTTGTGGTGGGACATGTGGGCGACACGGTAGATGATCGGATCGCGCATGTTGATGTTGGGGCTGGCCATATCGATCTTGGCGCGGAGGGTCTTCTCACCGTCCGCGTACTCGCCGGCCCGCATGCGCTCAAACAGGTCGAGGTTCTCCTCGATACTGCGGTCGCGGTTGGGATCGTTCTTTCCGGGCTCGGTCAGGGTACCGCGGTATTCCCGCATCTGCTCGGCAGTCAGGTCGGAGACATAGGCCTTGCCCTTTTTGATGAGCTTCACCGCAACCTCATACATCTGCTCGAAATAATCGGAAGCGTAGAACAGCCTGTCCTCATAATCGGCGCCCAGCCACTGGACATCCTCCTTGATGGACTCGACGAACTCGATCTTCTCCTTGGTGGGATTGGTGTCGTCGAAGCGGAGGTTGAACTTGCCGCCGTATTCCTGGGCCATGCCGTAATTGAGCAGGATGCTCTTGGCGTGGCCGATGTGAAGATAGCCGTTGGGCTCGGGAGGAAAACGGGTGTGGACATTCGTATATACGCCCTCCTCCAGGTCCTTATCGATCTCCTGCTCGATAAAATGACGGCTTACCTTCTCTTCTTCCGGCGCTGCGGCCGTGATTTCAGGGTTCTTTTCACTCATGCTGGTTTTTACTCCTGTCGTGGTTAAATTGTTAAATGCGGGTTTTCGCGCTGTTGCGACGCCTCCTCCCTTTTTTTGACTAATTGTCAATCAGGGCTGAGGACTGCACCTCTCTGGCGAGTGAATAGGGCGGAGTCTTAGATGTACTTGGCGAAGCTTATAGGGAAGAGCAGGTAAATCGTCCGG
>CACZIO010000025.1 GCA_902781215.1 uncultured Lachnospiraceae bacterium
CAGGGGATCTGTCCCGGGCGGTTCCTTGATGAATCATCTTCATGGAACCGGAGAACCGTCCCCATGGCTCTTCCGGAGCCGGAGAACCGTCCCCGTGGTTCCTCGGCAGGGACCGGAGAACCGTCCCTGTGGTCCCTCGGGTTGATGATCATTCCTCGATGGTGCAGTACATGAAGTACTTGAATCCCAGAGGGGTGCTGAAGAATCCCTTGACGCTGGAATCGAGCATGTAGAGGTCGGTGTAGAAGTAGAGCGGGCAGATGGCACCGGTGCTCATGAGCAGGTCCTCAGCTCTGTGCATCAGCTCATAGCGCTTCTCGTTGTCGGTGCAGCTCTTGATGTCCGCGATGAGGACGTCATAGGTCTCTGCCCATGTGCCGTCCACAACCTTGGTGTCGTAGCCGAGGTCGGTCAGGTCGAGGCTGTAGGCCTTGACATCCTTGTGGTCACCCTTGCCCAGCTGGCAGTCGTTGTTGCCGGAGTTGGTGGTCCACATGTCGAGCATGGAGATGGGATCGTTGTAGTCGCAGAGCCAGCCGTTGCGGGCGATGGAGTAGTCACCGGCCTTTCTGGTGTTGAGGAAGGTGTTCCACTCCTGGTTCTCCAGGTTCATGGTAATGCCGACAGAGGCGAATGCGCTCTGCAGGTACTCGGCGATGGCCTTGTGGGCGTCGCTGGTGTTGTAGAGGTAGGTCAGGGTCGGGAAGCCCTTGATCTGCTGTGTGGACTCGTCGAATTCATAGTATTTCTTGAGGACTTCGATGCAGGCATTGAAGTTGTCCTGCAGAGCCTCGGGAGCGACATTGTAGTAGCCGGCGAAGCCGTCCTCATGGCCTGCGTTGGCACAGAAGTCGGTCTTGCCGTCAGCGTCGGTCAGGCCGCTGGCCACGAAGGAGGAAGCAGGGGTCTGGCCGCCCTGTGCGATGTCATTGACGATGTGGTTGCGGTCAAAGAGCAGGGAGAGGGCGTTGCGGATCTCGGCGCGGGCCTCCTCGGCTTCCTTGCCTTCCAGACCGGAATCCTTGGGCAGGATGTCCTCGTTGACATTCCAGCCGACATAGTAGGTGCCGAGCTGGCCGGTCACGACGAACTCATCGGGGTACTCTTCCTTGAGGGAGGCGATCTCGTTGGTCGGCGCGTCGTCGATCATCTTCCAGTCGCCGTTCTCAAAGTTGGTCAGCTGGTTGTTGACGTCATCAGACAGGTAGAAGTTGATGGCAGGCATGGTGACCTTGTCTGCATCGTGATAGTGCTCGTTCTTCCTGAAGGTGATGACACTGTTGTGCTGCCATGCAGTCATGGTGTAGGGGCCGTTGCTGATATAGGTCTTGGGATCAGTCGCCCATTTCTCGCTGCTGACAACGTCCTCACGGACAGGCATGTAGGTCGGGAATGCAAGAAGCTCATCCCAGTAGGGAACTCTCTGCTTGGTCGTGACTTCGAGGGTCTTGTCATCGACAGCCTTGACCATGAACTGATCGGGATCGAAGTCTTCCTCGGAATAGCCGACGATCTGGTCGAACATGTAACCGTAGTCGGAAGCGGTTGCGGGATCCGCAGCTCTCTTCCATGCGAACTCGAAATCACCTGCCGTGACAGGCTGGCCGTCGGACCATGTGATACCGTCGCGAAGGGTGTAGGTGTAGGTAACGGTGCCGTCCTCGTTCTCCTCACCTTCGACCAGCTCCTCTGCGCAGTCGGGAGCGATTTCGTAGGAACCGTCCTCCTTCTGCTCCCACTTAGCCAGGCCGGAGAAAGCGTGGATGATCAGGGTCGCGCCATCGACAGCGCTGTTGAGCGCGGGGTCGATGTTGTCGGGCTCGGATCCGATGCAGACATTGATGCCGTCCGCCGCGACGAGGGACTCATCGACAGCGCCGTCCGCCGCTGCCGCAGCTTCCTCGCCGGTCGCGCCGGCTCCGGCTCCTGCCGCAGCGCCGCCGCTGTTAGCCGCGGAGTCGCCGCAGGCGCACAGACTGATGGCCATCATGGCACACATCGCCAGTGCAAGTAATCTTTTCATGATATTCCTCCCATAAAAAAGTGGTTGTGACACTGCAGCATGTAAAAACCGCAGCGCCGTAGTGACAGGCAGCATGATACATACTGCCATTTATCTGCAATCCTCTGTATCAGGTTCTGATCCAGGGGGAGTGCACAAAATCAACCGATCTCCTCGATGCGGTGGCAGGCGACGAAGCGGCCCTTCTCGATCTCGCGGAGCTCGGGCATGCTCTCCTTGCAGGATTCCTTCGCATAGGGGCAGCGGGTGTGGAAGGGGCATCCGGGGGGCGCGTTCAGGGGGCTGGGAATCTCGCCGGTCATGGCGATGCGCTGGTTGGCGCGGGCCTTGACGGGATCCGGCACGGGAACGGCCGAGATCAGGGCGCGGGTGTAGGGGTGGAGCGGACGCTCGTAGATCTCGTCCGCACCGGCCAGCTCGACCATGTGGCCGAGGTACATGACCGCGATCCTGTCGGAAATATGGCGCACGACGAGGAGGTCGTGGGCGATGAAGAGGTAGGTCAGGTTGAGCTGCTCCTGGAGCTCGTCAAACATGTTGATGACCTGGGCCTGAATGGAGACGTCCAGGGCGGAGACGGGCTCGTCGCAGACGATGAAGTCGGGGTTGACCGCCAGGGACCTGGCAATGCCGACACGCTGGCGCTGGCCGCCGGAGAATTCGTGGGCGTAGCGGGCGGCGTGCTCGGAGTTGAGGCCGACGTGGTCCATGAGCTCCAGGATACGCTCGCGGCGTTCCTCTTTGGTCTTGTACATGTGCTGGACATCCAGGGGCTCGCCGATGATGTCGGCGACGGTCATGCGGGGATCCAGCGAGGAATAGGGATCCTGGAAGACCATGGTGGCCTTGCGGCGGTAGTCTGCGATGTCCTGTGCGGTCTTGATGGGCTTGCCGCGGTAGATGACCTCGCCGCCGGTGGGCTTGTAGAGGTGCAGGATGGAGCGGCCGGCGGTCGTCTTGCCGCAGCCGGACTCTCCGACCAGGCCCAGGGTCTCGCCCTCCATGATGTCAAAAGAGATGTCGTCGACAGCCTTGAGGGGCTTGGTCTTGAAAAATCCCGTGCTGATCGGGAAATATTGTTTCAGATGGCTGACGCGGATGAGCGGCTCGCCATTCGGGTTCTGTGTAGTCATAATCCTGCGCCCTCCTTCGCTTTTTTCACATTCATCCAGCAGGCTGCCGCATGGTTTTCGTTGATCTCAAAGCGGTCGCAGTGCTCCTGGATGCAGATCTTCATGGCCGCGTCACAGCGGGGCGCGAAAGCGCAGCCCTTGGGCATGTTCAGCAGGTCGATGGGGGTTCCGCTGATTGGCTGCAGGCGCTCGCCGCCGCTGTCCGTCGTCGGGATCGAGCGGAGCAGGCCCTTGGTGTACTCGTGACAGGGATTGTAGAAGATCTCGTCGGCCGTTCCCTGTTCGCAGATGGAACCCGCGTACATGACGACGACCTCGTCGCAGAGCTGGGCGACGACACCCAGGTCGTGGGTGATCATGATGATCGCCATGCCCATCTCCTTCTGGATATCCTTCATGAGCTCCAGGATGCCGGCCTGGATGGTGACGTCCAGGGCGGTCGTCGGCTCGTCGGCGATCAGAATGTCGGGCTCGCAGGCCAGTGCCATGGCGATCATGACCCTCTGCCGCATACCGCCGGAGAACTCAAACGGGTACTGCTTCATGCGCTTTTCAGGCTCGTTGACATTGACCAGGCGGAGCATCTCCACCGCCCTGTCCCAGGCCTGCTGCTTGTTGCGGTTCGTGTGGAGCAGGATCGCCTCCATCAGCTGATGCCCGATCGTGTAGGTCGGGTTCAGGCTGGTCATGGGATCCTGGAAAATGATCGAAATCTTGTTGCCGCGGATGGTCTTCATGACCTTTTCATCAGCTCCGACCAGCTCCTGTCCGTCGAATTTGATCGAGCCGGACACGATCCTGCCGGTCGATGCCAGGATCTGCATGATCGAGTAGGCCGTGACCGATTTGCCGGAGCCGGACTCTCCCACGATTCCCAGGACCTTGCCGCGTTCCAGATTAAAAGAAACACCGTTTACCGCACGCACTTCACCGGCATCGGTGAAGAAGGATGTGTGCAGGTCTTTTACTTCCAGTAGTGCCATTATTTTTCCCTCATTTATTCACTAGCAATTCAGTACCTCGCGCAAATATCTGTTGTGCAGGGGCCGGCGCCGGCATCTCGTGATGTCAGGCATTTTTTTCATTTCCGGCAGAAGGAGCTCCGGACGAGCTGTCCGTTGAGCTGATCCGGCACAGCAGCCGCAGGCTACTGAATGATTTATCCATTCAGCTTCGGGTCGAATGCGTCGCGCAGGCCGTCGCCGAAGAGGTTCAGGGAAAGCACGATGAGCGAGATCACGATGGCCGGGATGACCAGACGGTAGGGGTAGGACTTGAGGCCGTTCAGGGCATCGGAGGCCAGGGAGCCCAGCGAGGGCATGGGGGCGTTGACGCCCAGGCCCAGGAAGGACAGATAGCTCTCGGTGAAGATCGCGTTCGGGATCTGCAGGGCCGTCGAGATGACGATGACCGAGATCGAGTTGGGGATCAGGTGCTTGGTGATGACCCAGCCGGCCTTGGCGCCGGAGGCCTGGGCCGCCAGGACATATTCCTGTTCGCGCAGGGAGAGGATCTGGCCGCGGATCAGGCGGGACATGGAGACCCAGTAGAGCAGCGCGAAGATGATGAACAGGGAGATGATGTTGGAGCCGATCTTCTCCATGACGGTCCCCTCCATGGCCTTGCCCAGCGGCTCGCGCAGGACGGATGCCAGCAGGATGACCATCAGCATGTCCGGCAATGAATAGATGACATCGACGATCCTCATGATGATGATATCGACCATGCCGCCGGCGTAGCCCGCGACAGATCCGACCAGGAGGCCGATGACCAGCACGATGATACTGGCGAAGAAGCCGACGGCCAGGGAGATGCGGGTGCCGTAGACGACGCGGATGAAGTAGTCACGGCCCGAGGAGTCGGTTCCGAAGATGTGGGGGAAGACGCTCTCACCGGCTTCGATCCTGGCCTTCTCCGACGTGGAATACTGGAAAGGCTTCAGATTGTTAAAGGAAGAATCAACCGGCTGGCCCGGTGTGACACCCAGCATGGCCTCGTACTTGTAGGGCCAGAAAATGGGGATCAGGATCGACGAGAGCGTGATCAGAATGATGATGATAAAGCTCGCCATGGCGACCTTGTTCTTTTTCAGACGTCTCACACCGTCCTGGAAGGCGGTCGTGGACGGCCGCATCTTGACCATATATTCTTTTTCCTGTTCGCTTGCGGGCAGCAGATCGTCCACGTTGATCTGCATGCTCAGCTTTTTCAGATTGCTGTCCATGTTTTTCTCCATATCTTATTCCAGTGTGATGCGGGGGTCGACGACCTTGTAGAGGATGTCGCTGACCAGGTTCATGACGACGATCAGGGTCGCCAGAACGATGGTGGTGCCCATGATCATCATGTAGTCACGGTTGATGATGCTGCTGACGAAGGCTCTGCCGATGCCGGGCACCGCAAAGATCTGCTCGACGACCAGAGAGCCGGTGACGATGTAGGCCAGCATGGGGCCGAAATAGGTGATGACCGGGATCAGGGAGTTTTTCAGCGCGTGGCCGAAAATGATCTTGCCCGCGGGAACGCCCTTGGCCTTGGCGGTCCGGATGTAGTCCTGGCCCAGGACGTCCAGCATGGAGGATCTGGTCAGACGGGTGATGTAGGCCATCGGGTAGAGCATCAGGGTGATGATCGGCAGGATCAGACCGCCGGACGCCGCGCCGTTGGCCGGCAGCACCTGGAGCTTGATGGCAAAGACAACCAGCAGGAGCGAACCCATGATAAAGGACGGCATGGAGACGAAGGCGGTCGTCAGGACCATGATGATGCGGTCCAGGATCGTGTTCCTCCGCAGGGCGGCACCCGCCCCGAGCACGACGCCGAAGATCAGCGCCAGGAAAGCGGCGATGACGCCGAGCTTGGCACTGGTCTTGAGGCCGTCGCCCATGATGTCGATGACCATGCGTCCCCTCTGCTTCAGCGAGGGGCCGAAGCGGAAGTGGATGACATCATTGAGATAGGTGAAATACTGGGTGCTCAGAGGCTTGTCGAGACCGTATTTGGCCTCCAGCGCCTCCTGGGCTGCCTTGGAGATCGCCTTCTCACCGACGAAGGGGCCGCCGGGCACTGCGTGCATAATGAAAAAGGTCAGCGTAAATACGACCCACACCGTAAAAATGGCGAGGATCACGCGTTTGATGATGTAACTGATTGTCTTGGGATTCATAAGAAAAAATCTCCGTTCCGGAGCGCTTTTTTTCGCGCGGCGGACGAAGAAGAACGTGACGGGTGCCGGCGGACTCTCCTGTGCTTTTCACAACAGTTCCGCTCCGGCATCAAAAGATGCGAATGCATGATGAACAGTGTCGGGGTCGGCTGAAACATTCTACTTCGTCAGGACTGCTGCGACGCTCCGCGCACCAGCCATCCTGCGCTTTTGTGAATAATATTGATTGTAAAACCGTGCATCTGTATTCCCGGGATTCTGTTGATTTTGTTGAATTTCTTAATTCGTTTCAAACAGTTCGCAAGCAAAATGTATATGCACGGAGTTTATTATATACCAATATTACGACAACTTCAACATAGGAAAGCCAGAATGGAGCCCCGCAGCCTTCTCCCGGCTCATCCGGGCACCATGGAGAGGGACCACGGGGACGGTTCTCTGGCTCCTTGTCGCCAGGAAGGCCGGAGCCGGGAGCCAAAGGGACGGTTCTCCGGCTCCTCGTGGTCTCCCGCTGTCGGTGAATCGGGCAGGACCGGAGAACCGTCCCCGTGGTCCCTCCCGGACAGCGCAAAAAGACGTATCTCCGCGGTACAAAATGTACCGCGGAGATACGTCCCAAGTGATTCATTTCAAAAGTACCGACCGGATCCGTCCCTGCTGGTCCCGGGCGGTTTCCCGCGGATCCTTTACTCCGTAAACAGGGCTGTGGAGTAATATCTGTCGCCGCTGTCGGGCAGGAGGGCGACGATGACCTTGCCCTTGTTCTCCGGGCGCTTTGCGAGGGCGATGGCGCCGGACAGGGCCGCGCCGGAGGAGATGCCGACGGAGATGCCTTCCTTCCTGGCCAGGAGCTTGGCAGCCGCGAAGGACTCATCGCCGGTGGCCTTGTAGACCTCGTCGTAAACCTTGGTGTTGAGGACATCCGGTACGAAGCCGGCGCCGATACCCTGGATCTTGTGGGCTCCCGCACGTCCCTCGGAGAGGACGGGGGAATCCTCGGGCTCAAGGGCGACGATCTTCACATCGGGATTCTTCTCCTTGAGGTATTCGCCGGTGCCGGTCAGGGTGCCGCCTGTGCCGACGCCTGCGATAAAGATGTCTACCTTGCCGTCGGTGTCGTTCCAGATCTCGGGGCCCGTGGTCGCCTTGTGCATGGCGGGGTTGGCGGGGTTGACGAACTGTCCGGGGATATAGCCGCCGGGAATCTCCTGCGCCAGCTCCTCCGCCTTGGCGATGGCGCCCTTCATGCCCTTCGCGCCCTCGGTCAGGACGATCTCGGCGCCGTAGGCCTTGAGGATGTTGCGGCGCTCCACGCTCATGGTCTCGGGCATGGTCAGGATGATGCGGTAGCCCTTAGCGGCGGCGATGGAGGCCAGTCCGATTCCGGTGTTGCCGGATGTGGGCTCGATGATCACGGAGCCCTCCTTGAGCAGGCCCTTTTCCTCCGCGTCCTCGATCATGGCCTTGGCGATCCTGTCCTTGACGCTGCCTGCGGGGTTGAAGTACTCGAGCTTGACCAAGACAGTTGCCTCCAGGCCCAGCTCCTTTTCAATATTGACGACCTCGACGAGAGGTGTATTTCCGATCAGTCCCAGTGTTCCTTTATAGATGTTTGACATATGTACGTCCTTCCTTTCCGAATTTTCAACCGCTTTTAGCGAAAAAATCTTACCTTCTCTGCCCGCTTCTGCGCATGGGATCCTCTTCTCTTCTCGTTCCGTCTCATTCCGCTTGGCGGGACGCAATTACGATCCTCTTGCTCCATGATCTGCGGAGAGAATCACCTTTTCTATTATACTCATTCTTTCAGAAGAAAAAAGAGTCACGTTTTACTGCAGTGCCGCAAAGCCCTTTTCCAGGTCGGCGATGATGTCGTCGATGTGCTCGGTGCCGATGGAGAGGCGGATCGTGTTGGCATGGATGCCCTGATCCACGAGCTCCGCGGGCGAGAGCTGGGAGTGCGTAGTGGAGGCCGGGTGTATCACCAGGCTCTTGACGTCCGCCACGTTGGCCAGGAGCGAGAAGATCTCCAGGTGATCAATGAACTCCCAGGCTTCCTTCTGGCAGCCCTTGATCTCAAAGGTAAAGATGGACGCCCCGCCGTTGGGGAAATATTTTTCATAGAGGGCGTGGTCCGGATGGTCCGGAAGGGAGGGATGGTTGACCTTTTCCACGAGCGGGTGCTTGCTGAGGTATTCAACGACCTTCTTCGTGTTCTCCGCATGGCGCTCCAGGCGCAGGGAAAGAGTCTCCACGCCCTGCAGGAGCAGGAAGGCGTTGAAGGGCGAGATGGCCGCGCCGGTGTCGCGGAGCAGGATGGCCCGGATGTAGGTCACAAAGGCCGCGGGGCCGACCGCGTCGTAGAAGGAAATGCCGTGATAGCTGGGATTGGGATCTGCGATCTGCGGGAACTTCCCGCCGGCCTTCCAGTCGAACTTGCCGGATTCGACGATGATGCCGCCCAGGGTCGTGCCGTGGCCGCCGATGAACTTGGTCGCCGAATGGACCACGATGTCCGCGCCGTGTTCGATGGGGCGGATCAGGTAGGGGGTCCCGAAGGTGTTATCGATGACCAGGGGAAGCCCATACCGGTGGGCGATCTCTGCGATCGCGTCAATGTCCGGAATATCGCTGTTGGGGTTGCCGAGCGTCTCCAGATAGATGGCGCGCGTGTTGTCCTGGATGGCGTCCTCGACCTCCTCCAGATTGTGGGCGTCGACGAAGGTCGTCGTCACGCCGAACTGGGGCAGGGTATGGGAAAGAAGGTTGAAGCTGCCGCCGTAGATGGTCTTCTGGGCTACAATATGTCCGCCGTTGGCAGCCAGGGCCTGGATCGTGTAGGTGATCGCCGCCGCGCCGGAGGCCACGGCCAGGGCCGCGCTGCCGCCCTCGAGCGCTGCCAGCCTCTTTTCCAGGACATCCTGGGTCGAATTGGTCAGGCGCCCGTAGATATTGCCGGGATCCGCGAGGCCGAAACGGTTCGCCGCGTGCTGACTGTTGTGGAAGACATAGGACGTGGTCTGATAGATCGGGACGGCGCGGGAATCGGTCGCCGGATCCGCCTGTTCCTGGCCCACGTGCAGCTGAAGGGTTTCAAATCTGTATTCGCTCATTTTTAAATCTCCATTCTCCCGACCAACTCTCGGGACTGTTGTAATCTTATTCCTCGATCTCGTGCGGGTCGCGCGCGGGCTTTTTGACAAAGTCCGCCGGCCTCTTCTCAGGAAACTTCGTGTAATAGTCCTCGAGGGCTGACTGAATGGCCTCTTCCGCCAGGACTGAACAGTGGAGCTTGTAGGCCGGCAGGCCGTCAAGCGCCTCCGTCACGGCCTTGTTGGTCAGGTTCATGGCCTCGCTCAGGGGCTTGCCCTTGATGAGCTCCGTCGCCATGGAACTGGACGCAATCGCGCTGCCGCAGCCGAATGTTTCGAACTTGACGTCCTCGACAATGTCGTCCTCGATCTTGAGATACATCTTCATGATATCGCCGCACTTGGCGTTGCCGACCTCTCCGACCGCGTTCGCGTCCTCGATGACGCCGACATTGCGGGGATTGCGGAAATGATCCATTACCTTCTCACTGTAGAGTGCCATGATAACCTCCTGGTTTATTTAATATCCTTTGTATGTCCTTTTTATATCCCGGCTTCTTCCATACCCGGGCTGAAATTTGCTTTTTCTTTATCAATCTTTCCGACCTGGTCGGAGAATGTTTATTGTCAAAAGTCGGCAAACAGGACGGTTCCTGTAAAAAAGACCACCTGGATCCCTCCCTGACGGTTCGTCCCTGACGATTCTGTCTCCGACCTGTAAAAGACCACCTGGATCCGTCCCTGACGGTTCTGACGGTTCACTCACGGCAGGATGAATGGGGTCTTTCCTGCCATGAGGTCTCTCCAGACGGGGGAGAAGCTGCGGAGGTACTCGACGACCTCCTTTACGGACTGGACGATGTAGTCGACCTCTTCCTCTGTGATCTCCTCTCCCAGGCTGAGGCGGAGGGATCCGTGGGCGACGTCGTGGACGCGGCCGATGGCGAGGAGGACGTGGCTGGGATCGAGGGATCCGGAGGTGCAGGCGCTCCCGGAGGATGCGCTGATGCCCTTGTCGTCCAGCAGGAGCAGGAGGGATTCTCCCTCGATGCCCTCAAAGCAGAAGTTGACATTGCCGGGAAGTCGCCTGTGCGCGTCGCCGTTGAGGGCGGAGTGGGGAATTACCGACAGGCCTTTGATCAGCCGGTCCCGGAGTGCTGTCTGGTGGGCAGCATTCTGTTCCAGGTTTGCCGCCGCCTCCTGGAGGGCCGCCGCCATGGACATGATGCCCGGCACGTTCTCGGTGCCGGCGCGCTTGCCCTTCTCCTGGGCGCCTCCCTCGATCAGGTTGGTGAGGGCAATGCCTTTCCTGGCGTAGAGGAAGCCGACGCCCTTGGGGCCGTGGAACTTATGGCCCGAAGCAGACAGCATATCGATCTGCATGGCCTTGACATCGATAGGCAGGTGGCCCACCGCCTGCACCGCATCGGTGTGGAAGAGGACGCCGTGCTTATGACATACCTCTCCGATCTCCGCGATGGGCTGGATCGTCCCGATCTCGTTGTTGGCGGTCATGATCGACACCAGACAGGTGTCCTCGCGAATGGCGGCTTCCAGCTCATCGACCCGGACCAGGCCGTCCTCATGGACGGGCAGCAGGGTCACTTCAAAGCCTTCCTTCTCCAGACGCTGCAGCGTATGCAGGATGGCGTGATGCTCGAAGGCCGAGGAAATGATGTGCTTTTTCCCTTTCCTCTTTCCGATCTCCGCCGCGGACCGTAATGCCTGATTGTCGGCCTCGCTCCCGCCGGAGGTAAACAGGATCTCCTTCGGGTCTGCGTTGATGACGGCCGCCACCTTCTCGCGGGCCTCCTCCAGAGCTTCCTTGGCCTCCTGCCCGATTGAATAAAGGCTGGAAGGATTCCCGTAGACATTCTCCATATAGGGAATCATGGCATCGATTGCCGTTCTGCTCATTCTTGTTGTCGCCGCATTGTCTGCATAGATTTTCATGCTGAACTCCTTTGTTATTTTTTATCTGACCCGTTTATTCATCCCAGTGAGCCGGTCCTGTCACTTCGTTGAATGAACCGGTTTTTTCCTGTAAATAAGTCGATTATTTCTTCACTTGTTTTCAATCAAATCGAGCAACTGTGGAGATTATAATTCCTTTAACCTACTATGTCAATAGGTTTTATTTCGCTTTTTTTCTTTTCCTTTCTCTGAAAGGTTTTCCGATACTTTCTTTACGTTCTTTGGAACCAATTAAACGTACCGGCCTGCCGGTTGTTGCGGTAATCTAATCGGTAATCTGAGCCTCTAAAATATCGTTTCCAAACCATTCTCTCTTGCGACACATCATATTATTTGTTTTAAAACTTATTATAAATCAATTTAAAATCATTTGGTTGACAAAGCTGGCTCTCAGATATATAATAGCAATATCAAACATTCGTTCCGTTTGTCTGGATAGCGTAAAGCGGAAAGGTGATGACTGCTATGACGATCGAGGAAATGAAGAAGAGAAAAATCGAGCGCGGACTTTCCAACAAACAGCTGGCTGAGCTGTCCGGTGTGCCTCTGGGCACCCTTCAGAGGATCCTTGCAGGAAAGACAAGAGCGCCGCGGCGCGATACAGTGGAGGCTCTTACAAGAGCACTGGAAACTCCTGCTCCGGAGCAGGCAGGCAGCCGGGCTGCCGGCAATGGCATGAACAGATACCAGCCTTACAAACACCAGTCTTACAAAGACCAGCCAGGTCCGGAAACAGCCAAACCGGCGGCAAGTGCAGCGAATCCCGCCTCAGGCGATTATTTCCTCCCGCACTCTGCGGACATTCAGTGTGTACGTGAGACAGCGCCTCAGTATGGCCGCCGCGTCTTCACGCTCAAGGATTATCTGGCCCTTCCCGATGATCAGCGTGTCGAGCTGATCGATGGGGTCTTCTATGACATGGCCGGCCCCACAACACTCCACCAGATGATTGTCTTTCAGATTCAGAGAAGTCTGTGGGATCATGTTGAAAAAGGCAAAGGCCCCTGCATTCCGCTGGCCTCTCCAGTTGACGTTGTCCTGGACAATGACCAGTATACGGTCGTCCAGCCCGACGTTCTGGTCGTATGTGACAGGGAGAAATTTCGCGATGGCAGGGTCTATGGAGCTCCGGACCTTGTCGTCGAGGTTCTCTCCCCCTCCACCCGGAGAAAGGACATCACTCTCAAGCTCTACAAGTATACCGAAGCAGGTGTGCGTGAATACTGGATCGTAGATCCCCCCGCCAGGCAGATCATCGTATTTGACCTGGAGCACGACGGGCCAATCGCAGTCTACGGCGGGCCTCACGGAGCCGGCCTGAAGGTTCCGGTCTCAATATGGAATAAAGAGCATATAGTCGATTTCGAACCAATCTTCTCATTCGCGGAAGTACTCGAGAAGTGAATGGCGAAGGAGCCGGTATCCGCTTACAGCAAAACAACAAAATACCTATGCGACCATTTGGGGATCCCTTCTGTCAGCCATAACCCGACTACTCCAGCCTGCAATTTTTGGATTCCTTCTTGATTTGCCTATTTGCCCACAGTATAATAGGATAAAACGATTTTTCAGGGAGGATGACACTATGATTTCAACAAAAGGACGATATGCGCTCCGTGTCATGATCGATCTGGCTGAAAATGATGACGGGAAATTTATTCCGCTGAAAGAAGTGGCTGACCGGCAGGGAATCTCCAAGAAATACCTGGAGATCATCGTCAAGGACCTGGTGAAAGGGAAGCTCGTCAGCGGTGCCAGCGGCAAGGGCGGAGGCTACAAACTGTGCCGGAAGCCGGAGGACTACACGGTAGGGGAGATCCTGGATCTGACGGAGAGCTCCTCCATGACAACGGTCGCCTGCCTGGCGGAAAATGCCGAAAAGTGCCCGCGGGCAGCTGCCTGCCAGACCCTGCCCATGTGGGCGGAGTTCGATCAGATGGTCCACGATTTCTTCTATGGCAAAAAGCTGAGCGACCTGCTCTGATACTCCGGATGCGATTGGCGGAAGCCAAAGAGTCTTCTCCGTTTCTCCGGATATAGTTTCTGACGCAAAACACAAAAGACAGACAGATGAAATGACATCCACCCCGTTTCCGGGTGTCAGTTGTCTTCTCATCTGCCTGTCATGAAAGGACACATGATTTCTGTCATGCAAAATCTTGTGGAATCATGTGGAAGCGGCGGCTGTCTTTCCGCCGCACCTCAAAGATTTCTTATTTACAGTTTTTTCTTTTTACTGTTTCTGTCTTCCGGGATTCTTTCTATCTTACACGAGTGCTCCTTTTTTACCGGATCGTAGTTAATCCCAACCAGGAGAACCTCTCCGCCGTAATTTTGAAACACCGCAGGATAGTTTCTGTTCCGGATCTGTTTGATGGCTCCCTCTGCCGACCGGTTCCATTTGAGTTCGACCAGCAGAGCGGGCATAAGTGTTCTCTGACGGGGAATATACACAACATCTGCAATTCCATGCCCGCTGGGAAGTTCTTCCACCTTCATATATTTATCAATGGCTGCAATATAGGCAAACTTAATGACATATCTGAGGGCCTGCTCATCATTATAGAAGGTTGGGGCGTACTCCATATCACGGACTTTGGTGATGGCACGTGCAACCGCTGCTTCATCGCCTGCAATCGTCTCTGCCAGCAGCTTTTCGGAATTCCGGATCAGTCTGATCCATCGGCTTCCCACATCCCTGCTTCCAAGAATCTGACGGAACTCGATCCGTATTTCTTCGTTGGGGATGCGGACAGTCCCTTCATTCTCATGGTAAGTCAAATACCCCAGATGGATCAGCAGTGTGAGGACGTCATCCTTGTTTTTAAATGTCTCGAGATCATTTTCAAACGAATCTGTATTGACTTCGATCTCTTCACCTGCGATCAGTCGCGCCACAACTTCCTGCAATCCATCAAAGTCCATATTGATGTAGGTCAGCAGAGATTCCGCAGCTGATGTCTTCTGCCAGTAGGAACGGCATTTTTTGTTATGGACCGCACGCATCACAGAAAAAGGATTGTAGACAGGCCCGCATTCCGGAAATTCATACCCGTCATACCAGGATCTGAGCTCCTCATAATCTACATCTTCTCTGTCACACAGGCTGATCACTTCAGATTCTGTAAAGCCTGTATATGGAGCAAAATCGCCGGGGTATAAAATCGGGTATTCTATAAAATCAGAGATTGCCGACTGTGATCCATCCTTTTTGATGGGGAGGATGCCCGTCATATAGGCTGCGGCCACTGCTTTGGGTGTGAAGTTTCCGTTTTTGAACCACGACCGCAAAAGATTCAGAAAAGCCTTTTGAGTTACACGATCTCCGGCAGCCTCTCGAATCACCGCATCCCACTCGTCAATGATAAATACAAACTGCCGCCCGGTCTTCTGCGCACAGGCAAGAATACAATCAGAAACGTCACGCATCTTTTCAAGTTCCGGGTAAGCCAGCACAAGATCTGAACGGATTTCATCCATAATTCGGACCGTGACATCTGAAACAGAAAGGTGTTCCCTGTTTAGATCTGAAAGGAATCCGGAAATATCAAGATAGATCACCTGATATTTGTTCAGATGTTTTTCGAAATCCGGCTTCAGGGAAATATCCATGTTCCGGAATAGGTCATGTGAATCACAACTGCAGTCGTAGTAGGCGCACAGCATCTGGGCTGCATAGGATTTGCCGAAGCGGCGAGGCCTGCTGACACAGGTGAGCTTGGTATTGGTCCCAATCGTCCGGTTGATCAGCTCAATCATGGCCGTCTTATCTATGTAGTTGGACCTTGCAATCTCGGCAAACGCCTCATTTCCCGGATTGAGATACTTTCCCACTTTTCTCTCCTCCTGCAGCAAAAAGAAATGATCAATACCAGTTCTGAAAAGAGTCTTTCCGCTCTGATTATAGCACAGCTCCGTCAGCTGCGGAAATGCAGTGTCACACTCAAAGCAGAAGCGAAACAACACATAAAAAGACACCCGGTCCGAAGACCGGATGCCTTTTATATAAGGGATAAAAAATGAGTTTGTCTGTTTATATGCGCCTGCGCAGCTACAGCTGCGCAGACATAAACGATTTAGCTGAAACAGCTGTCAACAGCTGTCAGATCAGTCCCAGAGAGCCTTGTACATCGCAACGATCTCTTCCTTGGTCGCGATGCGCTGTGTGGTCTGAGGGCTGCCGCTGGCCAGAGCGTCGTCAGCCATCTTGTCGATCGCTGCGAAGAATTTCTCTCTGTCAACGCCGAACTTCTCGAGGGTAGGGATCTCGAGCTCGTCGACCATGTCCATGACCTTCTTCTGGAAGGCCAGAGCTGCGGTCTTGTCGTCGTCTGCCTCGGTTGCAACACCGATGGCTCTGCCGAGGGTTCCGAAACGCTCATAGGTGCCGGGAACCATGAAGGGCAGGCAGACCTTGATCAGCATGGAGTTCGCGGTTCCGTGAGGAACGTGGAACAGAGCGCCGATGGGGCGGCTCATGCCGTGGATCAGGGTCGTGGAGGAGTTGGTGAAGCAGATGCCGGCCTCGAGGGCTGCGATGGACATCTGGACTCTCGCTTCCATATTTGTGCCGTCGTGATAGCAGGTTGGCAGATTTGCGCAGATGCGCTTGACTGCGGACAGGCCGAAGGTATCGGACAGAGGCTGAGCCTTTCTGGAGGTGTAACCCTCGAAGCAGTGGCACAGAGCGTCAAGGCCGGTGTTGGCAGTGACGAACTTGGGAGCTGTCATGGTGAACTGAGGATCGATGACTGCGAGAACGGGAACGATGCTCTTGCCGATCAGGTTCATCTTGACCTGCTTCTCAGTGTCAGCGATGATGGTGGTCTGTGTTGCCTCGGAGCCGGTGCCTGCAGTTGTGGGGATCGCGCACATGGGAGCTACGTCGACCTCGAGGGGCTTGCCCATGTAGTCAGCGATCTTGCCGCCGCCTGCTGCCACGACTGCGCATGCCTTCATGGTGTCGATGCAGCTGCCGCCGCCCAGAGCGACCATGAAGTCACAGCCTTCTGCCTTATACATCTCAACAGCAGCCTCGACCATCTTGTCGGTGGGCTCGCCGGTGATGTCGGAGAAGATCGCGTAAGCCATGCCCTGGCTCTTGAACATATCCTCAACCTTGCCTGCGTTGCCGAGCTGGATCATCATGGGATCGGTGACCAGCAGGGCCTTCTTGCCGAGTGCGCAGATGGAGGCAGCTGCCTCATTGAGGGAATTCTCACCAGTGTAGATCTGAGAGGGAATAACAAAATTTCTTGCCATTATAAAGTACTCCTTTCGAAGCGCCCTTACCGGCGCCCCTCGCGTCCTGTTTTATCCCGGCATGCCGGAGAAGTGATATGTTTTCCCCGGCATGCGATTTATTTAAATTTTTTTCAAGTTCCGGATGAAAGACCGGTGTGCTCCGCGTTGTGCTTTTTACAAATTAAAGGCCGGTGTGCTCCGCGATGTACTTTCTTGCCTTCAGGGCATACTCGAACGGATTCGCCAGTGCGGGATCCTGCTCTGCCTCGACGACGACCCAGCCTTCGTAATCCGCATCCTGGATGATCTGGAAGATGGGCTCGAAATCGACATCACCGTCGCCGGGAACCGTGAAGGTACCCTTGCGGACGCCTTCGAGGAAGCTCCACTTGTTGGCGCGGGCCTCAGCGACGACGCTGCGGCGAAGGTCCTTGAGGTGGATGTGGCGTGTGCGGTTGATGTACTTGCCGAGGACCTTGACGGGGTCAATGTCCGCATAGCTGCAGTGGCCGCTGTCGAACAGAAGGTATACGTAGTTGGGATCCACCATATCCATGAAGCGGTCGATCTCTTCCTCGGTCTGGACAACAGTGCCCATGTGGTGATGGAAGGTGAGGGTCATGTCCATGTCCTTCGCGACTCTGCCGAGTTTGCTCAGGCCCTTGGTCAGGGTCTCCCACTCGTCGTCGTTCATGACATACTTGCCCTCAAGGATGGGCTGGGGCTTGCCCTGGATGCTGTAGCTCTGTTCGGAAGCGCCGATGACGCGGGCGCCGACATAGTGCAGGAACTCGCACTGCTTGACGAAAGCCTTCTCGACTTCCTCGTAGGGCTGTGTCAGCAGGAAGGAAGAGAACCACTGGTTGCAGATGACCATGCCGCGAAGGTCCAGAGCCTTCTTGAGCTCTTCCTTGTCGGTCGGATAGTGGCTGCCGACTTCGCTTCCCTTGAAGCCTGCGAGTGCCATCTCGCTGATGGTCTGCTGGAAGGTGTTCTCCTTGCCCAGCTCAGGCATATCGTCGTTGGTCCAGCCGATGGGGGCGATACCCAGTTTCACCTTATCTTTGTTCAGAATTGCCATGCTACCCTCCTTAAATAATGATATTTGTATTTACCAGGGCTGGTTCACGATCTTGGCATCGTGCAGCCATACATAGGCGTCGTCCTCGCAGCGGTCCGTCTGCAGCCAGGGGTTGCCGGGCAGATGACGGATCATCCAGCATGTGTACATCAGATAGCCGGGGGCTGCGGACTGGGGATGGAGCCTGCCGCCGGGGATGGCGGAGAAGCTGTTGTCCACGCTCTTGAAGACATCGTCGCCGACGAAGCTGGCGCCGAAACCTTCCGGACGGTCGAACTTGAAGTAGTAGAGCTCGGGCTGGGGATGTCTGTGAGGCAGATATCCGGACCAGTTGCCGCGGTCGTTCATGACCTCGCCGAGGACCATGTTGGACTCAGGGCAGATGTCGTGATCGAAGATGGTGTTGACCTGGCGGTTGGCGGTGTCGCCGAACTTGCCCTTGGCGCCGGAGTATGCCCACGGAGCATCCTCGGGGGAGTAGAGACGGGAAGCGAAGGACTTCTCGTTCTGTGTGCACTGGACAAGGATCTCGGTGTCCTTCACAGCGGTCACGGTGATCTTGTTGCCGCCGGAGACATGGAGCGCCCAGGGGCCTTCTGTGAAGACGTCTTTTCTGGAGACGGTCTTCTCGCCCTCTGCCCACTTGAAGGTGACCTCACCGGAGAGAAGCAGGACAGCGATCTCCTCGCCCTCTCTGCAGAACTCCCTGGTGCTGCCGGCTGCCATGCGGTAGACACGGACGTCCATCAGCATGTCGCGGTACTCGTTGTCATAGGTGGAGAGGATCTCCTCACCGTTCTCGTCGAAGGTGGGATATCCGAATAATTTCTTTTCTACCATTTTTGATTCGATCCTTTTTTGATTCGATTCTATCCTAGTTTCTTCTATACCTCTGCCCCGCCGGTTCTGGTGAGCCGGCGGGGACAGGATATTCAGCTATGATCTGTCGGCTGTAGTCACGCGGCTGGCCGCGGCCTGCAGGCCGGTCGGATCCGCTGTGTCTGAGTGATGGTGCCAGTCAGCCGATGCGCACTGATGAGATCAATGCCTGTGCGATCAATACTTTCTGGCTTCCGCTCTGCGGTCGAGGACTTCCTGAGCCGCCTCGCGGACGCTCTCGCTGTCGGAGACCATTGCCATACCGACATTCCACCAGGAGCCATAGCCGTCAGTCATGGTCTTCGGAACGACCTTGAGGTCGAACAGGCAGGCCACGGTCTGCTTCTTGGAATCAAGGAGTGCATCGCGCAGCTCCTCGACGCTGGTGCAGCGGTAGGTCTTCATGCCGTAGGCTTCGCCGATCTTGGTGTAATCTGTGGGAACCAGATCTCCGCAGGGCTTCTTGCCGTCGGTGTAACGGAACTCGGTCGCGATGGAGCCGATACCGTGGGTCATTTCCAGGTTGTTGATGCAGCCGAAACCGCAGTTGTCGAAGACCAGGATGTTGGTCTTGCGGCGCTCCTGCATGATGGTGCCCAGCTCGGAATTGAGCATCTGGAAACCGGAATCGCCGATGCAGGTGTACTCTTCGACATCGGGCTCTGCCATCTTGACGCCGAGGGAGGCACCGACTTCATAACCCATGCAGCTGTAGCCGTACTCGACATGGTAGCCGCCGCGCTTGTCGGTCTTCCAGACACGCTGCATGCAGCTGGGAAGGGAACCGCCGGCAGTGATGACGATATCATCGGGGCCCATGCAGGCGCGCAGGGTTGCCAGCGCTGCCGTCTGGGTCAGGGATGTGCCGTAGAGGCGATAGAATTCCGGAACAGTTCTGGGATCTCTTGCCTTGATGATGGGCTCGAAATCCTCGCCGGTGCAGACGATGCCGCCCAGGCGCTCCAGCTCTGCATCCCACTCTGCCTTGGCATCCGCGATCTCGTTGGTGTAGGCGCTCTTGTAGCCCTTTGCGCGCAGGATCTCAGCGAGGGCCTGGACAGTGACCTTGGCGTCGCCGACAGCCTTGACAGCGTCGAACTTGTAGGCGTGGTAACGGCTGTTGTTGATGGAGACGAAACGGACGCCTTCCTTCTGGAACAGCCACTTGGAACTGGTGGTGAAGTCGCTCATCCTGGTGCCGATCGCGATGATGCAGTCAGCGTCCTTGGCCAGCTTGTTGGCAGCGGAGGTGCCGGTCACGCCGATGCCGCCCAGGCAGTAGGGATGGCTGGACTTGCAGGCGCTCTTTCCGCCCTGGGACTCGCCGAAAGGAATGCCGAACTCTTCGCAGAAGTTCTCGACGACCTCACCGGCCAGGGAGTAGCGGACACCGCCGCCGACGATGATGAGGGGCTTCTTGGAAGCCATGATCTCTGCAGCGACATCTTCCAGCTCCTCCTGCACAGCGACAGGACGGGTGATGCGGTGAACTCTCTTCTTGAAGAAGGACTCGGGATAATCGTAGTACTCGCCCTCGACGTCCTGAGGAAGCCCGATGGAGACCGCGCCGGTCTCGGCGGGATCCGTGAGGACACGCATGGCGTTGATCATGGCGCTCATGAGCTGCTCAGGCCTCTGGATGCGGTCCCAGTACTTGACGACGGGCTTGAAAGCATCATTGGTGGTCGTTGCCAGGCTGTTGGACTGCTCAAGCTGCTGCAGCACGGGATCGGGCTGTCTGGAAGCGAATGTATCCGCAGGGAATACCAGCAGCGGGATGTTGTTGACGGTCGCGGTCGCGCATGCGACGACCATGTTGGCGGAGCCGGGGCCTACGGATGCGGCGCAGGGGATGATCTTCTTGCGGTCATTCTGCTTGGCAAAAGCGGTTGCGGCGTGGCACATACCCTGCTCGTTGCGGCCCTGCATGACGTGGATGCCGCCGGGATTGCGGTCGAGCGCCTCGCCGAGGCCGACTGCGATGCCGTGTCCGAAAATAGTGAAGAAATCCTCGACGAACTTGGTCTCTTCGCCGTCCATGGATACATACTGATTATCGAGGAACCGCACGATCGCCTGCGCGGTTGTCAGTCTGACTGTTTTTTCCATATAATTACCTTCCCTTTTGAACTATTACAGAAAAATGGTGGATGGCTGCGGCGCTTTTTGCGCCAATGCCTCACGGATGCATTTTCAGTTATGTCATCCGTGAGGCCGTGGTAACTCATACTTTAAGTCTGAAGTGCAAGGCTGCGCCGCGCTCACCGCAAATGTCCATGCTCAGATGGCATTGCGCATCCTCTGCTCATTTTTTAAGGAAACTGTCCGCAATGACTGATTATACGATCATGTAGCCGCGGATCAGCTGGACAAGGCTGTCATAGCCGCCCAGGAACTGCTTCATGGTTGCAAGGAAAGCACCATAGTGCTGGAACTCCTCGGGCTTGAGGCCGTCGGGCTCGTAAGCCTGGATGAACTCAGGGATCTGCTTGAGGCAGTTGAGATAGAACTCATCAACGGGAGTGTCCATGTTGTTCTTCATCTCGATCCAGTCGCAGTTCGCGAACTTCCTCTGCCAGTCAGAGGTGATGGTGAAGATGATGTCGCCGCCGAGGAAATCAACATAGTGGTGATAGTTTCTGTAAGCAGCGGTCAGCAGAGTGGTGCGGAAGCCTCTCTCCTTGTAGATCCTGTAGGCGTTCTTCATAACAGCAACACCTGCCAGATCAAGAGCCTCTGCGGGGACGCAGATATCGCTTGCCTTGACAACGTTCTTGAGGTAATCATCGGTACGGCCGATCATGATGGTGCAGACGGGGTGCATCCAGGAGATATCAAGGCCTTCAGCCTCTCTTCTCTTGAGACCGCGCTCAACTGCCTCACCGACTGCGACTGCCTGTGCGCAGGTAAAGGAAACGGTTGCGTTGATGGAGACTCCGCGATAGGTCAGCTCTTCGAAAGCCTCGACGCCTGCCTTGGAGGTAGGAGCCTTGATCTGGCTGTTGGGAACCAGAGCTGCGAGCTTGCAGGCCTGCTCAACCATGAGATCCTTGTTGCAGTAGTACTTGGCATTGGTCTGGAAGGAGATGCGGCCCTTCTGACCATGGGACTCCTCGAACATAGGAAGGAGAAGCTTGGAAGCCTTGGTGCCGAGCTTGCCGATGATATCCCATGCGACATCATCCTCAGTCCATGTAGGATTCTCAGCGATGACCTGCTTGATGGTATCTTCCCAGTCAGGGAGCTCTTTCTTCAGAACGTTGCCGACGATAACAGGGTTGGTGGTGGCACCGGAACCGCCGTTCTCGATCGCGTAGGCCAGCTCCTTGCAGCTGCAGGAGTCATTCCAGAACTCAGTCTGCGGGAAGGTTGCAACCATTTCGTTTAACTTAGACATCTTTTTACCCCTTTCTCATTAAAGAAATACAAAATTTTGCTGTTTAATAGTTTACCACATCCATCGAGTTTCCGCAAAAAAAATCGCGCGTGCTTTGTGCGTGCTTTATTTGCTTTGTTCTTTGTGCATTTAGAATAGCACGCATCTATGTTGCGTGCAACCCCTAAATCAAAAACTTTTCTTTTTCTCCATAATGCACAATTCAAAAGTGTTTGTTTTGTGCAACTTTCAGGCTTTTACTGCTGATATGAATAAATTCTCGCTGATTGCCGGCACAGTTGCCATCCATTGAGCCCAGACATCCCGCTTCTTTCCTGTACAGCATGCATGAAAAGCAAAATGCACGCAGTAATTGCGTGCATTTTCGTCTGTTTTATTCCGTTTTTTGGTGTGTGATTCGCACACACCGCATGTGCGCCGCACATGGTGAAGCCTCACACGACAGGGGGGCACTTCATATGATTTGAAGTCATGAGCATGCGCCGGTGTTTTTTCAAAAGCCCGGCACAGGCGGTGTCACAGGTTGTACTTGGTCCTGATCGTGATGTCCGTCAGGATCTGCTCCTGTTCAGGGAACTGGTTTTTCTGGATGATATCGGCGAGGATGTGGGGCGGCCGGTATCCCTGCACATAGCCATTCTGGTCGATCAGGAAGTCTGCCACGTCCTCCCGGAGCACCTTTTCATTTTTCGGCGTCTGGTCGTAGATGATGACATGCGGTCTCTTCTCCACTCCGAGCGCCTCGAAGGCAGCGCGTATCCCCTCCTGGCCTCCGGAGACCTGCAGGATCCCGTCCAGATCCGGGATCGTGCGCATCGTGTTCACGACGATCTTTTCCACCTCGGCGGCGTCATCAAAGCTTCCCTGCACACCCACGATCTCAATGCCCGGGCAGGAGGCCTTGATCTCCTCCACAAAACCGGCGAGGCGGGAGATGTTGACGTGGTTGGTAAAGTAGCCGGTGATCACAAGGACCTTTCCCTGACCCCCGGTCAGCATCTTCATGAGGCCTGCGGCGGTCCTGCCGCTCTTGACATTGTCCATGCCCACAAAGCAGCGGCGCCTCGTCCCGACGATATCCGAATTAAATGTCACGACCGGAATGCCGTCGTCGATCAGCTCGTTGATCTTCTCCCGGACGCTCTCGGCATCCACGGGCATGACGGCCAGCCCGTCGATCCCCTCTTTGCGGAGCTCCTCGATCGCGTCGACCTGCTCTTTTTCATCCACGGAGAGACTCTCGCGGACAAGTACCTCGACGTCCCGGTCCCTGAGTTCCTCTGCCGCCTCCCGGATCCCGCGGTTGATCTCCCGCATGAAAGAAGCCCCGGCCAGCTGGGTCACGATCCCGATCCGGCAGGATTTTCTCTTTCCGTTTGTTTTTCTGGGCTTTTTCACATAGCCCATCTCCTCCGCAGTCCGGCGGATCCTCTCAGCTACTTCGGGATCCACCCTGCCCCGGTTATTTAAGGCGCGGTCCACGGTCCCTCTCGAAACGCCCGTCGCATCAGCGATCTGCTGCACTGTCACTGCCATCCTTATACCCTCTCGTGCGTGCATTTTTATTTTTCACGCTTATTATACATGATTTGCACGCATTGCACAAGGTAGTTTGACATAAAAGCTACAAGCAGTCAGCCAAGGCCGGTGCGTGCGCACGCAAAAAGTGGGCTGTACAGCCATTTCGACTGTACAGCCCTCTGTCAGGATTCCTGCTCTTTCATGCCGGCGGTTTCTCTGATACGATCGATGATCTCGTTCAATCCAGGGTGAGCAGCTCGTTCTTCAGGAAGGACTCCTTGCAGGCGTAGGCGACTCTGGTGGCCTTGGTGCCGTCGTAGACGTTGGGCTCAGCGGCCTCTCCCTTCGCCACATAGTCACAGAAGACTTCCATCTCGGTGATGTAGGCATCGTGCCAGCGGCTGACGAAGTCCTGATAGCACTCGTGGCAGACGCCGTGCTCACTGAGGACCTCCACCAGGGAGGAGGAAGGGGTCGCGCCGATCCTGTAGGACTTGTCAAAGCGGCGCATGAAGCCCAGCATGAAGACCTGGTTGGGATGGGCCTTGATGATCTCCTCGGCCTTGAGGCACTTCTCCACGTTCTCGGCCAGAGGCTTCTCGCAGAAGACGTGCTTGCCTGCCTCCATGGCGATCTTGATCATATCTACATGGGAAGCTGTGTTGGTAAAGATCGCGACTGCTTCCACGTTGGGGTCGGCGCACATCTGCGCAGGATCCGCGTAGACTGCTTCTACATTGAGTTCCTCAGCAACTTCCTTTGCGCGGGCGGTATTACCGTCACAAATCGCTACCAGTTCCATGCCGGGAACCCGGTTCGCGATGTTGCATGCATGCATGCTCATAACCAAGACGTCCGACTCCAATCACACCCACCTTAAGCTTCTTCATGTTTTTTCCTTTCCGCGCACCCGCGCAACCTTTACCCTGCATCCCGCAGTCTGCAGACCGTATCCTGCAGCACCTGCCGTTTCCCTTTGTTTTTTCTGTACCAGTTTTTTCAGTACCTTGTACTAATGAATCCCGGTTCCTGTAACAATCCGTTTTCCTGTAATAATCCGTTTCCTGTGATGACTGCCGTCCCTGTGTTTTATGTATGTATAATAGCTCTTTTTCTTCCCGGCCGCTTTAAAAATCTTGCTTTTCCGCCTTCGAAAAAAAGGTGTTTTACAGGATTAACTGCTGCCTATTGCACGGGCGTATTTCGGCATATTGCTTTTTCACTGCCATGAGAGACCGGAGGTCTTTTGCCGGCTCTTTGCCTGCTACCCGCGGGACCGGTGGGTCCAGGCTGTCTTTTTTGCTTACAGCTCGACCCAGACATTGCCCTTTTTGTGGGATTCCACGCAGGCGTGGACAAAGCGCATCCCGTCTACGCCGTCGCGGATGTCCGGGAAGGTCCAGTCCCCCGGCTCCCGCCCCTCTTTCCGGGCGAGCAGGACCTGCGCATAGGACCGGTAGATATTTCCGAAGGCTTCATAGAAGCCCTCGTGATGGCCCGCCGAGACGCGGTTGAGACGGTCGCTCTGCGGTGTCATATAGCCTTTCCCCGCCTCCAGAAGCTGCGTGGCGCCGCCCCGGGGCGTATGCCGCAGGATGTCCGGCTGCGTGTGGTCCCATTCCAGGGACCCCTTCGTCCCGATGACGTAAATGGCGGGGCTGCAGGTCTTGCCCATGGCGATCTGGGACGCCCACAGGTCTCCGGTCTTCCCGTCGCCCAGGTCCAGCAGGACCGTGGTGTTGGTCTCCAGGGGGAGCCAGGCCGGATAGGTGTCAAACATGGCCAGGACGCGGCGGATCCGCAGGCCGGTGAACTGAACCAGAAGCTGCTCCGCGTGGGTCCCCAGGTCGCCCGTGCAGAGGGCCTCTCCCACTGCTTCAGGCTGGAAGCGCCAGGGCAGGTCTCCCTCCGGCTTCTCGTCCGCCGTCGATTCGATCACCCAGTCCTCCGGATGCTGGACGCGGACATGGAGGATGTCACCGATCACGCCCTGCCGGATCATCTCGCGCGCCTGGCGGATCACCGCATAGCCTGTGTAGCCGTAGGTCACGCCGACCAGGAGGTCTTTTTCCTTTGCGATCCGCTCCAGGTCCAGGGCCTGGTCCAGTGTCAGGGTCAGGGGCTTGTCACACATGACATGGATCCCCCTCTCCATAAAATATTTTGCTGCCTCGTAATGGCTGGCGTTGGGGGTCATGATGGAGACGAAATCGATCCCGTCCTCTCTTGCCGCCTCCGCATCGGCCATTTCCCTGTAGTCGTGATAGACGCGGTCCCTGTCGACCCCCCAGGCCTCCGCCGTCTCCAGGCTCGCCTCAAAATGACGGGAAAAGCATCCCGCGCACAGCTCCGTCAGATCGTCCATGCCGGCCGCGTGCCTGTGCACATCTCCTATATAGGAGGCGAGACCGCCGCCGACCATCCCGTATCTCAGTCTGCTTCTTCCACTCATTCTTCCTCTTTCCTCCGTCGTTTACTCAGCTGTGTCTATGTCCCTCTTGCAATGAAAGCAAGCAATCATTTTCCCTGTTCTCTCACGACATACTGTCTGCGGAACTCTCCCGGCGCCATCCCGACATGCCGTGAAAACTGCTGGTTGAAATGGCTCTGCGCGTCATATCCGAGGCTGAAGGCGATCTCCGAGATCGACCGGTCCGTGTGGATGAGCTGGGTCTGCGCCTCTCCGATACGTCTCTTCTGCAGGTAGGACATGGGGGAATACCCGCTCATGTCCTTGAATACATGCGCCATGTAGTAGGTGCTCACATGCAGGGCATCCGCGATCTCCTTGAAAAATGCACTCTGCATCATGTTTTACAAAACACTGCACATGCAGCTTTTTTTCCTCTTTGTTGCTCAACTCATCCAACTCCTGCAGTACACATTTTTCCATGTCTGAGCTTCCGGAACTGCCTTTTCTCTGCAGACTCATGCGGCTGAAGCAGCAAGATGGCCAAGTCATAACCGGCTGTTATGTTTCATGACCATTTTTATAGCAGCCGTCACGAAAATGCCCCTGTTTTTTTCAAAAAGAGCGAATTCCGGTTCTATTTTACACCAAACCGGCACCCATTTCGACAGCAAAAAGACGTCCCGCAAACAGCCTGTCTGCGGGACGTCCCGTATATACCGTCTTATAGTAAATTCTGTCCCGGATCCAGATGTCTACGCTTTATACACATCTGTCTCTTTGCGGGCAGGCAAAACCGTTCGGCCCTGCCATACCGGGTCCTCTGAAAGACCGATTATGCCTCGATCTCGTCAAGCTTGACGGGACGGCCTTCCTTGAGGGACTTCTTGGCAGCGATCGCGATACGGACGGGCTCAAGACCATCCTTGCCGCCGACAGGGACTTCCTTGTCGTTGAGGACAGCGTCTACGAAAGCCTTGGTCTCAGCGACGAAAGCGTCGTTGTAGCGCTCAAGGAAGAAGTAGGTGGGCTTTGCGGACTCAACGGTCTCAGCGGTGCTGATGAAAGCCTCGTTCTCGAGGTGGTTGTTATCCTGGACAGCGCCCTTCTCGCAGAGGACTTCGACTCTCTGGTCGTAGCCGTAAGGAGCCTGGCGGCAGTTGTCGATGACACCGATGGCGCCGTTCGCGAATTTCAGGGTAACGATGGCAGTGTCGACATCGTCGTACTCTGCATAGCCGGGATCGGTCAGGACTGCGCCGGTTGCGGAAACTTCCACAACATCGCTGCCGGACAGATAGCGGACCATATCAAAGTCGTGGATCATCATGTCGGTGAAGATACCGCCGGAAACAGCGACATAAGACATGGGCGGGCCTGCGGGATCGCGGGAGCAGACCTTGACGACATAGGGCTTGCCGAGCTTGCCGGAAGCGACGACGTCACGGACAGCCTTGTGGCTTCTGTCAAAGCGGCGGACGAAACCGACCTGGAGCTTGACGCCGGCCTTCTCGACCTCAGCCAGAGCCTCTTTGATCTTGGCGACTTCTGTATCGATGGGCTTCTCGCAGAAGATGTGCTTGCCGGCCTTGGCAGCGCGGATCATGAACTCAGCGTGTGTGTTGGTGGAGGAGCAGATGAAAACTGCATCCACGTCGTCAGCAGAGAAGACATCCTCGGGATCCTTGGATGTGCGGGCGATGCCGATGCTCTTTGCCCACTCTTCCATCTTCTCGTTCATGAAAGGATCAGCTACGATCACTACTTCAGCGTCCGGAACAAAGTTCTGGATGTTTGTGCCGTGCAGGTTGCCGATACGACCTGCGCCCAGAAGACCGATTCTAAGTTTCTTGCCCATTTTTTCCTCCTGAAAAAAGATTTCTGATACATATCTCCCTGTGATCCGGTCCATGTCCGCTTGTCCGATCCATTTTCGGGGAACCCGGTCCATATGTATCAAAGAAAGAAGATTTTATAACTCCGCTTTCCCCGAAGCTTCGAAGATGTCTGACCACGGAGCGCTTCGCTCCGGAAAAAGCGGAATAGTTACCCTTACACAATAGGATAATATATATCCCGTTTTTCACAATGGCTGATATTGCTTTCCTGCGAAAATCAGCCATGGCGAGCCGGCCATTATGCGGCCTTTGGCAATGGACGCCGTCAGGCGGCCTTTGGCAATGGACGCTGTTAAGCGGCCTTTGCTGCTGCCTCTTTACGGCGAGCCTTCGCTGCCATGCTCTCACGTGTGACGTCGAGCAGGACGGCGCCGATGATAACGAGACCCAGGACCATGTTCTGGACTGCGGAGTCAACGGACAGAAGGGTGAAGCCGTTACGCAGGGTAGCGATGACCAGGGCACCGATGATGGTACCGAACATGGTACCTTTACCACCCATGAAGGATGCGCCGCCGATGACGCAGGATGCGATGGCGTCTGTATCGTAGGGCTGGATCGCGTTCGCGCCGTTGCAGATACCGGAACGGCCGACGGAGACGAGACCTGCGATGGCTGCCATGAAGCCGGACAGGGCATAGCAGAAGGTCAGGACGTTGGCTGCGTCGATACCGGACAGGCGGGTTGCCTCCATGTTACCGCCTGCGCAGTAGATGGAGCGGCCCAGTGCCGTGCGGGTCAGGACGATGTGCATGATGACGTAGATGATGACAACGACGATGAAGCTGACGGGGAAGCCGCCGATGGTGGCGGAGCCCAGTGCCATGACGCCGTTCGGGAAACCGGAGATCATCTGGGAGCCGGTGACCAGCAGAGCTGCGCCCCAGAGGAAGTTCTTCATACCAAGGGTGGATACGAAGGGGTGAGGCAGGTGCAGTCTGGTCAGCAGAGTACCGTTGATCAGACCGATGCAGGTGCCGGCGACCAGGGCGATGATGATCAGGATGACGGGGTTGGTCATGCCGCCCTTGACCAGCATACCGAGGATGCAGGCGCAGAAGGTCGCGTTCGCACCGACGGAGAGGTCGATACCGGCTGTGATCAGGCAGAGCAGCATACCGGTGGACAGCAGAGCGGTGAAGGATGTCTGCTTCAGGACAGACATGATGTTGCTATAGGTCATGAAGTTCGGGCTGGCGATGGTCAGGACCACACAGAGGATCAGCAGAGCGCCGAGTGTGCCCAGATAGGACGACAGACCGCCTAATTTACTATTTTTCATGAATGTATTCCTCCAACAAATTGGCCGCGCGTTGCGCGTTGAAAACGTAATATCTGACGGTGATCATCAGATCAATCGTCTAATGTACCACCCCAGGCTGCCTTCATGAGGCTCTCCTGGTTGAAGTGCTTGCTGTCGCGGTCAACGACGGCCTTGACAACGCCTTCGCGCATGACGACCACGCGGTCGGACATGCCCAGGATCTCCGGCATTTCGGAGGAGACCATGATGACGCACTTGCCTTCCTTGACCAGGCGGTTCATAACATTGTAGACCTCGATCTTGGCGCCGACGTCGATACCGCGGGTCGGCTCGTCGAAGATGTAGATCTCCGCGTCTGTGTTGACCCACTTGCCGATGACGACCTTCTGCTGGTTACCGCCGGACAGCTGGCCGACGATCTCGTCGATGGAAGGTGTCTTGATCTTCAGGGATTCGATGTTCTCCGTACCCTTTTCAACGATGCGCTTCTGGTTGAGGAAGATGCCGTCGCAGAAGCCCTTGAGGTTGGCGAGGATCAGGTTGTTGCGGATGGACTCCGCCAGTACCAGACCCTGGCCCTTGCGGTCCTCGGTGAGGAAGGCGATGCCTGCCGCGATGGCCTGTTTGGGATTCTTGATCGTCACTTCTTTTCCGTCAATGTAGATCTTGCCGCCGTCAATGGGATCCGCGCCGAAGATGGCGCGCATGGTCTCTGTGCGGCCCGCGCCGACGAGGCCTGCAAAGCCCAGGACCTGTCCGCGGTATGCTTCGAAGCTGACATCGTGCAGGACGCCGCCCTCCTCCAGGTGCTCGACCTTGAGAGCAACTTCGCCCTTTGTGCCGAATTCCTTGGGGAAGAGGTTGTCCAGGGAGCGGCCGACCATGGCCGCGATCAGGGAGTCGTTGTCCCAGTCCTTGATGTCCCTTGTGTCAATGTACTGGCCGTCGCGGATGACCTCCACGCGGTCACACAGCTCGAAGAGCTCTTCCAGTTTGTGGGAGACGAAGACGATGCCGATGCCTCTGCCCTTGAGGTCGCGGCAGGTCTTCATCAGCTGCTCGACTTCCTTCTCGCCCAGGGAGGAGGTCGGCTCATCCATGATGATCATCTTCGCGTCGATCAGGACCGCCTTGGCGATCTCGATCATCTGCTGCACGCCCATACCGAAGGTGCCGGCCGGCTTGGTCGGGTCGACGTCCTGGCCGAGGGAGGCCATGACTTCCTTCGCTCTCTTGTGCATGTATCCGTAGTCCAGGAGTCCGCCCGGACCTTTTTTCCATTTGTTGATAAAGATATTGTCCGTGATACTCAGGAGCTTCTCGATGTTCAGCTCCTGGTAGACGCACGCGATACCCGCCGCCGCCGAGTCATTCGGGTTGTGGAAGGTCATCTGCTGACCGTCGACGTAGATCTCACCCTCATCCGGTTTATGAACGCCGGTGAGCACCTTGATCAGGGTCGACTTGCCTGCGCCGTTCTCACCGATCAGGCCGAGGATCTCGCCCGGCTTGACGGAGAGCTGCATCTTGTCAAGTGCCTTGACACCCGGAAATATCTTTGTGCAATTTTTCAATTCCACAATATATTCGCTCATAAGGAGATATTCCTTTCTATCCTGTAATTGATCCCGTACATAAAAACGGACTCTTCACCGGTCTTCGAAAGTCCGATGAAGAGTCCATTCGTTTCCTGATAACCCAGGATGTTTCTTCAGGACTTGCCCGCCGGCACACGAATTGTCATGAGCCGACTGTTTCCTTCAGATTAAACTTCTGATCTGTCCCCTTTATGCTTCGAAACAGTTGTCATGCATTCACACGATCTGCCCGAAAGTCCGAAACAGACTCAATTATTTGCCGTAGCTGTTCAGAGTGTCGATGTGCTCCTGAGCGTTGTCCTTGGTGATGATGGTGTAACCGGAATCAACAACGGGATCAACCTGCTCGCCGTTCAGGTATGCGACCATGGTCTCAACAGCCTTGTAGGCCATGTTGTAAGGGTTCTGAGCGGTGGACATGGTCATCTTGCCATCCAGGATCGCCTGTGCGGCAGGGATCTGGCCGTCAAAGCCAAGGAAGATGGTGTTCTTGTAGCCTTCCAGACCGAGCTCAGCTGCCTTGTTCGCGGCTGCCAGAGCCATGTCGTCGTTGTTCGCGCAAATGATTGCGACTCCTTCAGGGTGATTCGACATGATACCTTCCATGCAGGTAACAGCCTTGTCAGCGACAGCATCTGCATACTGCACTTCGTCCTCAAGGAAGTCGCCGCCATTCTCCTCGATACCTGCAATGTAGCCGTTCATACGGGCGGTGTTGGTGCCGTCACCCTGGACGCCTGCGATCTCGATGCACTTGATCTCTTTCCAGCCTGCAGCCTTTGCGGCCTCGACTGCTGCGGCAGCGCCGGCCTTTGCGGCCTCTTCGTTACCGGTTCCGATGAAGGAGATGACTTCGGGGGCATCGATTCTGGAATCGAGTGCCATGATGGGCTTGTCCGTGCCGGCGATCAGAGTCTTGACTGTGTCGGCCTGCAGGGGAGCGATGATGTATCCGTCGTAAGCGCCGGACCCCAGATCGGTCTGGATCATGTTCATCTGCTCGTCATAAGAAGTCTCCGAAGGCGGGCCCTTGACATCGACGGTCACGCCGGGGTGCTCCTTGGCATACGCCTCAGCGCCTGCCTGAATGTAGGTCCAGTACTCGGAAGACAGAGTCTTGCAGATGACGTCGATCTTGTACTCGCCGTCTCCTGCCTCTGCCGGAGCTGCTGCCTCGCCTGTCGCTGCAGCATCAGCCGCCGGAGCGCTGCTGGAGCTGGAGCTTCCGCTGCCGGAGCCGCCGCAGGCTACCATGGAGACTGCGACTGCACCTGCGAGCAGGGCCGCAAATAACCTTTTCTTCATAGTTACATCCTCCTATCTTGTAAATAACACAACGTTACCAGTTACCCCTGATATTATTTCACAAACAGACCACAATTTCAAACCTATTTTTTGTGAAATTCAATGAATAAAGGAAAAAATTATCAGCTCGCATTGTATGCAAAATGCCGAAACTTACACGATGGTCATGATTGCCTTGACGGCCTCCGCGGTTGTGGTCAGCGGGAAGAGTTCGTAGCCGACATAGCCGGTGTAGCCGATCTCCTCGAGCGCCCTGTACACCCTGGGATAGTAGATCTCGCCGGTGCCGGGCTCGTGGCGGCCAGGCGCGTCCGCGATGTGGACATGGCCGAAGGTGTCGCCGAAGTTCTTGATCGTGTCGCAGATGCAGCCCTCGTTGATCTGCATGTGGTATGCGTCATAGAGGACCTTCAGCTTGGGAGAGCCGATCAGGCGGATCATCTCGGCTGCGTCGCTGGTGTACTTGAGGTAGTTGCCGACGTGGTCGGTGGTGATGTTCAGGCCTTCCAGGTTCATCTGGATCCCGGTCTTCTCTGCCAGCGCCGCACACTTCTCGAGGTTGCGGAACATGGTGCAGGTCTTGACGGTGTCGGACAGGTTGTCATAGTGGTTGATGACGATACCGCCGTCGCCCAGGCCGTTGGAGTGGATGGTCACGCAGGGAGCGTTCAGGAACTTCGCTGTCTCGCAGGACTTCTCCAGATACTCCATATAAGCTTCTGTCTGCTCGGGATCGATCAGGGACAGGTCGGCGTCACCGTTGAAACCACAGATCGGAATGCCCGCCTTCTCCGCCGCCTCTTTGACAGCGTTCAGGTCCTTCTCGGGCCAGCCCCAGAACTCAACTGCGTCAAATCCGTCATCCTTCGCCGCCTGGAATCTGTCCAGGAAAGGAATCTCCTGATACAGCGCATCGATACAAGCAGATCTCTTCATTTTCATCATCCTCCATCACAATTGAATGCGTATCATTGGAATTGCACTTATCTACTGTATTTTGTGCACTCCTTATCGGATTCATGTGCACTTTTCGGTTTTCTGTGCTATGCACATATTACACTATGACATATGAAAAATCAATTCAAAAAAACTAACAAAAAAGGTTTGCGAATTTTGTGTGCATTGCACAGTTGCATTTTCTTGCTGTTTGTGCTGTCCGGAACATTCCTTTTTTGCCTTTTTTAAATATTCTCCGCACACAGGATCTGCAGGGTGTCAAACCTGCCCGAATCCGGCAGGACCTTGCTGCGCAGGTGATTGGTCAGCCAGATCAGCGGTTCCCTGCCCTGCCTCACGAAATCCTGCGGGATGGTAAAATCGATGTAGCCGTCCCGCATCAGCTGGCGGATCCCCGCATTGATATCGTGGCAGATCACATGGATCTCTCCCTTCTTATTATAAGCACGCACGACCTCCGCGCAGGCGGTCACACTGAGGTTGGCCATGTAGATCCCGCGCAGCTGCGGGTGAAGCCGGATCGCCTCGCTCACCTCGTGCAGGGTCGTCCCGTAGTCATTGAAGGTCTCCGCGGAGAACATATCCTCCTCCGGGAAGCCCAGCTCCCGCATGCGCTCCTCGAAGCCCTCCATGCGCAGACGGTGGCCATCGAATTTCTTATTGCCGAGCGCCACCAGGATCTGCTCTCCCGGACGCACGCATTTGCTCATCATCTGTGCCGCCAGCCGCCCCGACTGCCGGATGTCCTCGCCCACGAACAGGTCCCGGCCGGAGCCCGGCAGGTCCGTGTTAAAGGTGACAACAGGGATACCCTCCTCCTTCATTCTGCGCAGTTCCTGCTCGATCAGCTGGTCCTGCAGCGCGCATACGGCAATTCCCTGAACGCCCTGCTCCCGCAGGCTCTGCAGCAGCCGGACCGCCTCCGCGGGAAGCTCGGTGTCGCACTGGACCTGGATGATCTTCACATCCGCGTCCTCCAGCTCCAGCCTGGCCTCGTCGATCCCGGTCTGGACCTCCTCCAGGAACTGGTGACCGAATCCCCAGCTCGGCAGCAGGACCCCCAGGCTGAGCGGTTTTCTGGCGCCCTGCTGTTCCCGCAGGTGTGCCTCACGCGGCGTCACATAGCCCTGCTCATTCGCGATCCGCAGGACGCGCTCCCGCACCTCCGCCTTGACATAAGAGCGATTGTTCAGCACACGGTCCACCGTCCCCCTGGATACACCCGCCAGTTCGGCGATCATTTGTATGGTAGGTTTTCTGCCCATTTCCTCCACCTTTCCTGATTCTGTGCCAGCCTGCCTCGATTCAGAAAATACAACCGCAGCGAATCCTGTTTTACCTTCCGGCACCTGTGCCGGATTTCTGTGCTTTACGTTTTTACCATTATAGCACACAAAAAGCACAGATTACATAGAAAAAGCACAGATAATAAAGGTAATAAATGTAACAAAAGTCACTGTCCTTCCTCCAAAATGGTACGCTATAATAAAGCAGGGAAACCAGCAGGGACGGTTCTCAGTGGTCCAATAAAAAACCGGCCGGATCCGTCCCTTTCGGGTACTGCGAACGCCCACACGCTTTTTCCCCTCCGGAGGATACAATTATGATCAGAACACGGGTCTGGCGGATCCGTGCGGGACTCTCCTGCAGGATCGCGCTCCTCTCCGATCTCCATAATGCGGACGGCACCGAGGCCCTGCAGCGCCTCGCACAGCTCCGTCCGGACCTGATCGCGGTGACCGGGGACCTCTTCCTGGGCTACCACGCGCTCGAGGGCGACGATCTGCTGCGCACACAGCACAACATCCTCCCCTTTCTGGAGGGCTGTGTAAAGCTGGCGCCGACCTATATCTCCCTGGGCAACCACGAGTGGGTGGTCAGCGCCTCCGACCTGGAGGGCCTGGCCTCTACCGGCGCTGTCATCCTGGACAACCGCTGGGTCCGCGAGCGGACCTGCGGCGTACTGATCGGCGGCCTCACGTCCGGCATGCTGACGGACTTCCGGCGCTTCCGCAAAAAGCACGCGGACGGGGAGCCCTATCCGCATGAGATCCGGCACACCGACGCCTATATACTCAGGCCAAGGACAAAATGGCTGGACCGCTTCGAGCGCCAGCAGGGATACAAGGTCCTCCTCTGTCACCACCCGGAATACTGGTGCCTGCAGGAGCCCATGCTCATCGACCGCAGGATCGACCTGGTCCTCGCCGGCCACGCCCACGGCGGCCAGATCCGCCTCTTCGGGCAGGCTCTCTACGCGCCCGGCCAGGGCGTCCTGCCCCGGTACACGGGCGGCCTTTTCACCGGCCCCCACGGAAGACTCCTGATCTCGAGAGGACTCTCCAACACAGCCCCGCCGCCCATCCCCAGGCTTTTCAATCCGCCGGAGGTGGTCCTGGCGGACCTGCATCCGTAAGCCCGCCCGGAGTCCGGCCCATGCATGCAAAGATTTCTCATGTTACGAGGTGATCTGAATATCCCGGGATTCCCGCGGTTTAAGGAAAGCGGGGGTTTTCATTTTTCCTTTTTTCTACTAAACTGTTAGTCATGAACATGTTTGCAGCCCCGTTGTCAGATTCTTTCCTCTGGAGGAGGCCGGCATGAAAGCAGCCGAACGAAGAGAACAATTGAAAAAGATCCTGACAGAATCCTCTGTCCCTGTCTCCGGATCCGCCCTGGCGAAGATCCTCTCAGTGAGCCGGCAGGTGATCGTCACGGACATCGCGCTCCTGCGCGCGGAGGGCGAGGATATCCTCTCCACCAGCCAGGGCTACGTCCTGTCCCGCGAGCAGATGTGCAAGCGCATCTTCAAGGTCCACCACGCCCGTGAGGACTGCGAAGCCGAGCTGAACATCTTCGTCGACTGCGGCGCCATCGTAAAGGACGTCTTTGTCAGCCACAGAGCCTACGGCGTCCTGCGCGGCGAGCTGGACATCCGGTCCCGGCTCGATGTACAGGAGTTTCTGGAATCGATCCGGAGCGGCAAGTCCACCCTCCTGTCCTCCACGACCGAGGGTTACCACTACCACACCATCCTGGCCCCGTCCGAGAAGGTACTGGACATGATCGAGGACCAGCTGTGGCAGAAGGGTTTTCTGGCCAGGACCCTGGACTACGAACCTGAGGAACTCCAGGAAAATATCCAGGAGCGTATGACTCCACCGGATGTGGATTCCGGAAAATAAGATGTTGCACAATGCGGGCAGATGTTGTATTTTACAGCTTGCTTCTAAATTTACGTACACACTATTTCAGGAGGTATAAAACCCGCATGGTTGTCGAGACCAACTTCAGCACCGGAAAAGAACAACAGGAACTGTTTCCGCAGAAAAAGGAGTCCTTCCCCTATCTGTGCAGTACCACCATGCTTGACAGCACGCCGGACAAGTCTGTCCCCTGGCACTGGCACAACATGTTCGAGATCAACTATTTTGTGCGCGGGGAGCTCTCCCTGCAGACACCGGACAAGACCCAGATCATCGGCGCGGGGGACGTGAATTTCATCAATGCCGGCACCCTGCATACCTGCACGGCCATCGGCACGACGCCCTGTGAGTACTACACGATCCACTTTGACATGCACTTTCTGTCCGGCATGTACAACAGTGTCTACGAGGAAAAATATTTTCTCCCCATCATGCACAACAGCGCCCTGCAGGTATGGCGGATCAGGCCGGACTCTCTCCCCCATCTGAAGATGATCGAGGCGGTGCTGCGCACCGTGGAGGTCAGCCGCGAGGAGCCCTTCGGCTACGAATTTGAAGTCCGCAACCTGCTCAGCGATTTCTGGCGCCAGCTCCTGATCGATACAAAGGACGTGCAGGCAGGCGCCGCCCCGCAGAATGTCGTGGACACAGAGCGCGTCAAGACCATGACCAGCTTTATCAAGGAGCACTGCGGCGAAAAGCTGTCCCTGGACGACATCGCCGCCTCCGCCGGCATCAGCACCCGCGAATGCACGCGCTGCTTCTCCCGCTGCCTCAATATCTCTCCCAACGTCTACCTCAACCAGACCCGGCTCTCCATGGCCGCCGACCTCCTGGCCGGCAGTTCCAAGAGCATCATCGAGATCAGCGAGGAGTGCGGCTTCAGCTCCCCCAGCTATTTCGGCAAGGTCTTCCGCGAGACCATGGGCTGCACCCCCCGGGAATACCGCGACAAGGACGCCGGCGGCACCCAGCCCTGGTACTACTCCACCCAGTTCAGCAAAATTGTTCGGAAATAACTGAATCAGCCTGTAAACCGAATTGATAGCGACCGAAAATACATACTCAAGCTGACTGAAAAAGACGAATTGAAAAGCTGCCGGAAGGAGCCATTGCAATGCAGTACTCCGATTCCGGCAGCTTTTATATGTATATATTTTCTTTTCGGTCACAGAGATATGACCCTTCCAATCTCTCCAAGAGAAATGAGCGAGACGGCAGTCTCCGGCTTCTCTTCCATTTGCTCCATCTCCTCGATTTTTCTCCGGCGGCGGTCGCCCTGGCGCACACAGGCGCCATCTGCGGTCTGTTCCGCCAGCAGGTCCACGCGGCAGATCTCCAGGGCATCCTCCGGCAGGTCCAGCCCCTGCCCGGCGAAGGCCTCTCCGATGAGCTGTTCAGGCCGGAGGTTGGTCCCCACGCGGGAGCAGACACACATGCGGATCACATCACCGCCGGTTTCGTCCTCCGCAAATCCTGTTGCCGCAGTAAAGCTTCCTGCACTCCCTTCAGGTATATCTTCAGCCATATCCTGCTCCGGATCCGGCACAGCCTTCCCAATGGAAAATGCATAGATCAGCGGCTTCATGTCCAGGGTACGGAAACCTTTTTTGGTCTCCTTGGTCCAGGGAATCTCCTCCTGACTGACAAAATCCGTAAGGATCTTCTGCCAGTTTTCCGGCGGCCTATAGCCAGCGCGGAAACGCACCTCATACTCTGCCGCCGCGACGACGGACATGGCCTTCTCCGGCTTCTTCTCCGTGCCGCCGCCCTCGAAGACAGCTTCGCCGACCTGTCGGAAGTCGAGAATCTCCAGTCCCTCCGGCATGAGGGGCCGCAGCTGGTCCAGGGCGTGCGCCGTGCTGACCGGCGTCCCGATCTCGATGTCGACATACTCGCCCCGGCTCTCCAGGCCCAGGCCCAGCGGCATGGCGGTCGACATGATCATGCGGGGGGTGATCCCGTCCGAATAGTGCACATCAATATCCGTCCGCCGCAGACACTTCTGCAGAAACCGCATCAGCTCCAGGTGGCCGATATACTTCATAGGGCCGTATTTGGCCAGCCGCATGCGGATGCGCATGCAGAGCCTGCCGGGCTCCTCTTCTGTGCCGGCTTTTTCTGTTCCGGCTTTTTCAGCCTGCGCTGACGATTCCACGGAGGCTTTTTGTGCCAGGATTTCTTCGGTTTTCTCCTTTTTTTTCGTCCGCTGCGGATGGCCCTCTATGCCCATTCCGCCTGCAGCCTCCACAGGAGTCAGTTTTTCTGACTTCCGGTTTATGATCAGTTGTTCCGAAGTCACGCTTTTGGCCGCTTTCTCATCAAACAACTTTTCTGCCTTAAGGTCTGTCTTCAAGTGATCCGCCGCCCGGTCCCGCAGGCATACGCCGCAGCCGTAGGACGCCGCGCCGCAGCCGCTGCAGGCTTCGCGGCAGTTGGGTGTAACCTGCGCCCTGTGGGCCTTCTCCCACTCACTCCAGAGGAAGTCCCTGCGCACGCCGATGTCGATGAAGTCCCAGGGCAGGATCTCTTCTTTTTTCCGCTCGCGGACGGCAAAAAAGTCCATATCCAGGCCGACGTTGGCCGCCGCCTGTTCCCAGCGGGCATAGTCCCAGGTCTCCAGCCAGCAGTCAAAAAGGGCCCCCAGCCGATAGGCCTCCTCGATCAGGTCCGCCACCCGGCGGTCGCCGCGGGCCAGCACGCCCTCCAGATAGATCATGGGCGCGTCGTGCCAGCTGTAGCGGATGCTGCGGTGGTTGTGGGCGGCGTAGATGGCGTGGTTGACCGTCGCCGCGAAGCCCAGGTAATCGCCCGCCCGGTACATGGGCGCCCACTGGAAGGGAGTGAATGCCTTGGGCACGAAAAAGGAGGTGCTGACCGTGATCTGACAGCGCCCGTTCCGCTTCTCTTTGGGAACCTCCTCGTAATAGGCGGCGGAGATCTTGTTGGCCAGATCTGAGATGGCCACACGGTCCTCGTCGGTCTCCGTGGGCAGGCCCAGCATGAAGTAGAGTTTGACCTTGTTCCAGCCGCCGCGGAAGGCCTCCCGGGCCCCGTTCAGGATCTCCTCCTCCGTGAGCCCCTTGTTGATGACGTCACGGAGCCGCTGCGAGCCCGCCTCCGGGGCGAAGGTCAGGCTGCTCCGCCGCACATCCTGGACCCGGGCCATCAGGTCCAGGGAAAAGGCATCGATCCGGAGGGAGGGTACCTGGAGCTTGACCCGGTCCGCCTCCCTGTGGTCGGAGATATAGTCCACGATCTCGTGGATGCAGGAGTAATCGCTGGAGCTGAGGGAGCTGAGCAGGATGTCGTCCTGGCCGGTGCTGTCCAGCATGGAATCCGCGTAGGCCTGCACCGTCGACAGGTCCCGCTCCCGGTTGGGCCGGTAGATCATGCCCGCCTGACAGAAGCGGCAGCCCCGGATGCAGCCCCGCTGGAGTTCCACAGCCACCCGGTCCTGGGTCACCGTGATAAAGGGAATCAGGGGCTTCGTCGGATAGGGCGCCTTTGCGGGATCATCCAGGGCCGCCGCCACCTGCTTGCGGATGCGGCTGGGAATCGGCGGCTGCGGCGCTGCTTCGGTTTCTTTTTTCCCGATCGACTCAAAATAATCAATCGGCCCAAAGGACGCAATCGTCCCGTCCTCCCCGTAACTGACCTCATACAGGGACGGCACATAGATGCCCGGCACCCGGGCCGCTGCCCGCAGGAAGGCCTTCCTGCCCTCTCCCCGCTCCTTCATGTCACGGTAGAGATCCAGCAGTTCGTCGTAGGATGTCTCTCCCTCCCCGATATAGAAGAGGTCAAAAAAGCGAGCGACCGGCTCCGGGTTGTAGGCGCAGGGCCCGCCCCCGATCACGATCGGGTCGCGGTCGGTCCGGTCCGCCGCATGAAGCGGGATCCCGGACAGGTCCAGCACCTGCAGGATGTTGGAATAGCAGAGCTCAAACTGGAGCGTAAAGCCCAGGAAATCAAAGACCCGCACCGGATCCTGGGATTCCAGGGCAAACAGCGGGATGTGGTGGTCCCGCAGCAGCCGGTCCATATCCGTCCAGGGAGAAAAAACGCGCTCACACCAGGTGTCCTCCCGCCGGTTGAACAACTCATACAGGATCTGGATCCCCAGGTGGGACATGCCGATCTCATACACATCCGGAAAGCACATGGCAAAGCGGACAGGGATCTCCCTGTCCTTGTAGACCGCGTGCATTTCATTTCCCAGATACCGCGCGGGCTTCTGCACCTGCAGCAGCAGCTCGTCCGGCAATGCCAGTTTTCTCATACGTTATCATTTCCTTTCCATCATCCGCCGGAAAGCAGTCCATTGAAAAATTCAGTATTAGCCATTGTAACAAAAAAGCGAAAGACATAGCAACCTGATTCCCGCCTGATTCCTGAGACCGGCTTTTTGTATCTACTGTATCCGTCACACCAGCCAAAATACCCCCGCCGGAAATTCCGGCGGGGGTATCACTTTCTTATGGAAACAAAAGCTGCGTCTGTCGCGGGAAAGCGCGATCGAAACTCTTGTTCTTTATACGCGCGCGATCATGTCGCCGTATTTTTCTTTCTCTTCCTTGATGAAGGCATGGACCTGCTCGGGATTGGGAAGGTCGTCGGAGCAGTTGTTGGCGCGGACCATCATGGACGCCTCTGCGGAGCCGAACTCCAGGCAATCGATGATCTCCCAGTTGTGGAAGAGGCCATACAGGAAACCGGAGGCATAGCCGTCGCCGCCGCCGAAGCCCTTGCGGGCCTGGACAGGGAAAGGACGGATGCTG
>CACZIO010000026.1 GCA_902781215.1 uncultured Lachnospiraceae bacterium
CTTCGGCTCCTATTGGGGACTGCAAAAATGGGATTCCCTGGACATCAACGAGATCATATTCCAGCTGCAGGCGCCACTGGAGGGGACGGACAGCGGGATCATCCACGACTATCTGCTGAGGGGACTCCTGCCGGTCCTGGTCCTGGCCGTCATCTACATCGCTGTACAGATCTTCATGACCCGCAAAAATAAGGAGAGAGCGCGCCGCGGCTTTACGATCGGATGCCTGGTCCTGTCCCTCCTCGGCTGCATCTGGCTCTACCAGGCGGTCTGGCAGGGACTTGGAATCGGTGAGTGGATCGCTGCGCAGAACAGCGACTACGATTTCATCGCCGAGCACTATGTGGATCCGAAAGATGTAGAGCTGGAGTTTCCGGAGAAGAAGCGGAACCTGATCTTCATTTATCTCGAGTCCATTGAAACCTCTTTTGCCGATCAGGAATCCGGCGGCGGGATGGAGCAGAACCTGATTCCGGAGCTGACGAAGGCCGCAATGGAAAACGAGGACTTCTCAGGTGCAGACGATGCCCTGAACGGGGGATTGTCCTATTACGGGACAACATTTACAGCCGGAGCGATCTTCGGGATGTCCTCAGGGCTTCCCCTGCGGATTGGGATCGGCACCAATAATATGGATACACAGGACTCATTTTTCCCGGGTCTCACGACGATCGGAGACATTCTGCAGGAGGAGGGCTACCGGCAGGTCTTCCTGTGCGGGTCGGACGCGACATTCGGAGGCCGCCGGCTCTTCTTTCATGACCACGGAGATTTCGAGATCCGTGACTACCCCTACGCGATCGAGCAGGGGTGGATTCCGGAGGACTATAAGGAATTCTGGGGCTATGAGGACGAAAAGCTCTTTTCCTATGCAAAAGAGACACTGCAGGAGCTCGCGGAGGATCCGGAGACGCCCTTTAACCTGACCATGCTGACAGTGGACACACATTTCCCGCACGGCTATAAATGCAGGCTCTGCCAGAATGAGGTTGAGGACAACCAGTACGCAAATGCTGTCGCCTGTTCCAGCCGTCAGGCTGCGGAATTCATCTCCTGGATTCGGGAGCAGGATTTCTATGAAAATACAACTGTGATCCTGACAGGGGATCACCCGACCATGGCAGGGGTGATCACGCCCCTGATCGCGGAGGGCTACCGCAGAAAGACCTACACAGCTTATCTGAACGCTGCGGCAGAGCCTGTGAACGGAGATGAACGGCGCCTTTTTTCGACACTGGACAACTTTCCCACGACCCTGGCCGCGCTCGGAGTGAAGATCGAGGGTGACCGGCTCGGACTTGGAACAAATCTGTTCTCCGGCACCAGGACGCTGGTGGAGGAGTGTGGGGACACGGAGCTTGACGCCAATATGAAGCTTCGGTCCGCACTCCTGGAGAGGCTGGAAAAAACGGATGTCATGTCGGAAGCTCTGATCGAGAGATACCATGACGTCGCCCGCAACCAGCTTGTCCTGGACTCCTATGACCCGGATACGGGAAGTGCGACATTCAGGATCACACTGGATTTTCAGGGAAATCCGCTGGTGGATGGATTTTATGCGGTCTGTCGTGAAACAGGCGGCAGCGACACACAGAGGGTGGCACTGGTCCGGGACGAGGAGACAAAGTATGATTACACAGGAACCGCCGATCTTTCCGACTGGAAGGCATTTGACGGCGACGTCAGTATTGAAATGCATCTGAAAAGCGGGGATGTGGTGGAGGATATGACGACCCTTCATCTGTCCGCGCTCACGCTCCTGCATGACGATTTACCCGGTTACCTGGATCTGCTGCGGACTGATGAGCAGTTTAAGAATATGTCGGTCCTCCTGGCCGTCAAGGGCGAGGCGACCGAAAAGCTCACAGAGACAGAAGTGGAAGCGATGAAGGCTCTGGGGCTCCAAAAAGCAGAGGAGATCGCCGGACAGAGCAGGATCAGCTATGCCGCCATCATAGAGCCGGGAAATGTCCGGGAGGAAGCCGGATACAAAGAACTGACCATGTCAGGCCTTCTGGCGGACGGACAGACCTCCTATGAAATCCGGAGCGGAGGACATGACTACGGCAACAAGGCCTGCATCGTGATCGGTGACGAAGATCATGCCATGAATCACAGAGGCATCAATCTCGTTGTCTATGCTTCCGCGGAAGGAAGAGTGATCGATACGGTGCGCTTTGATACCAGGTCACATTGAACCGGTGTGACGAAGGGTCTGTACCGTACGGTCGGAGAAGACAAAGGAGAGGACGAAGAAAGAGGTTTCTGAAAACGACTGTTGCAGAGGCGGCGCTCTTTACGATACAATACTAAGGTATACGGATTTGCGGGGACAGTCCGCGCAAATATACGAACTGAACGTCTGACGGGGAATGGCAGATGAATAAAAAACGTAAGAAGATCCTGTTTGTTGTAGAGTCGATGGGAGGTGGAGTTTTCACCTTCCTGGTCGGCCTGTGCAATGAACTGGTCACAGACTATGACATATATGTTGCCTATGGAGTGCGCAGGCAGACACCGGACAACTTCTCAAAGTATTTTGACGATAAAGTCCATCTGATCCGGGTGCATCATTTTGAGAGGTCCATCGATCCCAGAAGTGATGTGCGCGCATTTGTGGAGCTCCGCAGGATCGCGAACAGCATAAGACCGGACATCATTCATCTGCATTCATCGAAGGCGGGGGCGCTGGGGAGATGGGCATTTAACGGGAAAAAGATCCCCCTGTTCTACACGCCCCATGGTTACAGCTTCCTGATGTCCAATTATGATGCCGTGAGAAGGTTCTCCTACAGGATGGTGGAGCGGGTCTCTGCCATCCGCAACTGCACGACGATCAGCTGCAGCGAGGGCGAGCATGAGGAGACGCTCCGGCTGACGAAAAATGCACTTTTTGTCAACAACGGGATCAACATCGATGAGATCCAGCGGATGATGGATTCCATCGAGATCGAAACGAATAAAGAATTCACGGTCTTTACGCTCGGGCGGATCTGCTATCAGAAAAATCCGAAGCTGTTTAACGAAGTGGCCTCCAAGGTGCCGGATGTGCACTTTGTGTGGGTCGGGGACGGCGAGCTCAGAAACCAGCTCACTGCCCCAAATATTGAAGTGACAGGCTGGCTGAGCAGGGAGGATGCTCTGCGCCGCTCCATGTCGTCCGATATCTTCATTCTGACCTCCCTTTGGGAGGGCCTCCCGATGTCGCTGCTCGAATCCATGTACATGGAAAAGGTTTGTATCGTCAACGACGTGATCGGAAGCCGGGATGTCATTTCCTCGGGCAGCAATGGCTTTGTATGTAAAAATGCGGATGAGTTTGTTGAAGCGATTCAGAGCATCCGCACAGACCCGGATTCCTTCAAAAGACTGTCGGGGCAGGCGCGGCAGGACATTCTGACAAAGTACAATACAGCGATCATGGCGGACAAGTATCGGGAAATCTATGAGAACGCTCTCCGTAAGAACAACAAAGGTAAAAGCTGAACATGAGTGAGTCAGTAATGAAAACCGCAATTGTCTCCTGCTATTTCCAGCCAAATTACGGATCTATGCTGCAGGCCTATGCAACGCAGATGGCACTGGACCGGCTTGGACAGGCAAATGAAACGATCTGTATAGATGGCCTCCGGGATGAGATCCGCCATAAAAAGCTCCTGTATTTTGCAAAGGCTTCCCTTACCTCCGATATCCTCCTTTCCAAAGCCGGCATGGCGGCTTCCAGGCTCAGGAGAAGGATTCCGGGAAGTGACTACGGGAAAATGATCCGGGCGCGGAAGGAAGCATTTCAGAAATTCCAGGACAGTCACTTCCGGCTGTCGGATTCCTACGGATCGCGCAGCGAACTGACGAGAGCGTGTGCGGAAAAGTACAGCGCGGTCCTGGTCGGAAGTGACCAGCTCTGGCTGCCCGCCAATATAGCGGCGGATTATTATACACTCGGTTTTGTCCCGGAGGGGATCAATACGATCGCCTATGCGACCAGCTTCGGTCAGGCCGACCTTCCCCGCAAGATCAGAAAAGCTGCCGCCGGATTCCTTCCGGCCATCCGCCACATCGGTGTGCGCGAGCGGTCGGGGCAGAAGCTGGTGAGAAGGCTCTGCGGGCGGAAAGTACCGGTTGTCGCGGACCCCACACTTCTGTTCACTGCAGAGGAGTGGGACAGACTGGGGCAGGACAGACCTCTTGCGGAGGGCGGCTACATCTTCTGCTATTTTCTGGGAAACAATCCTGCCCATCGGGACTTTGCTTCCCGGTTGTCGCAGGCGACAGGAAACCGCATCGTTGCCCTGACGCATGTCGATGAATATGTTCACAGTGACAATGGATATGCGGATGAAACACCGTGGGATATAGGACCCTCCGAATTCCTGAACCTGATCAGAGATGCAGAGTGGGTCTGTACGGATTCCTATCACTGCACTGTGTTTTCCATGTTATATAAACGCAGGTTTTTCTCTTTCCGGCGATACAGCCGGAAGACAGTACAGTCGACAAACAGCCGGCTGGATACACTGCTCGAACAATGCGGACTTACCGAGAGACTATTGACGGGAAAGGAAGAGATCCCGTCCTGCACAGACTTGAACATCGATTACAAGAAGGTCCACAGACGGATAGACAGATTGCGAGAGTATTCCTGGAAGTATCTGAAGGATGCTCTGGAGGATAAGACAGAGACCGACCTGGTCTGACAGATGACCGATCACGTAAATCTGCCCGTGCTGCGGGCAATGGCGGGGCTGAGGCCTGCAGCCGGAATGAAAGGGCGAAGGCGAATGGGAACACCAATCGTAAAAATCCTTGTTGCTTCACATAAAAAATACAGAATGCCTGCAGACGACATTTACCTTCCGCTGCATGTCGGTGCCGAGGGCAAGGTGGATGAGAAGGGAAGGGCGCTGGATCTTGGATGGGTCAAGGACAATACAGGAGACAATATTTCCAGACTCAATCCGGGATACTGCGAGCTGACAGGGCTGTACTGGGGCTGGAAAAATCTGAAGGCGGATTACATCGGTCTTGTGCATTACCGGAGGCATTTCTGCATCCGGAAAAGAAGCCGGGATCCTTTCGATAATGTGCTCACAGGAGACCAGCTCAGGCCCCTTCTGAAGAAATACTGGGTATTTGTGCCGAAGAAGAGACGCTATTTTATCGAGACGCTTTATTCCCACTATGCGCATACGCACTATGCCGAGCACCTGGATACAGCGCGGGCTGTCATCGAGGAGCAGTGTCCGGAATATCTTTCCTCCTTTGACAGGATCATGAAACAAAGACATGGCTATATGTTCAACATGATGATCATGAGAAGAGACCTGGCTGACAGCTATTGTTCCTGGCTGTTCAAGATTCTTTTCGCTCTGTCGGAAAAAATGGGAGACGACAGCCAGCTGTCCTTCTACCAGGGAAGGTACTTTGGCAGGGTTAGTGAGATCATCCTGAACGTGTGGCTGGATCATCAGGTCGCCACTGGTGTGATCCCGGCTGACAGGATCCGCGAGCTCCCGACAATCTACACGGAAAAGATCATGTGGTACAAAAAAGCCTCTTCATTCCTGCGGGCCAAATACCTCGGCAAAAAATATGAGGGGAGTTTCTGATCGCTCTGCATGAGCGGGCACTACATGGATGCGGTGCGGAAGATGCAGCATGTACGCAGCATGTACGGGCAGCAAAGGAGTCGAGAGGGGTGCGTCAAAATACTGATTTCCCGGGAAGGCGCCTGCCACAGGTATTAATCACGAAGAAATTGATATTTTTTCCACAAACTTTGTACAAGTTGTGAGTTTTGCAATCGATTTCATTGTGGTAGTATCTGAGTGTCAGCAAGAGCTGACAACCATTACCCCCCTAAGCATTATTACATCCCAAGGAAAAACCCGGCTGCCTCTATCGGCTGCCGGGTTTTTTCGTACAGGCTCGCAGTTTTCCTATGGAAGTGAGGACCGATGATGGAAAAGCAGAAATCTATTTACGGAATGAGTGATAAGAGACCTGCACGGTCTTCCATTCCCATGGTCAACTATGCCCTGATCGCGGTCAATGTTCTGGTCTTTCTGGCGGGTACCGCCGCGGCGGGCGGGGGCATGACCGGAGAGATGCTCTATGCGCGGGGAGCCCTGTACGCGCCGCTGATCCTCAAGGGACAGGGTTTCTACCGACTTCTGACTGCTGTCTTTCTGCATGCGGACCCGGCCCATCTGGTCAACAATATGATCGTGCAGCTTGCGGCGGGTACGATCCTGGAAAAAAGGATCGGACATATCCGGTATGCTGTTGTGTATGTGCTCTCCGGTCTGGCGGGCAACCTGGTCTCTGTCGGGGCGGACTGGATGTCCGGCAGCTACGGCTATTCCGTGGGGGCCAGCGGCGCGGTATTCGGTGTCCTGGGGGCGCTGATCTTTCTGATCACGCGCATGACGGTGAGATCTCTGCGGAGGCAGAAGCACAGCAGTGTCTGGTATCAGGGAGGCGGCGCAGGATCGGGAGACCGGGCCGGGAGGAAATACCGGAGCCTGCTGCTGCGCACCGGGATCATGACCGCCTATCTGGTGTACAGCGGCTGGAGCAACCCCGTGATCAATCAGGCGGCCCATATCGGCGGCCTGGTCTGTGGCTTTATCCTCTGTGCCGTCCTGATGATGACAAGACCGGATGTTGACCTCAATGAATTACTGCAATGACTGTCCGGGGGAACCGGTGCCGTTGCAGAACAGGTGCGGTTCATGTAAAATGATGCATGTCTGTGCAGAAACCGGTGTGGTCTTTGTAAAATGACGCTTGTCCGTGCAAACTGTTTCGACAGCATGTTTTCCGCTATATAAAGAGTGAAAAATCTTGTCGATACAAGATTTTTCGCTCTCGGAGCTTTGTGCCGTGAGACGGCCCAAAGCTCTGCTGATCCTTCAGAGAATATCGCCAATTTCAAAGCCCTTATATGTAAGGCTTTGAAATGCGAATTTCTCTTCAGGTTGCCGCTCTGGCGAGCGGCATTGTCGGAGGAATGAATACTTATGGAGTTACGCGAGAGCAGCGGCAGGCCTTTTTCTGACTGGCTGAAAAAGGGCCTGCTTTCCGGGAAGATCTCCGGAGTGGTCATGGGCGTGACAGATCTGATATTCTATCTGGCTTTCGCCGTCTGTTACTCATGGTCCTTTATTCGTCAGACAACTTTGTTCACCAGGATCATGACCCATGACCAGAGGCATTTCGTTGACGGCATTTACAACAACATGGCCCTCGTGGCTATTCTCTGCGGCATTGTGGCCCTGCTCCTGCAGAACAGCGTGCGGCTGGCCGTTTTTGAGGGAGTTCTGGCAGCGGCGGGATACGCCTGCTGGAAGGAGGGCAGCGGCAAAGCCTACCTGTTTGTCATGTGCGCGCTGATCGTCGGTGCGACAGGGCGGTCCTTCCGGGTGATCCTGTCCGAGACCGTGTTTCTTGGCACTGTACTCATGATCTGTGCTGTCTCTGCATCGCAGATGGGCATCATTGAAGACCTGGTCTACAACGGGACCAGGCATTCCTTCGGGATCGTCTACTGCACGGACTGCGCCGCCCACATCCTCTTCCTGATGCTGGCCTGGCTGATGCTGCGGATCGAATCGATCCGTGCAGTGGATTATCTGCCGCTGATCCCGGCGATGATCCTGATGAGCTTTAACGGCGCCAAGACGAATTTCCTGTGCGCCCTCATGATGATCGCCGGAACAGTCCTGTATCATCTGACCGTGCGGTGGAAGGGCAGGCGGATCTGGAAGTGGCCTGCGGCGGTTCTGTGCTGTTTCTTTCCTCTGTTCACTGTCTTCTCACTGTGCGCGCCCTTTTTGATCAACATTGATCAGCCGGCTCTGAGGGCCAGGCTGGACTCGATTGATCCGTCGCTTACCATGCGCCTGGAGATGGGCCGCAGGGCCTTTTCCGAGTATGAAGTGAGACTGTTCGGAACAAAGATGAGTGAACACGGATTCGGCGGAAAGGTTGGCGGTTTCGAGGGCTGGGACAAGTATTTCTTTATTGATAATTCCTATGTCAGGCTGCTGATGCTGGGCGGTGTTTCACTGCTCCTGCTTCTGATCGCTGCACTGACCTGGTCGCAGCTGCGATGCTTTGCCAGCGGCAGATATGGCTGTGTGTTCCTGCTGTGGATCATTGCGGTCGTCTGTGTCATGGAGCACCACCTGATCGAGCCCTCTTATAATATCTTTCCGTTGATGGCTTTTACGGGGTCTTCTTTTTTTCGAATCAGGAATCGTGAGGGAAAAAAGTCTGCCCGGAAGGCCGGGCATGACCGGACGGAGAATGGTACAGTGGAGGATGCCAACGAAAAATCGCCTCCGCGAGTTTTTCGGACAAATGCTTTGCATTTGTTGACGATTGCCTGCGCACTTACGTGCTCCGGCATGGTATGAAAGGACAGAAACGTGATTGCTTTACATGACAGAAAGGCCTGTACAGGCTGCACGGCATGTGCGGCGGTCTGCCCCGTGCAGTGCATTCAGATGATTCCGGATGAGGAGGGCTTTCTGTACCCTGTCGTGGATACAGAAACCTGCATCCACTGCGGCCGCTGTGAACAGGTATGCCCTGTATCCGCAAAGAGAGAGGAAAAGTCATTCCCCCAGGAGGCATATGTCCTTCAGCACCGGGATGAGGATGTCCGCCATGAGAGCACTTCCGGCGGCGCCTTCAGCGCGATCGCGGAGTGGATCATCGGACAGGGGGGCGTTGTCTTCGGTGCGGCCTTCACGGATGATTTTACCGTGATACACACAGCTGTGGTAGAAAAAAAAGACCTGTGGAAGTTCCGCAACAGCAAGTATGTGCAGAGCGATGTCGGCAGGACCTATGAGGAAGCCGCAGCCTGTCTGTCGCAGGGGCGGTGGGTCTGTTACAGCGGGACCCCCTGTCAGATCGAAGGCCTTGCGGCATATCTGGGGAAACCGTATGAGAGACTCATCACCGTGGATATCGTCTGCCACGGGGTTCCCTCCCCCCTGATCTGGAGAAAGTATCTGGAGATGCAGGATGGAAAGCTGGGGAGCTATGCAGGGATCCGCTTCCGCGACAAGTACTATGGCTATAAGTATTCCACGCTGTCATTTTTTGACAGGGTCGGGAAGACCATCTATGCGCACGGAATCGATACGGACCAGATGATCAGGGCTTTTTTCTCCGATATCTGCGACCGGCCGTCCTGTTATCACTGTCCGTTTAAGAAGAGGTACCGGGTCAGTGATTTTACCCTGTGGGACTGTTTTGATGTCTTCCTGTATGACAGGCGGATGGATGACGACAGGGGAACCTCTTCTGTCCTGATCCACACGGACAAGGGGCGGCAGGTATTCTCTGAAGTGAAAAAACAGGCCCGCTGCAGGCAGGTGAGTCCGGATCTTCTGACGTCGTGCGCGAAAGAGATGTTCCACAGCGTAAGCCCCAATCCCCGGAGGGGGGCCTTCTTTGAGGACGCGCGTCATCTGTCGGGACAGGAGCTCTTTGACCGCTATTTCCCGGAGACAGCCAGGGTCCGGTGCGCAAGGTTTCTGAGGGTCTCCATGTACAGGCTGGGCATCTACGCCCCGGTCAAAAGGGTCGTCACCAGGGTCAAACGGATCCGGCGGCGGCAAAGGCAGGCTTAGTTTTTTAAATATGGATCAGCGTTTGCGGCGGCTGCCGACAATGCCCGGAACCAAAGAAATGATTATACCGGTTCTCATACCGGCCTGAATTGATACGGATTAAGAAAGGTTTTTTATGAAAAGAGAAAGTGGAATTCTGTACCCTGTGTCCTCGCTCCCCTCGAAATTCGGCATCGGCGCCTTTTCGAGGGAGGCCTATGAATTTGTCGACTTTCTGAAGGAGGCGGGCCAGTCCTACTGGCAGGTCCTGCCGCTCTGTCAGACCGGCTTCGGGGATTCGCCCTACCAGTCGGTCTCATCGTTTGCCGGCAACCCCTACTTCATCGACCTGGAGAAGCTGATCGAAGAGGGGCTGCTGACCTGGGATGAGGTGAATCGCTTTGATTTCGGCTCTGATCCGGAGAAGGTCGACTACGGGGCTCTGTACAATCACCGCTATGAGGTCCTGCGGATCGCCTTTGACAGGTTCCGGGAGCTGGAAAGTTCTCCTGCACACAGCGATTATCATGCGGAGTATCAGGAGTATCTGGAGAAGGAACACTACTGGCTCACTGACTATTCGCTCTATATGGCCCTGAAAAAGAAATATGAGGGCAGGTCCTGGATGGACTGGGAGGACGGGGAGCGCCTGCGCGACCCGAAAGCCCTGGAAGCGGCGGCGGAGGACCTGGCGGAGGAGATCGATTTCTACCGCTTCCTGCAGTTCGAGTTCGACCGCCAGTGGAAAAAGCTCCACGCCTACGCGGCTGAACAGGGAATCAAGATCATCGGTGACCTCCCCTTCTATGTGGCCATGGACAGCGCGGCGACCTGGGCTCACGCGGACATCTTCCGCTTTGACAAGGACTTGGTGCCGACGGTCGTGGCCGGCTGTCCGCCGGATGCCTTCTCCCCGACCGGTCAGCTCTGGGGCAACCCCGTCTATGACTGGAAAAAGCTCAAGAAGACCGGCTATGCCTGGTGGATCCGGCGCTTTGCCCGCAACTTTGAGTTTTATGACGTGGTCCGCCTCGACCATTTCAACGGCTTTGCGGAATACTACGAGGTTCCCTACGGGGATGAGACCGCGGAAAACGGCAAGGTCGTCAAAGGACCCGGCATGGACTTCTTCCGCGCAGTCAAGAAGGAACTGGGCGACGTCGCCATCATTGCCGAGGACCTGGGCAATATTACCCCTGCGACCGAAAAGCTCCTGGCCGGGACCGGCTTCCCCGGCATGAAGGTCCTCCAGTTTGCCTTCGACCCCAGTGAGTCCAGCTACTACCTGTCCTACAACCATGTGAAAAACGCCGTCGTCTACACGGGCACCCACGACAACACGACGACCCGGGCCTGGATCGAGCAGTGCAGCGACCATGACCGCGATTTCGCCCGCAGATTTATCCACTCTGAATACACGGATTACGGCACCTTCACCTGGGACTTTATCCGTGAGGCCTACCGCAGCGTCTGTGACCTCTGCATCATCCCCATCCAGGACTATCTGGTCAAGGGCGAGGAGGCACGGCTCAACACACCGGGTACCGCCCAGGGCAACTGGCAGTGGCGCGTCCTACCGGATTTCCTGTCCCATGAGCTGGCGCAGAGCATCCGGGGGCTGACAGAGACCTATGGGAGGATGCCGAAAGGGGAGCAGAAAAAGAAGAATTCCTGACAGCAGAATTCCTGATATTCAAAAAAGCAGCCCTGACGTCGCTCGACGCCGGGGCTGCTTTTCATGACAGATAGTATTCCGGTCCTGTACAGCCCCACATGAAAATGCAGGGCGCAAAAAAGGATCATGATGACTGATTAACACTCATTTGTACGAATCATGGGTACAGGTCAGATCACCTTTCCCCGTATCGATCCGGCAGGCATCCAGCAAGTCGCCGGTCTCCCTGTTGAAAACTGCGATCTGCAGTCCGCCGCCGGGAAGGGCATATCCCAGTCCGTTTACAGTGATGGAAATGCCGTCGCTGACCTGTTCACTTTCCCCGTCTGCCTTTCCGCTGGTGATACGATAATCCAGGCATCCGGCCGTTCCCTCGACCATATCTGCAAAATCAGGAGAATCTGTGTTTTCGGCAGCGGTATCGCCCGGGGAAGAACCCTCCTCCTCCGGAACCCACCCCATGCCGGGCCCGGCATGATCCGTCTCATAGACGACCCGGCCCTGGTCGATCACGGCGATCCAGCCATGACCCTTCCAGTCCGAGAGATTCCGGGAAATGCCGATTCCTTTCAGACGTTCTCCGCTCTTTTCATCCAGACAGCTGCTGTCGATTCTGCTGCCCAGCGCCATCAGGACGACAGCGTCCTTCACAGGCTGATCATGCGCGTCTTCCACCAGGATGTTGGCCTCATGCCGAAAGGAAGGGGTTCCCTGCAGACAGGCTTTCATTCTTTCCAGGGGGTAGTTTTCCGCATCCTGATCAATTTTCGCATAGATCCCGCCGCTTCCGCGCCGGTCCGGAAGCGTGAAGTGATCATGGAGGTAGGCACCCAGGTCGGCCGTGACCTTTTCCGCGCCCCATCGGTTCACATGCTCTCCGTCACAGACTTCTCTTTTTACATCAATGCCTGATTCGATTTCACTTCCTATATAACTGAGAAAGGGAATCCCTTCCTGATCCGCAATGGCGGTTAAATCCTGCGCGGCGCTCCAGCGCAGGTTGTAGCCCTCCTGACCTATGAAGACGCCCTTTGCGGGTACGGGCATCGACAGAAGCAGGAGAGAGGTTCCCGTCTCCCTGCAGAGCTCTGTGATCTGCCTCAGGTCATCCAGAGAGGACGGAGTGATGGCGTTTTCGATATAGTCGGGGGCCTGAAAACCTTCGCTGACCCTTCGATATCCGGTCGTCCTGCCGCCGTAGAAAGGCTTTCTGCCGGCGGGCAGGGCATCTGTCTCCGATAATTCCTCCCAGCGGCTGTGATATACATGAAGAGGGAAAAAGAATTCTGTCCATTTTTCTCTGGGAACCAGCTCCGTGATGATCCGGATCCTGTTTTCAGAAAAAGGAGGCATGACATCGGTGATATAATGCAGGAAAGATGAATCTGTGTCAGCGTCATCTGCGATGACACGCCCGACATCCAGAACGATCAGGGACGGGTGGTCTCTTTCGATTGCCTCCCGGGCCAGATAGTAGGATGCTTTTAAGGGCTGGTTTGCCGAACAGAGGTTGTAGGACGCGATCCCGTACCGGCGGTAGAGCTCCATCGGCTGAATACCGAACATTGTGAGAGAGGAACCCACGAAAACCACATCGAAGGTATCATGCGGATATCGGAAATAGTCCTGGCACAGCCCCTCCGAATCCTCCAGCCTCAGAAAACTGTCCAGAGACATGATCATTGCCGCAAGCAGGGCGCAGAAGACTGCACCTGCGATCATTCTTTTAAAAAATAATTTCATTCAGTGCTCCCGTCAAAATATCATGCTGCCGGGAATGACAGGCAGATTCCTGGTTTTTTTGCTGATCGGCTATGCCGGAGATTTCCTGCGACTGGAAACCGGAGGCAGAGCTGTATTTCAAGCCATGTGTCGATCTATTCTTGTGGAATTGTACATTTTATAAGGGATTATTTCAACAGAAAATCCATTATTATGCGCCTGAAAGCATCTGCGGCCGGTCAAACAAAAAAAGAATGTAAAAAGAATGTTATCTTACATAAATAATTCATGGATTTTTTGGAGACGTGCGTATATAATGTGTTAGATAAACTGAAGAGGCAGTGAATGGCGGCATAAAAAGGCCGTCAGAGAGGAGAGTACATGCCCCAGAGAACAGACATCCACAAGGTACTGATCATAGGTTCCGGTCCGATTGTCATCGGACAGGCGTGTGAATTTGACTATTCGGGAACGCAGGCCTGTAAGGCACTGCGGAGCCTGGGATATGAGATCGTGCTGGTCAACTCGAATCCGGCGACGATCATGACAGACCCGGAGATGGCGGACAGGACCTATATCGAGCCCCTCAACGTCGACAGGGTCACACAGATCATCAAGAAGGAGCGCCCCGATGCCCTCCTGCCCAACCTGGGCGGCCAGTCCGGCCTGAACCTGTGCGCGGAGCTCTACAAGGCCGGTGTACTGGATGAATACAATGTCAAGGTCATCGGTGTGCAGGCGGATGCCATCGAGCGCGGTGAGGACCGGATCGAGTTCAAGAAGACCATGGACATGCTGGGCATTGAGATGGCCAGGAGCGAGGTCTCCTACAGCGTGGAGGAGGCTCTGGCGATCGCGGACAGGCTCGGATATCCCGTTGTCCTCCGTCCCGCCTACACCATGGGCGGCGCCGGCGGCGGCCTTGTCTATAATAAGGAAGAACTCAAGACTGTCTGCGCGCGCGGACTGAAAGCCTCTCTGATCGGTCAGGTCCTGGTGGAGGAGTCCATCCTGGGCTGGGAGGAGCTGGAGCTCGAGGTCGTCCGTGACAAGGACAACAACATGATCACGGTCTGCTTCATCGAGAACGTGGACCCGGTCGGCGTGCACACAGGCGACTCCTTCTGCACGGCCCCCATGCTGACCATCGATGAGGACCTGCAGAAAGAGCTGCAGAAGCAGGCCTACAAGATCGTCGAGCACATCGGCGTCATCGGCGGCACCAACGTGCAGTTCGCCCATGATCCCGTCAGCGGCCGCGTGATCGTCATCGAGATCAACCCCCGTACATCCAGGTCCTCCGCCCTGGCCTCCAAGGCGACCGGCTTCCCCATCGCCCTGGTCTCCGCCAAGCTGGCGAGCGGCCTGACCCTGGCGGAGCTGGAGGATTCCCGCTTCGGCACCCTGGACAAATATGTTCCCACCGGCGATTTCGTCGTCGTCAAGTTTGCCCGCTGGGCCTTTGAGAAGTTCAAGGGCGTCGAGGACAAGCTGGGCACGCAGATGCGCGCTGTCGGCGAAGTCATGAGCATCGGCAAGACCTATAAGGAGGCCTTCCAGAAGGCCATCCGGTCCCTGGAGAAGGGCCGCTACGGTCTGGGTCATGTCAACAACTTCGATCAGCTGTCTCTGGATGAGCTCAGAAACCTCCTCCGCAGCGCCTCCTCCGAGCGCCACTTCATCATGTACGAGGCGCTCCGCAAGGGCATGACCGTGGATGAGGTCTTCGAGATCACCAAAGTCAAGCACTATTTCGTCGAGCAGATGAAGGAACTGGTCGAGGAGGAAGAGGCCCTGGTCAAGGCCTTCAAGGGCTCTGTCCCCTCTGACGAAGCCCTGCTGCAGGCCAAGAAGGACGGCTTCTCCGACCACTACCTGGCACAGATCCTCGAGGTCTCCCAGGATGAGATCCGCCATGCCCGCGAAGCCCTGGGCTGCACCGAGAACTGGGAGGGCGTCCATGTCAGCGGCACTCAGGACAGCGCCTACTATTATTCGACCTACATCGGCGAGGACAGGAACCCCATCAACGAGGACAAGCCCAAGATCATGATCCTGGGCGGCGGCCCCAACCGCATCGGCCAGGGTATCGAATTTGACTACTGCTGTGTCCACGCGGCCCAGTCCCTGAGAAAGCTGGGCTTCGAGACCATCATCGTCAACTGCAACCCCGAGACCGTCTCGACCGATTACGACACCTCCGACAAGCTCTATTTCGAGCCCCTGACCCTGGAGGATGTCCTCTCTATCTATAAAAAGGAAAAGCCCGTCGGCGTCATCGCCCAGTTCGGCGGCCAGACCCCTCTGAATCTGGCCTCCAAGCTGGAGAAGGAGGGCGTGAAGATCCTGGGAACTTCCCCCGCCATCATCGACCTGGCGGAGGACCGCGACCACTTCCGCGCCATGATGGACAAGCTGGGCATCCCCATGCCCGAGGCCGGCATGGCGACCACTGTCGGGGAGGCACAGGCGATCGCGGCCAAGATCGGCTATCCGGTCATGGTCCGTCCCTCCTATGTCCTGGGCGGACGCGGCATGGAGGTCGTCCACGACGACGAGCAGATGGCTGACTATATGGCGGCGGCTGTCGGCGTCACGCCCGACCGTCCCATCCTGATCGACCGCTTCCTGCACAATGCCATGGAGTGCGAGGCGGACGCGATCTGTGACGGCACGCACGCCTTCGTCCCTGCGGTCATGGAGCACATCGAGCTGGCCGGCATCCACTCCGGCGACTCGGCCTGCATCATCCCCTCCAGACATATTTCGGAGAAGAATCTGGAGACCATCCGCGAGTATACACGCAGGATCGCCGAGGAGATGCATGTCGTCGGCCTGATGAACATGCAGTATGCCATCGAGGACGATATCGTCTTCGTCCTGGAGGCCAATCCCCGCGCATCCCGCACGGTCCCGCTGGTCTCCAAGGTCTGCGGCATCCGCATGGTGCCCCTCGCGACCGAGATCATCACGGCGGAACTGACCGGACGCAAGTCCCCCGTCCCGGATCTCAAGGAGAAGGATATTCCCTACTACGGCGTCAAGGAGGCCGTCTTCCCCTTCAACATGTTCCCGGAGGTCGACCCCATCCTCGGACCCGAGATGCGGTCCACCGGCGAGGTCCTGGGCATTTCCCGCTCGACCGGCGGTGCCTTCTACAAGGCCCAGGAGGCGGCCAAGATGATCCTGCCCCTGGATGGCGCCGTGCTCATCACCCTGAGCGAGCCCGACCGTCCCTATGCGCCGGAGATCGCGCGCAGGTTCCGCGAGGCTGGCTTCAAGATCTACGCGACCGAGCACACCTGCCATGCGATCGCCCAGGCCGGGATCCCTGTCGAGCGCGTCAACAAAAACTACGAGGGCCGTCCCAACATCCTGGACATGATCACCAACGGTCAGATCCAGATGATCGTCAACACCCCTATGGGCAAGGGCGCCCGCCACGACGACAGCTACCTGCGCAAGGCGGCCATCAAGGCCAAGATCCCCTATGTCACCACGGCGGCAGCGGGCCTCGCGGCGGCGGAGGGCATCAGCCACCTCAAGCGCAAGGGCAGAGGACTCATCCTGCCTCTGCAGGAGTGGCACGCCATGATCCGCGACAAGGACTGAAGACGATTTATAGCACTACACGTGCGGTGCGGAAGATCATGCCCTTACGGGCAGCCCGCAACCGTCAATATTCCCTTCGGGCCTGCGCAAGACTCGCAAGCGGGTCCTGCATGTGCGGGCCAATCAGATGACAGACATGTCTGCCGGCAGAAAACGCTGTTTTCTGCCGGCACATCTATATAAAGGATCAGCAGCTTTTGTATTGTTTTGATCGGGACGAGATAGGAAAATGACGAAGAAAAAGACAGAAATCAGCAGACATCGGGAAGAGAAAACAAGAACGGACAGGAACATGCAGTTCCTCCTGACGGCGGCCGGAATGATTCTGATCTTAGTGATCCTGGTCAGCATGTTCCGCCTTTTTTCAATGAGGAACAGCGTCAGAATCCCGGATTCAGCCTTAAAAAAGGCGATCCAGGAGGAGCTGGATCTGGGGGACCGGGAGATCACAAAAAAAGATGCGGAAAGACTCACGCAGCTGATCTACGACGGAAATACGCATGACGCGCAGATCGCGGACCTCACCGGTATTTCAGCCTTCCCGCATCTGCAGAAGCTGGACGTCCATGGAAATGCGCAGATCAGGGACCTGCAGCCGCTGACAGGACTGTCGGAGCTCAGGGAACTGGACCTGCACGGGAATTTCCTGATCCGCGACCTGTCCCCTCTTGCCGGACTGGAGAACCTTGAGAGCCTTGATCTCGAAAGGGTATACGGGATCCGTGACATAAGCCCGCTGGCCAAGCTGCCGCATCTCCAAAAGCTCAACCTCCTCAAGGACTATTTTGTGGAAGACCTGCAGACGGTGTCATCGATCCGGTCTCTGACGAGCCTGAATATAAGCGGACTGCGGCTCAGGGATATCGCCTTCCTGGAGCCCTTGTCGGAGCTGGAGGAGCTTCGGCTGCAAAACAATCAGATATCGGATCTCGGCGTCCTGGCCGGGATGCCGTCGCTGCGCGTATTGAATCTGTACAACAACCAGGTCTCGGACATCACTCCACTGCGCGGCCTGACGCAGATGGAAGAGCTGGATCTCGGCTACAACATGGTCACGGAGATTTCATCGCTGGCGGAGATGGACCGGATGGAAAAACTGGTTCTGCGCGGGAATGCCGTCCCGGATATTGACGCGCTGAGAGAGATGAAAGGCCTGAAGGTTCTGGATCTGGATGGCTGTGTGATCGAGGATATTACCCCGCTGACAGGCATGACGGAGATGGAGGAACTGTCTCTGTACGGCTCGCAGATCGTGGATCTCGCGCCGCTCGGGACCATGACCGGGATGAAGACACTGGAGCTGCGCGGCAATCCGGTCGACGATCTTTCCCCTCTTTCCGGCATGACAGAGCTGACATTCCTGAGTCTGTCCCAGACCGGAGTTTCTGACATCTCACCCCTTTGGAACATGACAAAGCTGGAACGGCTGGAGATGTGGGATAACCGGATCAGTGATATCAGCGCGCTCGCGGGTATGACAGAACTGAAACGGCTGGAGAGCAGCAACAATCAGATCCGTGATATCAGTGCGCTGGCTGATATGAAAAAGCTGGAATACCTGGAGCTGGATGAAAACGAGGTGGAGGATATCGCACCTCTGCGCGGGGACACTGCGCTCCGCGTCCTCTACCTCAATCACAATGATGTAAAGGATATCACAGCTCTGGCCGGCATGGAGGATCTGTGGTGGCTGGAACTGACCGGAAATCCTGTCAGGGACCTGACAGCCCTGGATCAACTGGACGCGCTGGAGTTTGTGGAGACGGAGACACTTTCCCCGGAGATCCGGAGTCTTTCCGCGGGCGGAGAAGAGGAGACATCCGGGGAGCAGCCGGCGGAGACGGAATCCGATGTAATCAGTGATGTGGAACCTGATCTGCTGATCACACCCATTTTCCCCGGGATGGACAGCGACGGAGATGCCGTACTGGTCCGATCGGAGGGAGAGAACCTCCTGATGGATACAGGGAATAATACGACTGATCAGACGGTGCAGGCGCTCAAGAACCTGGGGATCCGGGAACTGGACATCTATCTGTCTCACTGGCACGATGATCATTACGGCCAGATCCTCAGGATCCTGGATGACGAAGATTTCCATGTGGGAAAGCTGTACCTGCCGGGGGCAGAGGTCTTCACCCGGCTGTATGATGAGAAGCAGTATTCCATGATGCCCTGGTGGAAGGATTATCAGCGTCATTACTCCAACTACTGCAGGATCATGGAGGAGATTGAAGCCAGAGGAATTACCGTGGAATACCTGGAGCAGGGCTCGACCTTCCGGATCGGGAGTGCCCAGGCGGAAGTCCTCTACAAAAATGAGAATCCTGTCCTTGACAATTCACAGGAAAGGACCATCACCTACATCAACAATTCCAGTCTGGTGACCATGATCACCTCGAAGGAAGGGATCCGCTATCTGACCTGCGGAGACATCGAGGAGGAGACAGAACAGAAGATCCTGGATGAGGGGATCGATATCCGGTGCGACATTTTCAAGATGAACCACCACGCGTGCTGGACTTCCAACACAGAAGCTTTCCTGGATCAGGCGGCTCCCGCCTATGCTTTTTACAATATTGCGGAGAAAAGGTTTAACAAGCGAACCTATTTCTGCAAGGACACTGTCGTGCGGATGATGCGCAGATCCAACGTCTTCTCCAATTCCATGAACGGCGATATGACCTTTGCCGTGCGCGGGAGCGTCATTGATGTGCAGGCACCGGCGCACACGAAAACGGAGACAGTTACCTATATGACGGAGGACGGAAGAGAAGAGACGCGAAGGCTCCGGTTCAATGAGTTCGCCCCGGAATATCTGCGGGCCTGTGCCCTTCCGGAGGGCGCTGTCTATTTATCCGGCGGCAGTGATGATCTGCAGATCGGAGACGATGTCCGGACAGAAAAGGATAAAAAATGATCGATGAGACCCGCCCTTTTTCAGATCTGAAGACAGCACAACAAAGCAAATCCAGATATGAATCTGAATCAAATCTGAAATAATAAGAAGACCCGGTCCGCAGCCGCGTGAGCTGTGGACCGGGTCTTTTTGAGTGCCGTATGTACCGCCCGGGACGTATCTGATTGGTTCTTTTGTACCGGGGAGAACCGTCCGGGATGTATCTGAATGGTTCTTTTGTACCAGCCGGAACCGTCTTCAGTGGTTTCCGGTAGTTTTGTACCGGGCAGAACCGTTAGCGGTGGTTTTGGTGGTTTTCGAGGTCAGATGATCAGGCGTCAGCCATCTGCATCTTCTTCTCGGTGATCTCATCCAGAAGGCGGAGCTTGTTGTCATACAGCTTCTGGGACAGGTCGACATAGACCTGGTGAGGGTTCACGAGACGGCGGGACTCCTCCCAGAGGGTATCCTGCTCCTTCATGCAGTAGTCGCGGATCTCCATGGTCTTCGGGGAGGTGTAGACGCACTGGCCGTCCTTGAAGAGCGGCACCATGAGCTCGCGGAGGGAGAACTCGCCGGGGTTGAGCCTGGTCTTTTTCCAGGGCTCGACGGGATCGAAGAGGGTGATGGCTTCATTCTCGGTGAAGGTTTCCTCCTCCAGGCAGATGAGGTCGGCCTGGATCTTGTGCTCGGGCTCGTTGTAGACGCGGTAGATCTTCTTGTCGCCGGGATTGGTGACCTTCTCGGTGTTCTCGGACAGCTTGATCTTGGGTACGAAGTTGCCGTCGTCGTCCTGGATGGCGGCCAGCTTGTAGACGCCGCCGAAGGACGGGTTGTCCTTGGCTGTGATCAGGTTGGTGCCGACGCCCCAGGAGGTGATCGTCGCGCCCTGGCTCTTGAGGGAGTCGATCAGGTGCTCGTCCAGGTCGTTGGAGGCGGAGATGATGGCGTCCGGGAAACCGGCCTCATCCAGCATCTTGCGGGCTTTCTTGGAGATATAGGCCAGGTCGCCGCTGTCCAGGCGGATGCCGTAGCCCTTGCCGAGCGTCCCCTTGTCGCGCATGTACTGGAAGGTGCGGATGGCGTGGGGAACACCGGACTTGAGGGTGTCGTAGGTGTCCGCCAGCAGGATACAGGCGTTGGGATAGAGGTCCGCATAGGTCTTGAAGGCGCTCAGCTCATCCGGGAAGCTCATGATCCAGCTGTGGGCGTGGGTGCCCTTGACAGGGACGTCAAAGAGCTCGCCGCAGAGGACGTTGGAGGTGCCGACACAGCCGGCGATGACTGCCGCGCGCGCGCCGTAGGTACCCGCGTCGGGACCCTGGGCTCTGCGCAGGCCGAATTCCATGACGCCGTCTCCGCGCGCCGCGTAGCAGATGCGGGCCGCCTTGGCGGCGATCAGGCTCTGGTGGTTGATGATGTTGAGGATGGCGGTCTCCATGAGCTGGGCCTGGGCGATGGGGGCGATGACCTTGACCATGGGCTCGCGGGGGAACATGAGGGTGCCCTCCGGGATGGCATAGATGTCGCCGGTGAACTTGAAGTCCGCCAGATAGTCGAGGAAGTCGGCGTCAAAAATGCCCAGACTCCGCAGATATTCGATGTCCTGGCTGGAAAAATGCAGATCCTTCACATAGCGGACCAGCTGCTCGACGCCGCACATGATGGCATAGCCGCCCCCGAAGGGATTGGTGCGGTAGAAGGCGTCGAAGATGACCGTGCGGTTCTCCTCCTTGTTTTTGAAGTAGCCCTGCATCATTGTCAGTTCGTACAGGTCGGTGAGAAGGGTCAGGTTTTGTCTGTCCATGAGTTCTCCTTTTGCGCTGCCGCCCCTCATTCTGCATTAAGCGCTGCCTGCAGAGGGGCCGGCCCTGAAAAAAATGGTAGAATCACCCGAAAAGCGGGATTACATATTGCTATTAATGATACCCCATTTGGTTCGATTGTGCAATGAATACAGTGGCGGCAGGGCGTGTCCGGCAACGCCGGATGATGCGGTCCATACCGCGGGGGCCGTGACAGGCAGCCGGATGACCACATGCAGAACAGGAAGACAATATGAGGACGAGTGCGGAATTTCTCTACTGCTGAGGGAACTGACCTGTTATAATAAAAAGCAGATCGAAAAGACATTGCGCCCGGGCTGTCCGGGCCCAAAAGCACCCGGACAAAACAGACAGGGATGACAGTATCCGGGGAGGGGAGAAAACGTCTTGAAACCTGAAAACCGAAAGGAATTACTGCTCACAATTGCAGCGGCCACTGCGGTCGTGTGTGTGATCGTCCTGTTTTTTTTCCGCACATCTGTCTTTACGGGATTTTTCCGCAGGACGATCCGGATTCTCAAGCCCTTTCTCTACGGGGCTGTGATCGCGTATCTGCTCTATCCCCTGTGCAGGCGGCTGGAGGAAAAGCTGCACATGAAGCGGCTCCCTGCCATCCTGCTTTCCGTGGCCTTGATGTTCGCAATGGTGATCATCCTCCTGATCGCGGTCATTCCGGAGCTGGTGACCAGCCTCACAGAGCTGGTCAGGGGGATTCCCGGGACGGTCACCAGGACGGAGACCTGGCTGTCCGGTCTTCTGGATTCGCAGAGTGAGCTGCTGCAGACCCTGGAGGGGTATGTCGATCTGACGACGGAGGGGATGGAGACCTTCCTCAAATCAAATGTCCTGCCCCAGCTGAGAAATATCGCGACCAGCATGAGCAAAAACTTCAGCGGTCTGCTGAAGGTCCTGCAGAATTTCATCCTGGGTTCCATCATCGCGATCTACCTGCTGGAGAGCCGGGACAGGTTCGCGGTGCAGATGAAGATGGTGGTCTACGCGGTATTTCCCAGGAACGTGGCAGAGTGGATCCGCAGGGAGGCGCGCTTCACCAATGAAAAGATCAGTGGATTTATCGTCGGCAAGATGATTGATTCCCTGATCATCGGGGTGACCTGTTTCGTCTTCGTGATGATCACGGGCATGCCCTACGCCATGCTGATCAGCATCATCGTCGGCGTGACCAATATGGTCCCCTTCTTCGGCCCCTATCTGGGCGGCATCCCGTCTGCCATCCTGCTCCTGACGGTCTCGCCCGTCCGCTGCCTGGTCTTCGTGATCTTTATCGTCCTGCTCCAGCAGCTGGACGGAAACGTGATCGGCCCCAGGATCCTGGGCAACAAGCTGGGCCTGTCCGCCTTCTGGATCCTCTTCGCGATCCTGGTCTTTGGCTCCATCTGGGGGATCCCCGGCATGCTGGTGGGCGCGCCGGTCTTCGCGGTCCTCTATGACATCGCCCGCAACGCAGTCCTGACCCTTCTTGAGAAAAAGGGCGAAAAGGATCTGCTGGATGAATACAAAAAATAGGGAGATGCCGCCATGCGGATTTCCCGTTCGTGGTGCCTGTGCACTTCATGTCCCGGCATGGATGAAAAGGAAGGATGTGAGAAGATGATGATTTTTTCGACGGAAGGACTGGAATGGACCAGAGAGCCCGCGGACTATTACATCGGGGCGGACAGGATCGAGATCACGACACAGCCGCACACAGACCTGTGGCAGAGGACCTACTATCACTTCCGCAATGACAATGCCCCCGTCCTGCAGATGGAGACAGAAGAGCGGTTTTTTTCTTTCGTCGTGAAGACGGATTTTTCCGGGAGCGGCCACCGCTTTGACCAGTGCGGGATCGCCATGTATCTCGACAGCGAAAACTGGCTGAAGGCCTCCGTGGAGTATGAGAATGAAAGCTTCCAGCATCTGGGGTCCGTCGTCACCAACCACGGCTATTCGGACTGGGCGACCACGGAGATCCCGGCGGACGTCAGGACCATGTGGTATCGGCTCAGCCGGCGGGAGGATGATTACTGCATCGAGTGCTCCCGGGACGGGAAGGCCTTTTCCCAGATGCGGGTCTGTCACATGCATGAGGGCGGCGGCAGGATCCGCTTCGGCATCTACGCCTGCAGCCCCGAGGATTCCAGCTTCCGGGCCGTCTTCACGGATCTGCAGATGACAGACTGCGCGTGGAAGGCCCACGACGGACAGCAGCCGGACTGAAATGACAATGGGCAGGGGAGGAAGAACTGTGGATCAGAAAAAAAGAATGACGATGAAAAGACATATTTATATGGCGGTATCCGCGCTTGTGATGATCTGCCTGTTGGCGGCCTGCGGCGGAAAGGCAGAAAGCGCCGGCGGAAAAACGGCGGCAGATCAGGGGAAGGCGGCAGACCGGCCCGTCAGGATCGGCGTGTTGCAGATCGCGGACAGCTTCCCGCTCTATGTGGCGGAGGAGGAGGGCCTGTTTGAGGAGAACGGGCTCGATGTGGAGATCGTCGAGTTCCAGAGTGCGTCCGACCAGTCCGTGGCCTATGAGGCGGGCGAGCTGGACGGTATGATGACGGATATGATCGTCCAGAGCCTGGTCAACAAGTCCTCGGAGGACGGCATGAAGACCGTTGCCATGGCCTTCGGAGGGGATGCCTCCGAGGGACGCTTTATCGTGGCGTCCTCCCCGGATTCGGAGATCAAGGAGCCGGCGCAGCTGGCGGGCGCCAGGATCGGAATCTCCGAGAACACCATGATGGAATACCTGGTGGGCTGCTATCTGGAGGACCTGGGTGTGGACCTGGAGAGCGTGGAGATGGTCAATATTCCCAAGCTGACCCTGCGCCTGGACCTGCTCATGGAGGGCAGTGATATCCAGGCGGCGATCCTTCCCGACCCGCTCGCGATTGAAGCCGAGTCCCGCGGCTGCCTGGCCGTGATCGATGACACGAAGCTGGGAAAGAATTATTCCCAGAGTGTGATCACGCTCAGAAAGAGCCTGATTGAAGACGATGCCGGGACGCTCGAAGCCTTCCGGACCGCCTACAATGAGGCCATCGGGAGGATCAATGCCGACCCGGAGTCCTTCCTGGACCTGTTTTACGAGAAGGCCAATGTGGCGGAGCCCCTGCAGGGTAGATATACGGTCCCTTCCTACACACCGGACTGTGTCCCTTCGCAGGAGGATGTGGCCCGTATCCAGGACTTCATGGTGAACAAGGGCCTGCTGGAGGAGCCTTTCTCCTATGAGGATATGGTTGCAGACCTTCCGGGAGGAGATGCATGACAGGTGAAATCGATCATCGCATACACAACGGTGGCGTCATGATCAGCAAAAAAGATGATAGAAGCCTTGAAGAAAAGCAAGTCAGGCGGGAAGGCAGGGAAGACCTGATCGCCCGGGTCAGCGGAGTCTCCTTCGCCTATCCGGACGATCCGGCACGGCCGGTCCTTCGCGGCCTGGACCTGGAGATCGTCCGCGGTGAGTGCCTGGCGGTCCTGGGGGAGTCCGGCAGCGGGAAAACGACGCTCTTAAAGCTGCTCTGCGGTCTTCTGATACCGACGGAGGGGACCATCCTCTTTGAGGGCGAGCCCCTGGGCGGCCCCCGCAGTGACATCGCGCTGATCTTTCAGAATTACGGACTGTTTCCCTGGAAGACAGTTCGGGAGAACATCCTGCTGCCCGCCGAGCTCCGCGGCGAAGCGAAAAAAGAAGAACCGAGGCTGGAAGACCTGCTGGAATATCTGGGGCTCAGTGAACATGCCCGGAAATACCCTGCCGAGCTGTCCGGCGGGCAGCGCCAGCGCACTGCCCTGGGGCGGGCGGTCATGAGCAGGGCATCCCTCCTCCTGATGGACGAGCCCTTTTCCGCCCTCGACCTGCGCAACCGGGTCCGCCTCCAGGCCTTTATGAAACAGTTCCTGGAGGACACAGGCATGACGTCCGTGATCGTCACGCACAGCATCGAGGAGGCCCTCCGCATGGGGGACCGGGTCGCCGTATTCGATGAAAAAGAAGGCAGGATCTCTGAGATCCTGGCGGGATTCCGCCGGGAAAAGGACCTGCAGGGCAGCGAATATGAAGCGCGTGCCGGGCGGCTCCGGCAACAGCTGCTGTCCTGAAGTGTCCCGGTTTGAAAAAACACCGGCGCATTCTCGTGACTTCATAACAGTCGTGTGAGGTTTCACGGGCCAAAGAACAAGTATTTTTGCAGCTGTTACATCGATCTGCCGGAGGGCAGGAAGCTGTGACTGCGGCTTTCCGGCTTCTGACCCGGATACGATGAAAAGAACAGCATAACAAAAGGAGCTGCATCAAAGAATCGTACTTATGAAAAACAAAAAAACACCGGTGGATCATAAAAAGACACCGGGACTGATGGTCCTGAGTATCCTTGTGCTCCTGCTCATCTGGCAGGCGGCCGCAGCGGGACTGGACCGCTATTTCCTGCCGACTCCCGCAGCGACCATGCAGACACTGGCGGGACTGCTGAGAGAGGAAAAGATCTGGAGCCATCTGGGCGCCAGCTTCCGCCGCATCACGCTGGGGACACTGACGGGCCTGCTGGCCGCCCTTCCCCTGGGGATCCTCATGGGGAGGTCCGGCGCGGCCGACGCGGTGCTGGGCTCTTTTTTCCGGCTCGTCTATCCGGTTCCCAAGGTGGTCTTCATGCCCGTCATCGTCGTGATGCTGGGCATTGGCGACATCTCAAAGATCTTTCTCATATCGGTCGCTGTTTTTTTCCAGATGACCATCATCATCCGGGACAGCACGGCCTCACTGGACCCTGACCTGTCGGACGTGATGCGCAGCATGAAGGCAGGTCCGGTCTTTACCCTCCGGCACCTGATCCTGCCGGGGATCACCCCGGGGATCCTGACGGCGCTCAAGACCTCCCTGGGCACCTCCGTCGCGCTTTTAATGATCACGGAGCTGTTCGCCTCAACCTCAGGTCTGGGCTACTATATCATGAACTCCATGGATGCCAGAAAATATCCGGAGATGTACAGCGGGATCATCCTGCTCATGGCCATGAGCGCCCTCATGTACGCTTTTCTGGAACTGGCGGAGCGCGTCCTGTGCAGGTGGAGGTACAAGGGGAGCCTGTGACCGGAAGGTGAACATTGACATAACACACTTCCGATCTGTGTACCGGCTGCGGCGGCAGGACTTTAATGCCCGGAAGGTGAACGTTGACATCACATTTCCCGCGGGTATAATATGTTTTCAGAGCAAAGGCGCTTGAAGAAACGGACCGATCGTCCGTCTGTTCAGCGGCCTTTGCTTTTTTGTTGTTCTGCGGTTTTGGCAGTCAGGTGAGTTTTCTGCGGCTCCTTACCGGCAGCTCACTCTTACCGACCATGCCGCTCGCCAGAGTGGCAGCCTGGTGCACCGGAATTTTTGACAACATTTCATGACAGCTCCTGGTCATGGGGGAAAAACGATGACAGAAATGAATGACCTGAAGAAAAATGATCCGTCTTTGCCAAATGATACGGTTTCAAAACAGGACCTGCCGTCGGCCTGTGCGCGGATGCCGGTCCGGACGGCGCTGGCTGTCGCCGCCTGCAGGCTGTCGCGCGCGGCCCTGCACGGTCTGGGACGGGGCGGAACGGCGCTTCCGGGCAGACTGGCCATGCGTTTTCGCGGGGATATCCTGTCCGTGACCTCCCGGGGCGTGGAGACGGTCCTGGTCACGGGAACAAATGGAAAAACGACGACAGCCAGGATGCTGGCGCATGCCATGGAGAAGGCGGGCAGACCTGTGATCTGCAACCGGGCCGGCGCCAATCTTCTGTCGGGGGTGACAGCGGAATTTGCGGCGGCGGCAGACCTTTGCGGCCGGCCCCGCGGAAAGCAGTACGCTGTCATTGAGTGCGACGAAGGCGCCCTGCACCAGGCGGCGCCGCTCGTGCAGCCCCGCGTGATCGTCGTGACCAACCTGTTCCGGGACCAGCTGGACCGCTATGGCGAGGTCATGCATACACGCGAAGCGATCCTGGAAGGAATCCGGAGCGTGCCCGGCGCAGTGCTCTGCCTGAACGCGGATGATTCCCTCACCGCGTCGATCGCCCTGGAGGTCCCGAATCCGGTGGTCTGGTACGGCATCGAGCAAAATGCCGTTTGCAGGAAAGACGGACCGGAGGACCAGGCTGCGGAGAAGTTCAGCGGGATCAGCGACGCGCGCTGCTGTATCCGCTGCGGGGCGGAATATACCTACCGCTATCGAACCTATGCCCATCTGGGAGGGTATTGCTGTCCCGCCTGCGGCTTTGCCCGCCCCGTCCCGGATGTGGTGGTGACCGCCGTCGATGAAAGCGGCCCCGCGGGCTCCCGGGTGCGTATGCGTATGACGGCGCAGTCCGCCGACTTTTCTGTCCGGATCGCCCTGCCGGCCCTCTACAATGTCTACAACGCCGCAGCTGCCGTGAGCGCCTATACAGCCGTCGGGCTCCCGCGCACTGAGATCCTGGCCGGGCTGGCGGACGTGCGGACCGGCTTCGGCCGCATGGAGCGGTTCGAGATCAATGGCGTCTCCATACAGATGATCCTGGTCAAAAATCCCGCCGGCTGTGGTCAGGCGCTGGATTATCTGTGCTCCCTCCGGGAAGCCTGCCGGGTGGTGCTGTGTCTCAATGACCGGGACGCGGACGGCCACGACATCTCCTGGATCTGGGATGTCGACTATGAACAGCTGGCGGGACAGGACAATATCCGGGGCTTTTATGTCTGGGGAGACCGGGCAGAGGACATGCAGCTCCGGCTCAAGTACGCCGGGATCGACCAGGACAGGATCCGCCTGATCCCGGAAAAGGAAAAGCGGCGCCTGCTGGCACGGATCAGCCGCGGCAGGACGCCGGTCCATATACTGACCAACTACACCGCCATGCTGTCCCTGCGGGATCTGCTGAGCAGGGCCGCCGGAAAGGGTGCATTCTGGAAAGGATAAAAGGTGTATGTTGATTGGATGCTGCCCGGCGAATCACCGGCCGCAGCGAAGAAAGATATAAGACAGGAGATAACGACGCAGGGGAGAAAAGAGAAAAAAGGAACAGACCATGGAATTGAAAATATGTCATCTCTATCCGGATGTGCTCAATCTCTACGGGGACCGGGGAAACATCCTCTGTATGCAAAAACGTCTGGAATGGCGCGGCATTTCCTGCCGGGTGGATCAGGTCCGGCTGGGGGAGCGGAAGAGCCTGGCCGGCTATGATCTTTTTTTTATCGGAGGAGGACAGGATTTTGATCAGGAGATCCTCCTGGAGGACCTGCGCAGGCACAAGGGGCCGGAGATACGGGCCGCTCTGGCTGACGGCGGAACCTTCCTGTGCATCTGCGGCGGCTACCAGATGATGGGACACGATTATGAGACCGCCGACGGCGCAAAATGCGAGTTCCTGGGCGCGATCGATTTCCATACGGCCGGCGGGGCCAAGCGGATGATCGGCAACTACGCCTACCGGCTGGATGAGGAGGACGGGGCCGGCACGGTCGTCGGCTTCGAGAACCACAGCGGCCGCACCTGGCTGGGCAGCGGCGTCCGTCCGCTGGGCAGGGTCCTGAAGGGGTACGGCAACAACGGAGAGGACGGGACCGAGGGCGCCCGGTTTGAAAATGCCTTCTGCACCTACAGCCACGGCCCTGTTCTGCCCAAAAACCCCGCATTCGCGGACCTGCTGATCAGGACCGCGCTTTTGAGAAGGTATGGCTCCTGTGAGCTCGATCCTCTGGAGGACGGGTTTGAACAGCTGGCCCATGACCGCGTCCTGAGACGGATCCGGTGACGCGTAACCGGTGTGCCAGTGCCGCCTGTAGATCAGTGTGTGAAGATCGGGCTGCGCGCAGCATTTTTTTAAATGGAGTTCACGAAATACAGGACAGATACCAAGATAAAAAGAAAAATGTATCATTGTATACAAATTTGGATTGACAAGAAAAAGCTCCTGAGTATAATAAGACAACGAAAGCAAAGGCGCTTGAGGCGACGGCGGAAGCCGTCTCTTCAGGCGCCTTTTTTTGTATGATTACTTGTTTTATCGCATAAGCGATCATACATAAGCGATCATACATAAGTGATCATCTGTGATACAGAAAGGCAGGTAAAATATGTGCTCAATACTTGCATACTGCAGCGGGCAGGCGGATCCGGCGGTCGTGGCGGAAATGCTGGCCAGGACCATCTCGAGGGGACCGGATGACAGCCGTCTGATGGAGACCGGCCATGGGTACCTGGGCTTCAACCGGCTCTCGATCATGGGGCTCACGCCGGAAGGCATGCAGCCCTTCGTTATGGACGGCAATGCTGTCGTGTGCAACGGAGAGCTGTACGGCTTTCGGAAGATGCGGGAGAGCCTGAAGAAGCGCGGCTATTCTTTCCACAGCGATTCGGACTGCGAGATCCTGCTCCCCATGTACCGGGAATTCGGGCCGGAGATGTTCCGGCTCCTGGACGCGGAGTTCGCCCTGGTCCTGTATGACGCCCGGGCCGGGCAGTACATCGCCGCGCGCGACCCGGTGGGGATCCGTCCCCTCTATTACGGGCAGGATGAGAAGGGATGTTATGTCTTTTCCTCCGAGCCCAAAAGCCTGGTTGGAATCTGTGCCCGGATCAGGCCTTTCCCGCCCGGCCACTATGCCGTGATCGATGCGGGGCCCGCAGCTTCAGAATCGGCGGGACAGTCAAGAAAGGGACGGGGAAAAGAGCATGGATGTCTGTCGCAGGATCGCGGCCAACAGATGGTCCTGCATGAGTACAGGCGGATCTGGCAGGCAGACCACGTGAGTGGGGACGACATGGGCCGGGTCGCTCAGAACATCCACGACAGGCTCCTGGCCGGCATCGAGAAGCGCCTGGACGCCGATGCGCCCGTGGGATTCCTTCTGTCCGGAGGCCTCGATTCCTCGCTGGTCTGCGGCGCGGCGGCCAGGCTCCTGGACAGGCCCCTGCAGACCTTCGCGATCGGGATGGATGTCGATGCCATCGATCTCAAATATGCCCGCAAGGTGGCTGAATATATCGGCAGCGACCACCACGAGGTGATCATCACCAGGGAGGACGTCCTGGATGCCCTGGATCCGGTTATCGCGGCCCTGGGGACCTGGGACATCACGACCATCCGCGCCTCGATCGGCATGTACCTCGTCTGCAAATGGATTCATGAGAACACGGACATCCGGGTCATCCTGACCGGAGAGATCTCCGACGAGATCTTCGGCTACAAGTACACGGATTTCGCCCCGGACGCGGCTGCTTTCCAGGCGGAATCGGAAAAAAGGATCCGGGAGATCCACATGTACGACGTCCTCCGCGCGGACCGCTGTATCAGTGTCCACTCCCTGGAGGCCCGCGTGCCCTTCGGGGATCTGGACTTTCTGTCCTACTGCATGTCCATCGACCCGGAGATGAAGCTCAACCGCTATGGGATCGGCAAATATCTCCTGCGCCACGCTTTTGAACAGGACGGACTCATCCCGCGCGAGATCCTGATGCGGGAGAAGGCCGCCTTCTCCGATGCGGTCGGCCATTCCCTGCGCCTGGACATCATCGATTACGCACAGTCTCTCTATACAGATGAGGAATACGAGACGAAGCGGCGCCGGTACAGGCACGGCATGCCCTTTACAAAGGAATCTCTTTTGTTCCGCGAGATCTTTGAAAAATACTATCCCGGCCAGGCGGAGATGATCACCGACTTCTGGATGCCCAACAGGGACTGGGAGGGCTGCGACGTCAACGACCCCTCCGCCAGTGTCCTGTCCAACTACGGCGCCAGCGGCGTCTGACCAGGCTGTACGGGACCAGAGGGTGGGACCGGGGGGACGGTTCTATGGCCCCATTGGTCTGGGCGTGAGGAACCGTAGAACCGTCCCTGCGGTCCTTGCCGGGAAGTGGAACCGGAGAACCGTTCCTGCGGTCCTTGCCGGGAAGTGGAGCCGGAGAACCGTCCCTGTGGTCCCTCGGGACGATGAGGTAAATGACAGATGAAAAATAAGAACGACAGAAAGATCATTCTGGAAGACGGACAGGAATTTTACGGACATGGGTTCGGGAGCTCCGGGGACAGGATCTGCGAGGTCGTCTTCAACACCTCCATGACCGGCTACCAGGAGATCCTCTCGGATCCCTCCTACACGGACCAGGCGGTCGTCATGACCTATCCCCTGATCGGCAATTACGGGATGGCGGCGGATGACTACGAGACATCTGTGCCGTCTCTGAGCGCCCTGATCGTCCGGGAATACAACGACGAGCCCTCCAATTTCCGCAGTGAGCAGTCTCTGGGACAGGTCATGGAGGCCTGCGGGATCGCGGGCATTTCCGGGATCGACACCCGCGCCCTGACGCGGTCCATCCGGGATTTCGGGACCAGGAAGGCCCTGATCACCGACGCGGACACGCCTGTGGAATGGTGCCTTGCCATCATGCGGGACCACCCGCTGCCGACCGATGCGGTCTCCCGGGTCAGCTGCCGTGAAAAGCAGGTCTATTATCACGCGGAGGATATCGTCGGGACCGGCAGCCTGACCAGGGAAAAAAGGAGCCGCCATATCGTCGCGGTCGACTGCGGCATGAAGAAGAACATCGTGCGCTCGCTCCTGCGCAGGGGCTGTGAGGTGACCGTCGTGCCCTGGAACACGCCGGCACAGGAGATCCGGAGTCTCAGGCCGGACGGGATCCTCCTCTCCAACGGCCCCGGCAATCCCGAGGATGTGCCGGAGACCATCGGCGCCGTCCGGTCCCTCCTGGGACAGGTCCCGGTCTTCGGGATCTGCCTGGGCCACCAGATCCTGGCCCTGGCCTACGGGGCGAAGACCTACAAGCTCAAGTTCGGCCACCGGGGCGGCAACCATCCGGTCCGGGATCTGGATACGGGCCGCATCGAGATCACGTCCCAGAACCACTCCTATGCCGTGCTGGAGGAGAGCCTGGCGGAGACGCCGCTCCGGGCTTCCCACATCAACCTCCTGGACCGGACCGTCGAGGGGGTATCCTGCCTCAGGGACCGGGCATTTGGCGTCCAGTACCACCCGGAGAGCGCCCCGGGCCCCCAGGACAGCGGATACCTTTTTGACCGTTTCCTGGAGCTGCTGTGAGGAAAGGAGAACCAACATGACCAAATATATTTTTGTGACCGGAGGTGTGGTCTCGGGCCTTGGCAAGGGGATCACGGCGGCATCGCTGGGCAGACTCCTGAAGGCGCGCGGCCTCAGAGTGGCCGCCCAGAAGCTGGACCCCTACATCAACGTGGATCCGGGCACCATGAGTCCCTACCAGCACGGGGAGGTCTTTGTGACCGAAGACGGGGCCGAGACGGATCTGGACCTGGGCCATTACGAGCGGTTTATCGATGAAAACCTCAACCAGTATTCCAACCTGACGACCGGCAAGGTCTACTGGAACGTCCTGAACAAGGAGCGCCGGGGAGAGTATCTGGGCTCCACGGTCCAGGTGATCCCCCACATCACCAATGAGATCAAGGCCTTCGTCTACCGCGTGGGAGAAAAAACGGGCGCGGATGTGGTCATCACGGAGATCGGGGGCACCATCGGCGACATCGAATCCCAGCCCTTTATCGAGGCGGTCCGCCAGATCTCCCTGGAGGTCGGCCGGGAGAACAGCCTCTTTATCCATGTGACCCTGGTGCCCTATCTCAAGGCCTCCGGCGAGCACAAATCCAAGCCGACCCAGCACTCAGTCAAGGAGCTGCAGGGCATGGGGATCCACCCGGACCTCATCGTCCTGCGCTGTGACGCCCCCATTGAGGCGTCCGTCCTGCAGAAGATCGCCATGTTCTGTAATGTGAAGGAGGACTGTGTGATCGAGAACCGCACCCTCCCCGTCCTCTATGAGGCCCCGCTGATGCTGGAGCAGTCCGGCTTCTCCGGGGTCGTCTGCCGGGAGCTGCATCTGGAGGCCCCTGCGCCGGATCTGGAGGAGTGGCGGCAGATGGTGGACAGCATCCGCGGTGCCCGGTCAAACTGTGTGGAGATCGGTCTGGTCGGTAAGTATACGGAGCTCCACGACGCCTACCTGTCGGTGGTGGAGGCCCTCCACCACGCGGGTTATCGGCACAGGGTGCATATCTGTATCCGCTGGATCGATTCGGAGGAGATCACACAGGAAAACGTCGCTGAGAAGCTGGCCGGAATCGACGGGGTGATCGTCCCGGGCGGTTTCGGCAGCCGGGGAATCGAAGGAATGATCCGGGCTGTACAGTATGTGCGTGAACAGGAGATCCCCTTTTTCGGGATCTGTCTGGGCATGCAGATCGCGGTCATCGAATATGCCCGCAACGCGGCGGGCCTGGCGGGGGCCGGCTCCAGAGAGTTTGAAGAAAACTGCAGGCACAAGGTGATCGATTTCATGCCCGGGCAGAGCGACGAGGTCGCCAAGGGAGGAACCCTGCGCCTGGGTGCCTTCCCCTGCCGTATCCTGCCCGGGACCACCATGGAACGCTGCTACGGCGTCCCGCAGATCAGCGAGCGCCACCGCCACCGCTATGAATTCAACAACGATTACCGCGGCATTCTGCAGCAAAAAGGTCTGACCCTGAGCGGCATTTCGCCGGACGGGAAGCTGGTGGAGACAGTGGAACTGACGGACCGGCCCTTCTATGTCGGCGTCCAGTTCCACCCTGAATTCAAGAGCCGGCCCAACAGGCCGCATCCCCTCTTCACGGGCTTTATCCAGGCAGCGGCGGATGTCAAAAAGAACCGGCTCCAATGACGCCCGGAGACATCGCGCAGAAGATGCCGGAAAATCCGTTCCCCAATGACACCCCATGCCATTGTAAAAAAGGGATCCTGAATTCGTCCCGGATGACATATGCGTTCGGAAAGGCAGATAAACCATAAGGAGGCATTCATGCCAAAGAGAGAAGACATCCACAAGGTCCTGGTCATCGGCTCCGGCCCCATCGTGATCGGACAGGCGGCGGAGTTCGACTACGCCGGCACTCAGGCCTGTCTGGCGCTGAAGGAGGAGGGCTGTGAGGTCATCCTGTGCAATTCCAATCCGGCGACGATCATGACGGACACATCCATCGCGGACAAGGTCTATATGGAACCGTTGACCCTGGAGTATATCGCCAGGATCATCCGGTACGAGCGCCCTGATGCCATCCTGCCGGGGATCGGCGGCCAGACAGGCCTGAATCTGGCCATTCAGCTGGAGAAAAAGGGCGTGCTGGCCGAGTGCCGGACGCAGCTTCTGGGCACGCGAAGCAGGTCCATTGAGCAGGCGGAGGACCGCCGGCTCTTCAAGGAGCTGTGCGAGCGCCTGGGCGAGCCTGTTCTTCCCTCTGAGATTGCCGGATCCATGGAGGAAGGAGTGGATGCCGTGAGGCGGATCGGCTTCCCGGTCGTCCTGCGTCCCGCCTTTACCCTGGGCGGCACGGGCGGCGGCTTCGCGGAAAATGAAGAGGAGTTTGAGACCCTGATGAAGCACGCCCTGGAGTTGTCCCCGGTCCGCCAGGTCCTGGTCGAAAAGAGCATCCGCGGCTTCAAGGAGATCGAATATGAGGTCATGCGGGACAAAAACGACACGGCGGTCACCATCTGCAACATGGAGAACCTGGACCCGGTCGGCATCCACACCGGGGATTCCATCGTCGTCTGCCCCTCCCAGACCCTCACCAACAGGGAATACCACATGCTCAGGGACAGCGCCCTCAGGGTCATCCGGGCATTGGAGATCGAGGGAGGCTGCAACGTCCAGTTCGCGCTCGACCCGCATTCCTTCCAGTATTACCTGATCGAGGTCAATCCCCGTGTCTCCCGGTCCTCCGCCCTGGCCTCCAAGGCCAGCGGCTATCCCATTGCCCGCGTGTCCGCCAAGATCGGCATCGGCATGACCCTGGACGAGATCATGCTGGCCAACACACTCGCCTGTTTTGAGCCCGCTCTGGACTACGTGGTCACCAAAATGCCCCGCTTTGCCTTCGACAAGTATCCCCGCACGGACCTCGTGACAGACTCGCAAGGAAAGACACCGGCTGCCCCGTTCCGGAACGGCACGGACAACACCCTGTCCACGCAGATGAAGGCGACAGGCGAGGTCATGAGCATCGGCAGGACCTTTGAGGAGAGCCTGCTCAAGGCCGTCCGGTCTCTGGAGACCGGCCACCTCCACCTCTATGACCCGAAATTCGACGGCCTGGATGACCGCGGCCTGCTGGAATATATCCGGGAGGGCAGGGATGACCGCATTTTCGCCATCGCCCAGATCGTCCGCAACTGCATCGCGAGGGCGGAGAGTGAGGACCGGGCATGGCAGGGGGCAGCACAGCCCACTGATCCTGTCCCCGCAGAAGCGCTGGATAAAACAGGTCGGGAGATCTGCCGGATCACGGGGATCGACGCCTTTTTTGTCCGCAAGATCCGCAATATTATTCTGATGGAAAAAAAGCTGCAGACAGGGCCGGGCGATCTGGACCTGCTGCGCGAAGCCAAAAGGACGGGCTTTTCCGACCATATCATCGGAAAATACTGGGACATGACAGAGGAGCAGGTCTTTGCCCTGCGCCGGGACCTGGGGATCGTCCCTGTCTACAAGATGATCGACACATGCGCCTCCGAATTTGACAGCTATGTGCCGTATTTTTACTCGACCTATGAGGAGGAGAATGAGGCCTTCCCGGCGGGAGGCGCGGCAGAGGAGAGAGTGCGGTTTCTGAGGCTCCGCGGCGGTGTGACGGAGGAAGCCGCGGGAGATGCCGGGGAGGACGCCGGCATTAGCAAGATCATCGTTCTGGGCTCCGGACCCATCCGGATCGGCCAGGGTGTCGAATTTGACTACTCCACCGTCCACGCCGTGCAGACCCTGCAGAAGGCCGGCTACGAGGCCATCATCATCAACAACAACCCGGAGACGGTCTCCACGGATTACACCTGCTCCGACAAGCTCTATTTCGAGCCCCTCTGCGTCGAGGACGTCATGAATGTGATCGCCATGGAAGAGCCGGAGGGCGTCATCGCCACCCTGGGCGGCCAGACGGCGGTCAACCTGGCGGAGCCCCTGCACGCGCGCGGGGTCAGGATCATCGGAACGGACTGTGACGCCATCGAGCGGGCGGAAAACCGGGATACCTTTGAGAAGCTCCTCGAGGAGCTGGAGATCCCCCAGCCCAGGGGGCGGGCCGTCACCTCGGTCGAAGAGGGCGTCCGGGAGGCGGCAGACATCGGATATCCTGTTCTCGTGCGGCCCAGCTTTGTCCTGGGCGGACGCGCCATGCAGATCGTGGGCAAGGAGGAGGAACTGCGGGAATATCTGAAGACGGCTGTGGAGATCGACGTGGACAAGCCCGTTCTCGTGGACAAATACATCCGCGGCAGGGAAGTCGAGATCGACGCGGTCTGTGACGGAGACCAGGTCTTTGTCCCCGGCATCATGGAGCTCGTCGAGCGCACCGGCGTCCACTCGGGGGACTCCATCAGCGTCTATCCGCCCTGCAGTCTCTCCGACCAGGTCAAATCGACCATCCTGGACTATGCCGGGAGACTGGGGATGGGCATCGGCATCCGGGGTCTCTTCAACATCCAGTTCATCGTGGACCAGGAGGACCGGGTCTTCATCATCGAGGTCAACCCCCGCTCCTCCCGCACGGTCCCCTTCCTCTCCAAGGCGACCGGTTACAGCCTGGCTGACATGGCGACCCTGGTCAGCCTGGGCATCTCCCTGCGGGACCAGGGGATCACGCCGGAAACCGCCGGCTGCCGCGATCAGGGGCCGCATGCCTGTACAGCTGTATATCCGAAAGAAAAAGAGCGCTATTACGTCAAGGTACCCGCATTCTCCTTTTCCAAGCTGCTGGGCATGGACGCCTACCTGTCCCCGGAGATGAAATCGACGGGAGAAGCCATCGGCTATGACAGGAAACTCCACCGGGCCATGTACAAGGCCCTGATCGCCTCCGGCGTGCGCCTGCGCAGCTACGGCACCGTTGTCGTCAGCGTCGCGGATGAGGACAAGATCGAGACTATTCCCCTGATCAGGCGCTTCTATGACATGGGCTTCAACATCGAGGCGACCACGCTCACGGGTGAATATCTCAAAAAGGCAGGAATCCACACCCGCATCCGCCGCAAGCCCAGCGAGGGAAGCAGTGAGATCCTGGATTCCATCCGCACCGGCTTTGTCAGCTACGTGATCAATACCAGGGCCATCCTGTCCGGTGTCCACTACGGGGACGGCGTCCGGATCCGCGCCTGCGCCACACAGAACAATGTCCCTATGCTGACATCTCTCGACACCGTCCGCATGCTGCTGGATGTTCTGGAGGAAATGACCATGGGAATCTCCACGATCGATGCGGTGTGAAGCTGCATCACCGTCTGGCAGCTGCGAAGCAAGCGCTCCCTCTGCGAATGTATGCCTTGGCAAAGCCTGCGCAATGATGTGCTGCGGCATGGATGGAAAGCTGCAAACCGCAGGCCGGAGATTGACAGATGTGCGCAAAGACTGGTAAATTTGCACTATATCCCTTTCATCAAGTATGTCTGTGAACAGGAGGTCATCACTGCAGGTATGGGAAGAGAGCTAGTCATCATCCTGGATTTCGGCGGACAGTATAAACAGCTGATCGCCCGCCGTGTCCGCGAATGCAATGTATATTGCGAGATCCACCCGCATACACTTTCGATTGAAAAAATCAAGGCCATGGACCCGAAGGGAATCATCCTGACCGGCGGTCCCGCCAGCGTCTACGATGAGAAATCCCCCACATGTTCACCGGAGCTCTTCGCGCTCGACATCCCGGTCCTGGGGATCTGTTACGGATCCCAGCTCATGGCCTACCGGGCAGGGGCGCCTATGTCTGCCGCAGCCGCTGACAGTGCGGCTGAAAATGACGGACCGGCGGCAGACAGGTTCGGCTCCAATCCGGATGCCGTGAAGACAGCTCCCGTCAGCGAATACGGCAGGACAGAGGTCATCATCGACGCACCGGATTCCATGCTGTTCAGGGATGTCGTTCTCTCCGGCGGTCAGAGTGGACCGAGCGGACAAGACATAGATCACGGACAGGATGAGAATAAAACCGACGTACAAGCCGGATCCACCATCTGCTGGATGAGCCACACGGACTATATCGCAAATATTCCGGACGGCTTCCGGATCACGGCCCACACGGCCCACTGCCCGGTGGCGGCCATGGAGAACCCTGAGAGGAAGCTCTATGCCGTCCAGTTCCACCCGGAGGTGGTCCACACACCCGAGGGCACGAAGATGCTGCGCAGCTTTGTCATGGATGTCTGCGGCTGCAGGGGCGACTGGGTCATGTCCTCCTTCGCGGAGCAGACCATTCAGGAACTGCGCGACAAGATCGGGGATCAGCACGTCCTGCTGGGCCTGTCCGGCGGCGTCGATTCCACCGTCGCGGCCGCCCTCCTGTCCAGAGCCATCGGCGACCAGCTCCACTGTGTCTTTGTCGATCACGGTCTCATGCGCAAGAACGAGGGCGACGAGGTGGAGCAGATCTTCGGACCGGACGGGGACTTCGACCTGCACTTCATCCGTGTCAACGCCCAGGAGAAGTTTTACCGGCGTCTCATCGGCCAGACTGACCCCGAGACCAAGCGCAAGATCATCGGGGAGGAATTCCCCCGCGTCTTCGGGGATGAGGCCAGAAAACTCAGGGGCAGGGTCCGCTACCTGGCCCAGGGCACCATCTATCCGGACGTCGTCGAAAGCGGCGACGGCAAGACCGGCGACGTCATCAAATCCCACCACAATGTGGGCGGACTCCCCATTGAGCTGGTCCGCGAACTGGGCTTTGACGAGACGCCTATCGAGCCCCTCCGCATGCTCTTCAAGGACGAGGTCCGCCGCGTGGGCCTCGAGCTGGGCATCCCCCGCGACCTGGTCTACCGCCAGCCCTTCCCGGGGCCCGGCCTGGCCGTCCGCATCGTCGGCGAGATCACGCCCTACAAGGTCCAGATCGTCCAGGAGGCCGACTACATCTTCCGTGAGGAGCTGCACAAGGCCGGCGCAGACGAGGGACTGGGTCAGTACTTCGCCGCCCTCTCCAACATGCACAGCGTCGGCGTCATGGGAGACCACCGGACCTATGGCCTGGCCGTTGTCCTCCGCGCCGTCATCACCAGCGACTTCATGACCGCCGAGGCCGCCAACATCCCCTGGGAGGTCCTCCAGACCACCATGAACCGCATCATCAACGAGGTCGACGGCGTCAACCGCGTCCTCTACGACATCACCAGCAAACCGCCCGGAACCATAGAGCTGGAATAATGTACAAAAGTCCGAGAATCCTTATTTATAAGGGCTTTCGGACTTCTTTTTTTGTCAGTGACAATCACATGACAATAATTTTAAATAGGTACTGGAACGAGAGTTCCGCTTTCGCAAATGAAAACCCAGGAGGAGATAGATTGTGATTTCGCTGATTGTTTCACTGATCGTATGATGATAGATAAGACACACAACGGTTCCACTATCGTGATGAGAAAAAAGCTGTGATGAAAACTTCCAGTTTGAGGAGATAACGGATTGAAGGCAGATCGGATTCCGGCAGGCGGGAAGATCCGGCAGTTCAGAATGTCCGATTTGCGAAAAACCCGGTACTGATCGGCAGCAAAAGCTATTTCTGCTCCAGTCAGGATTGCCGCTTTGTCATCTGACGAAAAATATAAAACAAATACTGCGAAAAACATAAAATAAAAGAGACGAAAAGCGCAAAACATAAACCGCGAAAAGTATAAAACAAACCTTGCGAAAATGACAAAATCAAGATAAGATGGCATTCAAAGGGCAACGTACTTATCATACGAGACATAATATGGCGTCCTGGAGGACGTCAGCAAGTCGAGCATCTGCAGTAATACTTGCTGCAGGGAGTAGGAGAATGCCATATGGAATATATCAGGAGAATTGTGGATCAGGAGATTGATAAAAGAATAAAGGCTTTCAATGCGATCAATATTATAGGGCCCAAGGGGAGCGGCAAGACCAGGACCGCTCAGGAGAGATGCAAGACAATCATTGAATTCCAGGATGAAGAGCGCCGTGATGGTTACCTGGCTGTTGCTGAAACGGCACCTCGACTGTTTTTCTCCAATGATAAGCCAATTCTTTTTGATGAATGGCAGGATGCCCCTAAAATCTGG
>CACZIO010000027.1 GCA_902781215.1 uncultured Lachnospiraceae bacterium
GACAGAACAAGTTTGCTGGACCACCGCCTTTAGGCGGAATCACAACAACGCCCCGGAGGGGCTAACACAAACCACCAGCGGAGCTGGTGGTCCTGACTTGGCAGACGTGGCAGTACAACGACTCGGAGACGAGCGCGAAGCACTTCCGCGACTGTCTGGACGCCATCCCGAGCGGCGAGGAGATCGAACTGCACGTCAACAGTGTCGGCGGAGAGGTCGGCGAAGGCGTGACCATCTTCAACCTGCTCAAACAGAAGGGCGAGCAGGGGAACAAGATCACGGCCTATGTCGACGGCATGGCCTACAGCGTAGCCATGGACATCGTCATGGCGGCGTCAGAAATCCACATGGGGCTCGGAACAACGATGTTCCTCCACAACCCCTGGATGTACTGCGAGGGCAATGCCGAACAGCTCCGGAATTATGCAGAACAGCTCGATGCTCTGAGCGCGGCGTCCCGCCAGCTTTATCTGGCGAGGAGCAACGGCAAGATCGACGAGCAGACCCTGCAGGAGCTCATGGAAAAAGAGACAATGCTGGATCCGCAGACCTGCATGCAGTACGGCTTCTGCGACGTCATCGACGACTTCAAAGCCGAAGAGGACGATGGGGAAGAAGATGACGACAAAGACGAGATCATCCAGGAGCTTCGGAACCAGCTGTTCAGGCAGCAGGAGATGAACCGGATGATGCAGTCTGCAGGCATGCAGGCCGGCCAGGAACCGCCGGAAGATCCTCGCAAGGAAGCCGCGAAGCGGATCCGCGAGACACTGATGGCAGCTATGGCAGCAACCAGATAAGCAAACCAAGAAAAGGAGAACATATTATGCCTATCATGAAAAACAAAGATCTCCTGAAGGAGGAGAATTACAAGATCGTCCAGAAGCTCTCCCAGGCCATGCAGGACGGAGACGCTGAGGCGGCAGCGGGCGCGATCCAGGAGCTCCACGACAGCGTGGCAAACAGGATCGAGCAGGAGTTTGAGCAGTACGGGAACGTCACCGACATGATGGTCCTGCAGAGCCGTGGCCTCCGCGCCCTGACCTCTGAGGAGACCGAGTGGTACCAGAAGTTTATCAACGCGGCCAAGTCTGGCGCGAAGCAGGAGATCCAGAACCTGACCGACCACATGGTGCCCACCATCATCGACCGCGTCATTCAGGACATGCAGAAGGCTCACCCTCTTCTGGCGGCCATCGACATCCAGAACGCCGCCGGCGCTGTCCGCCTGGTCATGAACGCCAAGCAGATGCGCGGCCTTCTGGGAAGCTGGGGGCCTATCACCAGCGCGATCACTGCGCAGGTTCAGGGCGCTATCAAGTTCATCGACATCGACAGGGCGAAGTACACCGCGTACTTCCTCATCCCCAAGGACTTCGTCCGTTTCAACTTCGGCTTTGCTCCCATGTGGGTTGATGCCTACATCAGGAACATCCTCTCCGAGACCGTGGCCTTCGGCCTGGAAAAGACCATCGTCCAGGGCAATGGCAAAGACCAGTTCATCGGCCTTGCGTTCGATGTCTCACAGTCCACCGATGGCGTATATGCCGAGAAGACTGCCGAAGCCATCACCACATGGGATGGATACCGCGACAAGATCGCCGACAATCTCCTCCTGGATGCAAACGGCGACTACAGGAACATCAGCGAGGTCCTGATGGTCGTCAACCCTGTCGACTACATCAAGAAGATCAGGCCCGCGATGCAGGTGATCACCACCGCCGGCATTCAGAACATGATCGACCGCGCTTTCCCGACCAGAGTTGTCACCTCTCCCTTTGTGGCAGAAGGCCGCGCCAAGGTCGGCCTCGCGGAGAATTACTTCGCGGCCATCAATGGCGGCCAGTCCGGCATCATCGAGTATTCCGACGAGAACCAGTTCCTCCAGGACAACAGAGTCTACACCACCAGAGTGTACGGCGGCGGCCGCCCTGTGGACAACACCAGCTTCATCAACCTCGACATCTCAGGCCTGGAGGACTACGCGACTCCGGTCAAGGTCAAGGGAACCGTGAAGACCAAAGAAGAAGCTTAACCGAGTCGGATCTGAAACGGAGGTGACATGATGGCGATCACTGAATCTGTATATAAGATGCTCATTCGGGCGCTGCATGTCACCTACACGCCGGATGAAGACACGGAAGCCAGGATCCGCGCAGAGGGTGCGGCAGGAAAAGACCTGCTCAACCGCTACGCGGATCCGGATGCGGGATGCGAGCCGGGCACACGCTGCGGCCAGCTCCTGTGTGACTACGTCATGAGGGCCGAGGCCGGAGCTGCCGAGACCTTCTTGACGGATTTCGCGCAGGACATCGTCGAGATCAAATCGGAATATGATCTCAGGACATGGGCCGCAGCCAAAGGCTACACACCGGAAGAGAACACGGAGGCAGAGGGCGATGCTGAAACCGAAGGCGACTAACCTCCAGACCTACACAGACGGCTGGGGGACATCGTGGGAGGTATCCGACCGCAGGCTCGTCAAGGAGAAGCAGAAGATCATCCACTTCGCGGAGACGACCGTCGGCATGTATCGGTTCTGGGAGGCAATGATCGCGGGAACGCAGCTCCGGAAAGCGATCCTCGTCCCGGAGCGGACCGACATCATGGAAGGCGATATCTTCGTCGACTCCGACGGCACCCAGTACGAAGTCAAACAGGTCGACAGGAAGGACACCAGGCCGGTTTCCCTCCTCGTATCACTCTCTGCGGCGCAGGTCACATACAGGAGACGTTCAAATGGCTGACGTGAAGATCCAGACAGCGGGAGAACTGCAGGAGGCTGTCCAGAAGTCTCTGGAAGCGGTCAGGATCGCGTCGATCACAGCTCTCGAAACGGCTGTAGACAAGACATCGAAAGAAACCCTGAAGGAGACGAGAGAAAAATCCCCAAAAAGGACCGGTGTCTATGCCAAAAGCTGGACCTCCAGAAAGACGAGCGAGAGCATCGGAGCCTACGGAAGGGAGATCTACCAGAAGAAAAAACCGGGACTCCCTCACCTGCTGCAGGACGGCCACGAGATCACCGGCGCGGAATTCTTCCGGAAGAACAAGACCAGGACAAGGGCATTCCCTCACATCCCGCCAGACGCAGAGGTCGAGAAGGCCTTCGAGGAGAATCTCATGGCAGAGATTGACAAGGAGATGGGCAAGACATGACCAGAGACGAGATTCGGGAGAAGATCGAGGGCTTCGGTATCTACTTCGATCCGGACCATCCAGACCATATCAGCCGGGACAAGATCGACACGCTCGAGCCTCCGTTCCTGGAGTGGGGGACGCAGAAACGCTCGCTTCGCGCTGACGGCATCGATTACGTCCTCTGGGAGCACCTGACCATCTACCTCTACACAGATACCAATGAGGACGTCGAGACGCATACAGCCGACGGCAGGCGCTTCGAGGATGCCCTCGCAGAGGCTTTCGACCGCTTCAACGCGACCAAAAACTACGACGACGAGCTCGGACTTTATTTTACCGAGTACACCATGGAGGTGTAAAAAGCATGGCGAACAAATACAGGTACGACGTAAAGAACTGCTACTACTGCCCCGGCAAGCGGAACGCCGACGGCTCGATCACGTTTGACGAGACGCGGATCCGCCAGGAGCCCGGCCTGCAGTCCATCGATATGCAGGCAGAGGGTGACATTTCCAAAATCCGGGCAGACGGCATCGATTACATCATCATCGCGTCCAATAACGGATATACCGGGACGCTCAACTTCGTGAAGATCTCCGACCAGTTCCGCCAGGACTGCCTCGCGGAGACGGTGGATATCACGACCGGCATCCAGTACGAGGACGCGGACGCGACGCCAGATCCCTTCGCACTCATGGGCGAATTCAAGGGCGACACGGAAGGCATCCGGTTCATTTACTACAACTGCACGGCCTCCAGGCCGAACCAGACAGGCGAGAACAAAGACAACATGCGCGAGCCTGACACGGAGTCCCTCTCCCTCCAGGCATCCCCTCTTCCCTGCGTCATCGACGGCGCGGAGAAGAACATCGTGCGCGGCGGCGTGACAAAGAGCGCGAACGCAGCCACATACAACCAGTGGTTCTCGAAGGTCTGCCTGCCTGGCATCAGCAACGCATAAAAGGAGAATCACATGGAAAAGGTGATCCAGATCGAAGAAGGCAGGAGCGCGGCATTTCGCGCCTCCGCCTTTTCGCCTATACAGTACAACCGCCTATTCACGGGGCGCGACTTCATGCGGGACATGGACGCTCTGAGGAGCGCCAACGACCGCGCGAAGAAAAGCGAAGAGAACGAGGCGGCAGAGGGCGAAGAGAGAAAGCAGTTCTTCGACATCGAAGACTATGAGACCTTCGTGAGGGTGTCCTACACCTTCGCTTATCAGGCGCTCTCACCTTCGCCCCGCGTGTCGGACGAGCAGCGGGCTTTCCGGGAAAAGTACCCGGATGCCTGGGACTGGATCGACGACATGAACACATTTTCAATTTATCAGATCCTGCCGGAGATCGTAGATCTCTGGTTCGGAGGAGCGGTACAGGTCGCAGGCTCAAAAAAAAATATGAGCCCACCGTCCGGGAAATCCTGACACCGACCTACCTGCTCCGGTGCAAGCAGATGGGTCTGCTCCTTGAGGAGCTCGACATGATGGAATACGGCATGGTCATGGACATGATGATCGAGTCCGGGAATGACACTGTCGACTATCCGAAGAAAGCGACACAGGCCCAGTTCAACGAATTCGTAGGAGGCTGACATGGCAAGCCGTACAAAGGGAATCACCATAGAGATCAACGGCGACGTCACAAAGCTGGACGATTCGCTGAAGGAAGTAAACAAGTCTCTGAGCGAGGCCGGCAGAGGCCTCAAGGACGTCGACAGGCTCCTGAAGCTGGACCCGTCGAACGTAGACCTCCTTAAGCAGAAGCAGGAGTACCTGAACACCTCCATCGAAAGCACGAAGGAGAAGCTGCAGAGGGAGAAGGAAGCCCTGGAGCAGATGAAGAACACGGAAGGGTTCGACAAAAGTTCCGAGGCAGCCAAAGCCCTGGAGCGTCAGATCGTCGCCGACGAGGAGGCTCTGAAGAAATTCCAGGAAGACGTGAAGAAGCTCCCGACACCCTTCCAGGCATCCATGCAGGAAGCCGGTAAGAAGGTTGAGGAAGTCGGCAGCAAGATAGAGGCAGCGGGCGGCAAGATCAAAGGAGCGGGCGAAACCCTGACCAAGGGAGTCACCGCTCCGATCGCGGCAGTGGGAGCTGCATCCGTGGCAGCGTGGAAAGAAGTCGACGAGGCCATGGACACCATCACCACCAAGACCGGTGCGTCCGGCGAGGCCCTGGCAGACATGCAGCAGCGCGCCAAGGATATCGCCACGACCATCCCGACGGACTTCCAGACAGCCGCCGACGCAGTAGGCGAAGTCAATACCAGGTTCGGCCTTACAGGCGACGCTCTGCAGAACCTGTCCGGTGATTTCGTCAAATTCGCGCAGCTCAACGACACCGACGTCTCCTCCTCGATCGACTCCGTCCAGTCTGCCATGGCTGCGTGGGGAATCGGAGCAGAAGACGCCTCTCTGGTCCTCGACACCATGAACAAGGCCGGCCAGGATACCGGCATCAGCGTCGACAAACTGAGCGACATGCTCAAGACCAACAAGACGGCCCTGGACGAGGCGGGCCTGAGCTTCTCCGATTCCGCCATGCTCCTCGCGAACATGGACAAAAACGGTGTCGACGCAGGCACAGCACTCGCCGGCCTCAAGAAGGCTCTGCAGAACGCCACAAAAGAGGGTATCCCGGCGAACGTAGCACTGCAGCAACTGCAGGATAAAATGAGCGACGGCTCCAACAAAGCCGAGGCATATGCTGCAGCCACAGAACTGTTCGGCGCGAAGGCAGGCCCCGCGATCGCGGACGCCTGCATGGAAGGACGTCTTTCCTTCGACGAACTGGGGACATCGATGCAGGACTTCGCCGGAAATGTCGGCTCGACCTTTGACGAGACCCTGGATCCGATGGACCAGATGCAGACCAACATGAACATGATGAAGGAGCTGGGCGCCGACATCGTCGAGACTGCCGCTCCCATGATCGTGGAGGCCATGACCGCCATCCGGGACGCCATCACCACCCTGAAGGAGAAGTGGGACGGGCTCAGCGAAGACCAGCAGCAGATGATCATCAAGATCGCCGGCATCGCTGCAGTGGTAGGCCCAGTGCTCGTAGTCATCGGCACAGTGGTCGGTGCGATCGGCGGCATCGTCGGAGCTGTAGGCGCCGTGATAGGCATATTGGGCTCGCCTCTTCTCGGGCCAATCGCGCTCGTCGTGGCAGCAATACTCGCGGTGATAGCACTATGGCCGCAGATAAAACAATTTTTCGATGACTCCGTACAGAAGGTCAAGGACTTTGTTAGAGACACGAAGGAAAAGTGGGAGAATTTCAAAAACGACACCATTGAAAAATTTACATCCATAAAGGACGGTGCCAAGCAGAAAATCGAAGATCTTCGCGACGGGGTCGTGGAGAAGGTACGAAGCCTCAAAGAAGGGGCCGAGCAGAAAGTCCAGGACATGAAGGACTTCTTTGATGAAAAATTCGGAGGAATAGCTGACAAGGCGCAGGAAATTTTCAGCAACGTCCAGAAATTCATCGAGGATCCTGTCGGCACAGCCAAGGACTTCGTGAGGCAGGCCATCGAGGATATCAAGGGCTTCTTCAATTTCGAGTGGAAGCTGCCGGAGCTGAAGCTCCCTCACATCAATGTGGGCGCCTACATTGATGTCCCGGCTCTCGGCACGATTCCGGATCCGAGATACCTGACCGTCGACTGGTATGACAAGGCGATGGACAAGACCCGCGTGCTGAAGGGAGCGACCATCTTCGGAGCAGCCGGAGGAAAGCTTCTTGGAGGAGGAGAATCCGGAAGGGAAGTGGTCTCCGGAGAAGACCACCTGCTCGACATGTTCATGAGAGGCGTCGAGAAGGTCATGCAGCGCGTCCAGGTCGCCATGCAGACACCTGCAAGTGACACCATCCAGAATGCCATCCGGGCGCTGTCACAGACGGCGCAGAGGGCCGGAGATTCGATTCGCAACTTTAAATACGGCGATGTGAGCATCAACATCTATCCGACAGACAGACAGGATGCCCACGAGATCGCCAGAGAGGTCGCCGACATTCTGGGCGACGATATGGCAAGCGCGGAGGCAGTGTATAGATGAGCGCAGGCGGATTCTTCATATACGGCGGAGCGTCCTCGAGAGACTACGGCATCCTGATCGACAGCGTGTCGGGAATATGGGATACACCCGAGAGAGACTCCGAGCAGATTGAGATCCCGGGAAGGAACGGAGACCTGACTGTCGACAACGGCAGGTGGAAGAACGTCCCGGGCACATACACCTGCGGCATCGGCGTCGATTTCAAAAAGAACTTCGAGCGCTTCCGCGCCATGATCACGGAACACAGGGGCTACGCGAGGCTCGAGGACTCCTGGCATCCGGACGAGTACCGGATGGCCAAACTGACCGGCAACATCGCCCTGGAACTGGTTAAGAACGGAGCTGCGGCTACGTTTGACGTGAACTTCAGCGTGATGCCGCAGAGATTCCTCAACTCAGGGGAGAAAGCCAAGACATTCACATCGTCCGGGAAGATCACGAATCCGACCGCGCAGGAAGCCAAGCCTCTCCTGCGCGTATATGGGACAGGGACCTTTTCCATCGGCTCAACGAGCATGCAGATCACTGCAGCCAATACCTACACAGATATCGACTGTGACATCTGCGAATGCTACAGGGACACGATGGCAGACAACCGGAACGCAAGCGTGAAACTCCTCTCCGGAGGCTTCCCGGTACTGCATGAGGGTGACAATGGAATCACCATCGGAAGCGGGATCTCGAGGATCATCATCACGCCGAGGTGGTGGAAGATATGAGATTATACAGCCCGGCGACAACCGATTTCTCAACGAACGGAATCGGACAGCTGTCCTCCGCGATCAGCTGCTTTGTCGAGGAAAAACGTAATGGATCCTACGAACTGGAGATGCAATATCCCGTCGACGGGGTCCATTTTTCAGATATACAGCATTCATGCCTGATTATGGCGAAACCTGCGGACGGGAAACCGGAGCAGCCTTTCCGGATCTACAAGATCACGAAGCCGCTTAACAAGCGCGTGACAGTCAAGGCCAGGCACATCAGCTACCAGACATCACACATCCCGGTGGCTCCATTCGCGGCAGCGTCATGTGCGCAGGCCTTGAATGGCCTGAAGAGCAACGCGGCAGAGGCGTGTCCTTTTGAATTCTGGACCGACAAATCCACGACGGCAAATTTTTCCGTTGAGGAGCCGTCTTCCATCCGGTCGCGGCTGGGAGGCACGAGAGGATCCATCCTGGACACCTACGGCGGGGAGTATGAGTGGGACGGTTACACCATAAAACTCCACGAGAATCGCGGATCAGACAAGGGCGTGACGCTCAGATACGGGAAGAACATCACAGACATAACGCAGGAAGAGAATATTGAGAACACCATCACGGGTGTCTATCCGTACTGGAAGGGCTCGGAAGAAGGCAGCACAGAAACGCTGGTGGAACTGGACGAGAAAGTCCTCCACAGCGCGAATGCACAGAACTTCCCCTACCAGATGACGGTCCCCCTGGACATGTCCTCGTACTTCCAGAATCCTCCGACGCAGGCCCAGCTCCGCGAGAGAGCGCAGGCCTACATGAAAGCCAACAAGATCGGCATCCCGTCGGTGTCCATCAAGGTGTCCTTCCTTCCGCTTTGGCAGACGGAAGAGTACAAAGAGCTCATGAACCTCGAGCGCGTCAACCTGTGCGACACTGTCACAGTCATCTTCGAAAGACTGGGTGTCGAGGCGACCGCCAAGGTCGTCCGGACGAAGTTCAACGTCCTGACCGACCGCTACGACGAGATCGAGCTGGGAGATGCAAAGAGCAGCTTCGGTGAGACACTCCAGGGCAGGATTGACGAAGCTGTGGAGATCTCCACAGAGCAGGTCAAGGACGCCAAGAGCGAGCTCAGGAAGGCCATCGAGCACGCCACTGACATGATCACCGGAGGCCTGGGCGGATACGTCGTCTTCGGTCGGAATGCCGACGGCACACCGGAAGAGATCTATGTGATGGACAAACCGGATGTCACCACGGCTGTGAACATCATCCGGATTAACAAAAACGGCATCGGGTTCTCAACGAACGGATTCTCAGGCCCATATGCCAACGCATGGACCATCGACGGGAAGCTGGTGGCCGATTTCATTACCACGGGCACCCTAACCGCAGTCCTGATCAAGGCAGGCATCCTCTCAGACGTCGCCGGCAAGAACTTCTGGAACATGGAGACCGGCGAGTTCCAGCTCGCCTCCACGGCCACCGTCGGCGGCAAGACCGTGGCGAAGATCGCCGAAGACGCCGTGGATGACTACGACACAGACCTGAATCAGCTCAAGATCTTCAACCGCCTGACCAACAACGGCCAGACACAGGGCATCTACCTGAACAACGGAAAACTCTACATAAACGCGTCATACATCGCAACGGGCACCCTCGCAGACACCGGGAACAACACTGTGTTCAACTTGAGCACCGGTGAGCTGACCATGAAGAAGGGATCCATCAACATCGGGAATGGAGCCTTCCAGGTATCAACAGCCGGAAAGCTGACAGCGACGGGGGCGGACATCGCCGGCACGGTGAAATCTTCCGGAAATACGGCATGGTGCAAGCTTGTCGACGGCTATCTGGAAGGAGCTCACAACTCATACAGCGCAACGTCCCCGAACGGATGGGTCGGCTTTAATGTCTACGACTCGATCAACAGACAGTATGGAGCGGCCATAGCGGGACGCGGAGAAGTCGCCATTCTTGCGCCGAAAATTGTGGTCGGCGGCTGGACGTCGATTGGCGGAACGTTTACAGGCTACGATGGCTACACCGGGAGCCTGTCCTATGCGAATGGGATCGGGAATGTGGACGTGACAGTCAAGCCGACATATACAGAATGGACCAATGTCCAGAGGTCTACCGGCGACTACTACTACAGCATCAGGGCCATGACAGATGTCTCGGTGACGGTGAGCGTGACGCCAAGCTACGGGACACTCGCTTTCAAGAACGGCATCTGCTACTAAGGGGTGATCATGACATACCAGATTCTAAGAAATAACCGAATATTCACAGTTCGCTCAGACGAAGAGGCGAAGCGGTACGCGGAAGAAGGCTGCACCGTCACAGCTTTGACGGAAATGGTCATCAAAGACGGGGCTCTGGTACCGATCGAAGAAGCGGCCACAGTGACGGGAACCGGCAGCGGGGGAGACCCACCTGAGGACCCGTTGAGAACAGGAACAGCATAAAAGGAGGTTTGACAATGACAAGCGCAAGAATTCTCTCAGCTCTGGAAACAATGATCGAAAACTTCGCAATTAACTCATTTGCGCAGAACGAAGTGACACAGGAGGAGGCTGCCGTGGTCATGGAAGCCCTGGCTGGGCGGTTCAGCCGGAGGGCATACAACGAAATGATTATGTCCATGATCGCACCGGTGAAACCGAACGTGACGGTCACACAGGCCGAGCCGGTGATCAAGAAGGCGGAGCCGGGAACGGCACCGGAAGGAGTAGAAGATGCCGATGTATAGAAAATATGTCAAGCTCGACGCTGTGCCGGGCGGCAACCCTGTGAAGATCTACATCAGTCAGGGCGACAAGAGGAGCAGGCACATCGAATTCAGCTTGTTCGCCAGGGAGGGAACGCTGGAGCTCCCCTCCGGGACGACGATAAAGCTGAAGGCGAGAAGGCCGGATGGCCAGGAGCTGGAAATCACCGGCTCCCGGAATAACCTCGCAGTAACATTTGACATCCCGGAATCTTTCGCAACCTATGCCGGAGAGATCCCGGCGGCGGTGACGGCATATTCCGGGGACGAGCGCCTGACATTCGAGCCTGTATGGCTGGTGTGCGATAAGAAGGAGGGCGAATAAATGAGCATGTATACCAAGCAGATCCGGCTGGACGTGACACCGGGCGCAGGGCCGCAGGTGATCCACGTCAGCCAGTACGATAAAAACTCCAGGACATTCGAGGTGGAGCTTTTTGCGACGGATGCGGAATTTACGTTCCCGACCGGGGCGACCGTGGCCATCATCGGCACAAAGCCGGACGGCCACGGCTTTGACATCGCAGCATCCATCTCCGGAGAAAGGATCCTCTTCGGCCTTGACGAGCAGATGACGCCCATCGCCGGGCGGGTGCCCTGCAAGCTCACGCTCACCAAGAGCGGAGAGGAGCTGCTGACCGAGAGATTCATCCTTTCCGTCGACCGCACGGCCATGGACCTCGACACGATCCGGAGCGACTCCAAGATCCGCCAGGTGGAAGAGATCGCGGAAGACTTCGACGAGATCATCGCTGCAGCACAGAACATCGCCGGCACAGCCGAGACCGTGACTGCGGCCAAGCAGGCAGCGGAAGCTGCACAGGCAGCGGCAGAGAACGCCCAGGACGCCGCAGAGACGGCGGCGCAGGCAGCGGCCAATGCGGCGTCACAGATTGATGCAGCGGACCTCGACGGGAAGCTGGAGGAGATCGAGGAGGCTGCCACGGCAGGCGTCGGCGCTGTCAACTCCGCCAGGGGAAACGCAGTCGAAACTGTCGAATCCAAGGCCCAGGAAGTCGTCCAGATGAAGTCCAACGCAGAAGCAGTAGCGACGCAGGCTCTCTCAAAAGCCAACAACCTGGAAAACGCCTTCGCGGAGGTCGAGCAGAAGACCATCGTCCTGCAGCAGGCCGTGAACAGGGTGCAGAACCTGCTCCGCCAGAAAGCTGACGACGGATATGCCGACGGCAAAGGATACCTCTATCTCACATCTGACGGCGACGACATCGCCGGACCGATCGGCCCCTTCGGAACCGGAGGCGGCGGTGGAGGCGGTGGCGGCGGAGAGTCCACCGACAACGTCGAATTCAAGGCCAGGAACGCGTCCGGATGGAACGCTCTCTCCATCAAGACGGGCGGATCCGCGATCGCGAAGGTGGAATGGAGCTCCATCGAAGAGGAGATGGAGACCGGCAAGGGCACGCTGCAGGTCGTCGTCAACGACGTCACCAAGGCCATGCTGGAGGTCAACCAGGGCCTCGTCTCCGTGGATATCGGCCCCTACATCCCGACCGGCGACAACACCATCATCCTCAGGATCTCCGACGTATACGGCCATAACAAGAGATTCGTCCTCACGGTCACGGCTGTCGACACGAGCTTGTCCTCGTCCTTTGACACGTCCCAGAGATACGAGGGACCCTTCCAGTTCCCCGTCACGCCTGTCGGCGCGGTCTCCAAGGTCATCAGCCTGCTCGTGGACGACAAGCTCCTCGACACCATCACAACTTCTGTATCCGGCAGACAGATCACCTTCACGATCCCGCAGCAGAGCCATGGTGCCCACTCGATCCGGTGCTACTTCGACTGCGAGATCAACGGCCAGCCGGTCCGCTCGAATGAACTCTACTATGAATTCATTGCCATCGAGCCACTGAATAACAACACGATCATCACCAGCAACTTCAAGCGCGACACGGCCGCGCAGTATGAGCAGCTGGGTATAGACTTCACAATTTTCAACCCGACGAGCGAGACGGCAGAGGTCGACCTGATCAAAGACGGCCTGACCGTAGCGACGAGGACTGTCGACAGGACACAGCAGGGCTGGACGATGAGATTCGATACAGCCGGCAGCCACACCTTCGCCATCAGCTCCGGCGGCGTGACAAAGTCTTTCTCCATCAACATTACTGAGACCGACATCGACGTCGAACCTGAGACGGATGCCCTGGCACTCTACCTCACGGCAGAGGGACGCTCAAACACAGAGGCCCATCCGGAGGAGTGGAAGAGCGGATCCATCGAGGCATCCCTCACTGGTTTCAACTTCGTGCGAGATGGATGGCAGACGCTGGAAGACGGTTCCACCGTCCTCAGAGTCTCCGGAGACGCAAGAGTTACGATCCCCTATCAGATCTTCGGGACCGACTTCAGGACATCCGGAAAGACTGTGGAAGTGGAGTTTGCCACCAGGAACGTCCTCAATTACAACACCACAGTCTTGTCCTGCATGTCGGGAGACAGAGGGCTGCAGATGACCGCCCAGCGGGCGGACCTGAAGTCAGAGCAGTCTCAGCTCTTCACACAGTACAAAGAGGGCGAGCACATCCGCCTCTCCTTCGTGGTTGAAAAGAGATCTGAAGACCGCCTCGTCCTGGTCTACGTCAACGGAGCGGCATCCGGCGTCGTCCAGTATCCGCAGGACGATGACTTCTCGCAGCAGACGCCCGTCGGGATCTCCATCGGATCCAACCAGTGCACGATCGACATCTACAACATCAGGGTATACGACAACGACCTGACCAGATACCAGGTTCTCGACAACTGGATCGCGGACGCCCAGAGCGGCGCGGAGATGCTCGACAGGTACACCCACAACAACATCTACGACGAGTACGGAAACGTCGTCATTGCCAAGCTCCCCGCAGACCTTCCTTACATGGTCATCGAGTGCGACGAGCTCCCGCAGTACAAGGGCGACAAGAAGACCGTCTCCGGATATTACACAGACCCGCTCCATCCGGCGAAATCCTTCACTTTCACCGGGTGCCAGGCCAACGTTCAGGGCACTTCCTCCGCTCCGTATGCGAGAAAGAACTACGACATGCAGTTCAAGGCAGGATTCGAGATGCACGACTCCGGCCACGCGAGTGACTACACGCTGGCAGAGGGTGTCATCGCCTTCAATAGATTCGTCCTCAAAGCGGACGTCGCCTCTTCGGAGTCGGCGAACAACACACGCTTGGTCCGGATCTACAACGAAGCGTGCCCCTATAAGGTTCCAGAGATGATCACCGACCCACGCGTGCGCTGGGGAATCTACGGACTCCCGATCGCGCTCTTCTGGCACGACACCGTCTCCGACACAGTGAGCCTTCTCGGAAAGTACAACTTCAACCTTCCAAAGCGAGCACCGGCCCCCTACGGATACGCAGTATAAAGCAAAGGAGAAAACATGGCAGTATACGACGAAAGCTGGGAATTCCAGAACAACACATCGGCCAGAATGCTGTTCAAATCCGACGACTTCGACGAGATCTACACGGATCCGGAGACGCAGGAGACATATCCCGCCTGGAAGAACGACTTCGAGGCCAGATTCCCGGAGGACACCTACGAGGACATCACCCAGCTGAAGACCTTTGTCAGCTGGGTGGTCTCCACAGACCGCGACCAGGCGACCGGCGATGCGCTGCCGGCGCCTGTGACCTACGGCGGGGCCGAGTACACCACCGACTCTGCAGACTACCGCCTGGCCAAGTTCAAGGCGGAGTTCGCGGACTATGCGGAGACAGAATCTTTTATCTTCTACTACATTTTCACGGAGCTCTTTCTCATGGTCGACTCCCGGGCGAAGAACTTCTTCCTGGGCTTCCATGGATCTGAGTGCAGCATCGAAGGGATGAGGAGAAAAGCGGTCGCGGAGCCCTACGACATGGACACGGCCCTCGGCACGAACAACGAAGGCTCCCTGGTCTTCCCGTATGATCTCGAGGACACGGACCACCTGGAAGGCGGCGCGGACATCTTCAACGGCCAGAATTCTACGCTCTGGTGCAACCTCCGCGACTCGCACAGGGCGGAGATCTCCCAGATGTACAAGACCCTCCGCTCCAACGGCATCCTGGCATACGGAAACGTCGAGAGCCAGTTCGAAGAACACCAGTCCAAGTGGCCGGAGGCCCTCCTCAACGAGGACTCCTGGTTTAAGTACATTACACCACTCACGGATCCGGACGTCGGCAAAGAGCCGACCGCAGTCTATCTTCCCATGATGCAGGGGCCGAAGACAGAGCAGAGAAAGTGGTGGCTCTATAACCGCTTCCAGTACGAGGATTCAAAATATAATGCCGGCGACGCCCTGAATGAGGTGATCCAGCTCCGCGGATACGCCAAGGCCGACATAACTGTCACCCCCTACGCGTCCATCTATCCGACGGTCAAGTACGGCTCCTACCTCGTCCAGAAGAGAGGCTCCGCAGGCGTCCCGACACTCCTGGAGTGCCCGGTCACGACCCTGAACGACACGGAGATCTACATCTACTCGGCCAAGCAGGTCGCCTCGATCGGCGACGTCTCCGGCCTTAAGGTCGGCTTCGCGGATTTCTCCATGGCCACACACCTGCAGGAGATCAAGGTGGGCGACGCCTCATCCGAGTACCAGAACGGGAACCTCAACGACCTGACGCTCGGGAGCAATGCTCTCCTGAGGAAGATCGATGCGAGAAACTGTACGGCACTCGGCACCGGCAAACAGAAGGCCGTGGACATGTCCGGCTGCGTCATCATCGAGGAAGCATACTTCGACGGCACGAAGATCCAGGGCCTGACGCTCCCGATCGGCGGCGTCCTGAAAAAGCTCCACCTTCCGGACACCATGACCAACATCACGATCAGGAACCAGCATCTGATCAGCGAATTCATTTGCGCGGGATACTCAAATGTGACGACTCTCCGCTTGGAGAACAACTCCTCCGTCATCGACGAGAGAGCCATCCTGCACGCCATCCCTTCCGGAGCCCGCGTGAGGCTCGTAGGATTCTACTGGGAGTGCGAAAATGCTGCAGATATCGAGGCGACGCTCGACCTGCTCGACACTATGAGAGGCTTGGACGAGAACGGAAACAACGTCGAGAAGGCACAGGTCTCCGGAACGATCCACACCGCTTCCCTCACCGGAGCGCAGGTGGCGTCCTACAATGCGAGATATCCCTACATCGCCATCATTGCCGACTCCGTCCTGTCCTACCGGACATACGCCGACTGGGACGAGACCGTCATCAAAGTGGTCGAGTGCCACGACGGCGTGCCGCAGGAAGCCGCGCCGACAGGCCTCACGAGGCCCAACAGCTCCGATGGCCACTACAGCTACACCTTCGCCGGATGGGCTCTGGAGCCCGACGCGCAGGCTGCGGATTCTTCCGCCCTCGACAACGTCATCGCCGACCGCACGATCTACGCAGCATACACCTGGAACGTCAGGACCTACACAGTGGCCTGGAACAACTCCAACGGAACGCACCTCGAGACCGACGAGAACGTGCCGTGGGGCACGGAACCAAGCTACAACGGCGCGACACCGCAGAATCCGACATCCGGAGGCGGACCCTTCACCGGATGGGTACCGCAGATCACGGCCGTCACCGGAAATACAACATACACGGCATCCTACACGCCGGTCTACAACGTGTACTTCTACAACGGCTCGACACTTCTGGATACCGTCCAGGTGCTCCAGGGTGGCTCTGCGACCTACACCGGACCGACACCTACGGACGGAGACAAGATCTTCACCGGATGGAGTCCGAACCCCGTGAACGTCCAGGGCAGCCTCTCTGTGTACGCACAGTTCAAGGCGAACGTCGAGACACCGACAGCAACCACGGCAGACGGCGCCTATGGCGTCGAATGGGACTACTCCCAGAGCTCGCCGGCACTCACGAGGAAGGGCCTCGCGGCAGCATTCGCAAATCCTGCGCCGGCAGAGGGCAACAGCGGCAGCGGGTCATCACCGTTTGACAACATCCTGCCGTGGTCCGGCATGAAGCGCTTCAATGTCATCGGCTCCGAATACGTCCCGGAGACGGACAGCCGCTTCGACCAGGCTGCCAATGATACCGTGGTCTACATCCCGGAATTCTATTACACGGCCTACAAGGACACGACAAACAGCAAGTGGCTCTGGGCGATCTCACCGACAGCGAAGGAAGGATACTGCAAGCATCCAGGATCCGGCAGATACATCGGGCGCTACCACACGGGCGGAAGCAGCTCCGGCGTCTACTCAAAGTCCGGCGTGACACCGCTCGTCAACACATCACAGACCAATTTCAGAGCATACAGCGCCGACAAGGGCGCCGGCTGGCGGATGATGGATCTGGCTGCATGGTGTGCCCTGGAACTCCTCTACCTCGTGGAATTTGCGAACTTTGATTCGCAGACAACACTCGGAAAAGGATGGAGCACCGGTTCACTCGGTACCATGGGCGGAACAGATTCCGCAGCATACCACACCGTCAAAGCTTCCGGAGCCCATAACCAGTACCGCTGGATTGAGGATCCTTTCTCGAATTGCTGGGATTGGATTGATGGATTCATGGGAAACAAAACGAAGACGTATGCAGCGGCGAACAGCTCCTACGCGGGCGGAAACAGTGACCTCAACGAGCTTGGATTCGCACTTCCGAGTTCCGGAGCAATTCATGGTTTCGGCTACAGCGAATCAGCAGCATGGGCCTTCATTGCAGACACGGCAAGCGGATCAGATTACACGACTTACGTCTGTGACCGCGTCAACTCGAACAGCTCGCTCTACCCGGCCTGTGTCGGCGGCAAGTATAACGACGACGCGGACTACGGGTTCTTCTACTTCAATGCGAACAACTCCGCGTCGTTCACCTTCGGCGGCCTCGGCTCCCGCCTCCTTAAAACCTAATAGGGGGACCGGGGGAGCATTCCCCCGGGCTTACAGGAGACGATGAGAAACCTTTAAGCACAAAAGTAAAACAAACGTAACTGTAAATCGGGGATCATCCGTGCCCTGTGGCTGAGGTCTGCCCGGTACCGCGTCAACTCGAACAGCTCGCTCTACCCGGCCTATGTCGGCGGCAACTATAACGACAACGCGAACTACGGGTTCTTCTACTTCAATGCGAACAACTCCGCGTCGAACACCAACGGCAACCTCGGCTCCCGCAACCTTTTCAAAGACGGAATATCAACCAATTGCACGGATGGTCCCCTGGCTCTTGCCAGAAATATCGCCGATTTAGGCAGGGCTTAGTAGGGCTCTCGAAAGGCCCTGAGGCGAAAAGGAGGACCAATGCCGAAAAGAGTCGGCTACCTCTACGAGCGAATGCTCGACAAAGAAGTGATCAGAAGCTGCATCATCACCGGCAGCAGAGGAAAGAGAAAAAGACAGGACGTGAAAGAAGTCCTGAGTGATGTGGATGGATACACGGAGAAGGTCTACAAGCTCCTCGCGACGGAAACCTATGTGCCAACAGTCCCGAGAAAGATCCGGATCTTTGACAACTCGTGCCGGAAGGAAAGAGACATCAAGGTAGTGCCATACTATCCGGACGGCATCATCCAGCAGCTTGCCGTCTACGCCATGAAAGGCGTCCTTATGCGCGGCATGTACAGGTGGAGCTGCGCCAGCATTCCTGGAAGAGGGAACAGCTGTGCAGCGAATTATGTGAAAAAGCACCTGAAGGAAGACACGAAGGGAACCAAGTACTGCGGAAAATTCGACATCCATCACTACTATCCGACGATCTCCAAGAAGAAGATGATGGATGCACTCCGGAGAAAGATCAAAGACGAGAAATTCCTGAACCTGGTCGAGATGATCATTCGGTCCGATCCGGATCCGGGAATTTCCATCGGATTCTATCTCAACCAATGGCTGGCGAACTTCTTCCTTGAACCGCTCGACCACTTTATCTGCACACTGAAAGGTGTCAAATACTACGTCCGGAATATGGACGACATTGTGATCCTGGGCGGGAACAAGAAGAAACTCCACCGGGCAAGGGAACACATCTCAAGATACCTCGAGACAATGCTCGGCCTGCAGCTGAAGGACAACTGGCAAATCTTCAAGACCGACTCGCGAGGCGTAGACTTCGTTGGATTTCGCTTCTTTCACGGGCGGACAATCCTCAGACGGAGAAACTTCCAGAAGCTGCGCAGGAACGCCAGAACGGCGCGGAGATTCCTCGAGACGCACAGGAAGATCCCGCCGCACGTCGCGGCAGGACTCCTCTCACGAGCCGGCCAGCTCCGGCACTGCAATGGCCAGAACATTTTCGACAAGTACATCAAGCCCATCGGCATCAACCGATTAAAAGCTATCGTCCGGAAGGATACGCTCCGGAGAATGGAGGCAGATCATGACACAGGTGAAACTGGGAACAGGAAAGACATTCGAAGCTGCGGAATTTGCGCATGAGCACATCGTGGTATCATGCGCGGATCTGGAAGGGTTCCGCGCCATTGAAGACATGATGAACGAGGAAGGAGCCCTGGACACGGTAGAGGCCTCTGCGAACGGCCAGACCATCGCGACCATCACCGGCATGCAGATCGCCGGCGCCCAGACCGTGGCCAACACGGACGGGTCCGTCACCGGTCACATCTACACGCGGGGCGGCACCTATGAGCTCGGAGGCGAATATGCACAGGCGGGCAGGATCCTGCTCGGAGAGGAGTGATCATGGATAACATCATCGAAAGAGCCAGAGTCCTGAGAGGCACCATCGAGGAGATGGCCCAGAACCTGGAAGACGAGAAAGCCCTGGAGAACGCGGAGCTCTTCCCCGTCTGGAACCCTAACGGCTGCGAGTACAAGCCCGGCGACCGGGTGAGAGTGGACGGGACACTCTACAAGGTGCTCCAGGCACACACATCACAGCCGACATGGAATCCGGGAGCAGCCGCAGCGCTCTTCGCGGAAGTCCTTCCCGGTCAGGATGGGACTGAGATCGGCGAGTGGGTGCAGCCTGACTCCACAAACCCCTACATGGAGGGAGACAGAGTCATCTTTAACGGCTCGACCTACGAGTCGTTGATCGATAACAACGTATGGAGCCCGGCGGACTACCCCGCAGGGTGGGAAAAGGTAGATTAAGCAAAGGAGACTACATGGATATCGTTTACAGCATACATTTCGCAAACAACTACTGGATCATCGCCCTCCCCGCCATCTTTGCCATGTCGGATGTCATCACCGGCCTCATCCAGGCGCAGATCAACAACTGCAAGAACAGCTCTGTGATGAGAAAAGGCCTCTATAGGAAGGTCGGAGAGCTGGGCGTCATCATGCTCGTCTGGGTGACATGCATTGCCATCCAGCTGCCGATCAAATACCCGGTAGCCGTGGCCCTGTATGTGTGCCTCATGGAGGGGTTGAGCATCATGGAAAACCTCCAGGCGATGGGTGTCCCGATACCGGACTTTATCACAAGAAAAGCGAAAGATATCGACGAAGAGATCAATCATGGAGATCCTACAAAGAAAAAGTGAGGGAGATATGGCTAACAGCAATCTGATTTCCTGCACCGTTTACTCTCCGAATCATTCCGGCCAGAGGACCTACAAGGTCACGCGCATCACGCCCCACTGCATGGTGGGGCAGATGACTGCGCAGGCCTGCGGAAATCTTTTTAAAAAGGCATCCTACGAGGCCTCATCCAATTACGGCATCGGAAAAGACGGAGAGATCGGGCTTTATGTCGACGAGAAAAACCGCTCTTGGTGCTCCTCGTCCGCAGATAATGACAACCGCGCGATCACGATCGAGTGCGCCAGTGGCACGAAGCACCCGTATTCCATGAACATGGTGGTATGGGATTCCCTCGTAAACCTGTGCACAGATATCTGCGAGAGATACGGAAAGAAGAAGCTCCTCTGGCTTGGAGATAAGAACAAGACTCTTTCTTATGTGCCGGCGGAAGACGAGATGGTACTCACCGTGCACCGGTGGTTCGCCGCGAAGGCCTGTCCTGGCGACTGGCTTTATGAGCGCATGGGAAGGCTCGCGGAAGAGGTTACAAAGCGTCTGAAGGATCCGGCTGGAGCCGAGAGAGAAGAGGAGCATCCGAACACGGCGGCCGCAGCCATGATCAACAACGAGGAGGCGGACCGCGAGAAACAGATCTGGAGCTTCTTCGCCGGAAAGGGTCTGAATGCCAACGCCATCGCCGGCCTCATGGGAAACCTATACGCGGAATCCGCGTTCCGCCCGAACAACCTCCAGAATTCATTCGAGAAAAAACTCGGGATGACGGACAAGGGCTACACCACAGCCGTGAACACGGGGACCTACGCGGGATTTGTGAACGACGGCGCGGGCTATGGTCTGGCACAGTGGACATGGCACACGAGAAAGAAAGCCCTCCTGGACTACGCAAAAGAGAAGGACGCATCCATCGACGACATGCAGATGCAGCTTGAATTCCTCTGGAAGGAGCTGCAGGGCTACAAGGCATCCATGGAAGCTCTGAAAGCCGGCAAGTCCGTCCAGGCTGTCTCTGACGCCATCCTGACAGACTTCGAGAAACCAGCAGACCAGTCTGCGGAAGTAAAGAGACGCCGCGCCGCTTTCGGAAGAGCATACCGCGATAAATACGGCGAAAGTGGAGCAGACTATAGCAAAGCTATAGCAAAAGAGGAGAAAACCGAAGCAAAACCGGAAGAAACCGCAGCAAAAAGCGGAAAGCTCTTCCGGGTCCAGATAGGCGCCTTCTCATCGAAAGAGAATGCCGAAGCCCTGGCAGCCAAAGCCAGGAAGGCAGGCTTTAAAGCGGTCATCAAAGAGGAGTGATCATGGGAAAGACTTTGTATAAGATCCAGGTCGGAGCCTTCCGTCAGAAGGCAAACGCCGAGAAGATGCTGGCGAAAGTGAAAAAGGCCGGCATCCCGTCCTCCATCGTCCCGGACGGCGACGTCATGAAGGTACAGTGTGGCGCTTTTTCCATAAAGGCCAACGCAGAGAAACGTCTCGCACTGGTGAAGAAAAAAGGATTCCTGAGCGCCATCATGATCACGGTCCAGGGAGAGGAAGAGAAACCGGCGACGGTTGAGGTTGGATTCGAGAAGGTGCTCGCGGTACTCACGGCCATCATGGCAGCGAAAGATCCGCACCAGGAAGTGATCAACCTCCTGAAAAAGCATGGATACACCCTGAAGAATTCCTCCGCCTGGTGCACCGAGACGGTAGCGGCAGCATTCCTGGAGGCGGGATATATCGACCTCATCGGAGGATACGCGGAAGACGCCCCATCGCTCAAACGGCATGCGCAGGCGAGAGAAATCTGGCACGGAGGATCTTCGGGTATCAAAGCGGGAGATATCGTCCTCTATGGATCCGGAGAGCCGAATCACACGGAAATCGCTATAGATGGCACTTATAATATCTCCGGGAATTACGGAGGAACCGTCAAGAAGAGAAAGAGAGCGGGCAGAACGATATACGGATATATCCGGCCGAAGTATCCGGACGAGAAGATTCCGAAGGGCCTGCCACGGATCCGCATCGCCGCCCTGGCCTTCTTCGACAAGGGAGACGAGTCGAGCCAATACGGCGACTGCACCGCCTTGCTCCAATACGGAGAAGATGACAAAACCGTAGAACATGCCGTCCTGATTGACACGGCCATGGGCAAATCGTCCGGGAACGTCATTAAAAAGCTGAAAGGCCTGGGCGTGACGAAGCTGGACGCCATCGTGATCAGCCATGCGCACGGCGATCACTACGGTGGGACCGGCGACATCATCAAAACTTTTCCGGCAAGCGAGATCTACGTCCCGGACCCGACGGAACTGGACAAACACCAGAAGTCCTATGGAGACGCCTTGCGCCGGCAATACAAAAAGGCCACAGGGCATTATGTAAAGCCGGGAAGCTCCTGGAAGATCGGGAATATGGAATTCTCATGCATCTACCAGTGCAAAGCGAAAGACCTGAAAGAGCACGATAACCACCACTTCCCGAACAACGAATCCTCCGTGTTGCGCGTGAAGCTGAACGGCTGGACATATCACTCGGCAGGAGATCTTCAGAACGAGGGGAACAATCTCCTGATCAAGGCTGTAAAGGACCTGAAAGCCGACATTTTCAAGTGCCAGTGGCATGGAGATGCCAATGCCACAAATGAGGCGATCTGCAAAGCCGTGAAACCGCTGGTGGCAATATCAAATTATCATCATGCGGAGAGATCCGGAAGGGGGACTACCAGAAAGCGTCTGGAGGCCGTCGGGGCCGTGGTGGCAAGGAACCACGAGAACGGCGATATCTATATCGATCTCACATCGGAGCAGATGGAGCTGTCATGCTCGAAAGGAAACCTGCACAGGATCTACAAGAGGTGAGCCATGGTAGATTATAAAGTGAGTCTCACGACAAAGCTGAAACCTCCGCAGAAAGGCCTTATCGTCATCGAACCGGAAGACTACACGAGCGCCGAAGTAAAGGGCCTCAGGGACTCCGGAGCGAAAGTGCTGGCATATCTCTCGATCGGATCCATCTCCGACGAGCGCGAATACTACGGAGCCTACAAAAAGTATGCGCTCAAAAGACTGGAAAACTGGCCGCACGAGAGATACCTGGATCTCCGGATTCCGAAGGCAAGAGAGTGGTGTGTGAATAGAGCTCTCATGCTGCGGAGGATGGGATTCGACGGACTCTGGCTTGACAATGTGGACATCTACGAGGAGTACAGGACGACGGAGATGTTCCAGGCCATCGTCAACACTCTCATGGCGATCAAAGCAATCAGGGGATATGTAATGATCAACGGAGGGAGCCTTTTCCTCACAGACCTGATGATCCCGCACAAAGTACAGCTGGGCGCCTACAAAAACGAAAAGAACGCCAAAAAGATGGCCGCAGCACTGAAGAAGAAAGGATTCAACGCGACGACCATCGAGATGGACAACCTACAGAAGGTACAGGCCGGCGCTTTCTCCTCACAAGAAAACGCCGACAACCTGGTCGAGAAGCTGCATGCAGCGGGATTCGGCTCCGCGAAGAGGATCACGCTATACGCGGGAAAGCCTGCGGCATGCATCGACGGTGTGACACAGGAGGAAGTCTTCTCGCTGATCACAAATTACAAAGGCAAAGGGAAATTCACAAAGCAGACGAGAGAAGAGTCTGAAAGATACCAGGCACACATGCGCAGGATCGTGAAAAACGGCCTGCAGGGGTTCCTTCTGGAATATGTCGACAAAGACGACAACACCCTGAGGCTTCGGATCAAAACATTCTGCGAAGTGGCCGGCATGACAGGATGCTGCATTTCTGCAGACAAAGACTTATAAGAGCATAGAGCTGATCCGGATCCGGACAACTATGCACATAAAAAACCCGGGAGGCAGCCAGACGGCACCTTCCGGGTTTAATGTTTGATTCGTCAGAACAAATCAATGGTGATGATAATGACGTGTCGCCAGACTCGAACCGTGATGGGTTCGCCTGAGAGGGTTCGACTGTGACCCGTCCACTGGATTAGGCGGGAATCGAACCCGCGTCCAAAAGCCCATTCAGTGTACTTCTACGATCATATCCTGTTCTTGCGGTTGCCCATTTCCCTCATCCGGCGAGAGAACAGTCAATCTGGCCGGTTTGGTAGCTTCATCATACGCCCATAGCCGCAAAGCTTAAGCTATGTCGTTTCCCGCTATTTTGATGCCGGATCCGGAAGATGCGGGTTTCCTCCGGGCGACACGCAGCAATTAAGCTGCGAGTGCTACTCTATCGTTAGCGTTTATTTTTAATTTTGCCGTTTGACGCTCGGCTCCGGATCGCTTCTCCACCTGCAAGACCCCTGTCGAAACCTTTACTAACCCATAAAGCAACAGGCAGCTCACCTGCTCACCTGGAGATGTATGAACAGTATACATGGTGCGGAAGATATTTTCAAGAGGGGGTGAAAATGTGAATGAAAGTTCACAAATGCGTGGTTGTCGTGAAGGCCCGTCCCAACAGCGCGATCACCCCCGCATTTGTGCATATCCCCTTATCATATTTCGCCAAACTGTGCTACAATAATAACCTGTATGAATTCAACAGCATAAGCAGGCATGTACATCCGCCTGTCTGTTCAACCAAAATATGGAAGGAGCGTTTCAGGCATGTCAATTTTCAAAGGTTCCGGTGTCGCGCTGGTGACACCCATGAAGGAAAACAAAGAAATCAATTATGATTCCATGGAGAGGCTGATCGAGGATCAGATCAAGAACGGAACGGATGCCCTGGTGGTCGTCGGGACCTCCGGCGAGGCGCCGACCCTGGATGATCCTGAGCATCTGGAGGCGATCCGCTTTGCCGCGCAGGTGGCAAAGGGCCGGGTCCCTGTCGTCGCCGGAACAGGATCCAACAATACAGCCCATGCGGTGATGATGTCGGAGGAGGCCGAGAAGCTGGGCGCGGACGGCCTGCTGCTGGTGACGCCCTACTACAACAAGGCGACCCAGGACGGCCTGTATGAACACTACCGCACGATCGCATCCGCGACAAAGCTTCCCTGCATCGTCTACAATGTCCCCTCCAGGACCGGGACCAATATCCTGCCGGAGACCATGGCGAGGCTGGCAAAGGATCAGAAGAACATCGTTGCGATCAAGGAAGCGACCGGCAATATCAGCCAGGTCGCAAAGCTGGCCAATCTCACGGACGGCATGATCGACATCTATTCGGGCAATGACGACCAGATCGTTCCCCTGTGCTCTCTGGGCGGTGTCGGCGTCATCTCTGTCCTGGCCAATGTGGCACCCCGTCAGACCCATGACCTGGTCATGTACTGTCTGGAGGGAAACTATGAGGAGGCCAGAAAGCTCCAGCTGAGGGCCCTTCCTCTGATCGAGCAGCTCTTTATTGAAGTCAACCCGATCCCGGTCAAGGCCGCACTGAATATGCAGGGCTTTGAAGTGGGAATTCCGCGCCTGCCCCTGACAGAGATGACCAGGGCGCATCAGGAGACCCTGCGCAAGGCCATGGAGGAATTCGGATGTCTGTAATACGGGCCGGACGCGGTATGGAAGATGCTGCCCTTACGGGCAACCCGCAACCGTCATCATGCCCTTTGGGCCTGTGCAGGACTCGCAGGCGAGTCTTGCACTGGAATAAGGTTTGAGCCGCAGTGGATAAGTATTTGAGAGAAAACAAAAAAGCGGGTGGCCCGGTACATACGCTGAAAGGCGGAGCAAATGCGGGTATGACTCATAGAATACGTGGCAGGATCGTGCCTCAGAAGATCATATGCCCCCAGTGCGGGGCCGTCATTCCGCCTGGAGAGGCCCGGTGTCCCTACTGCCTGTCCGCCTATGCGCCGGGCGCTGAGCGGGAATACATGGAGCACCTGGAAGAGGTCCGCAGCGACCTGGACCAGGTCGGCGATGTCGGCAGAGTGGCTTCGCACCGGGAGATCGGCAGTGTCGGGAGGAGGATCGCCACTGTCGTGGGGGTCATCCTGGCCCTTGCCGCCGTCTTATTCGGCATCTTTCTGTATATGGAACGGCGTGAGGTTCAGAAGGACCGCCGGGAATATCTATGGAAAAAGGACCATCTTCCGGAAATGGAGCAGCTTTTTGACGCGGGCGAATACGACCAGCTTCTGGACAAAATACAGGCTGCGAGGGACGACGGCATCGGTCTCTATGACTGGAAGCACAGCGATTTCATGAGCATCTACGAGACCACCCGCTATATGGACAGTGCACTGGAGGCCAGACGGAACGGATATTTCAGCGAATTTGACGCTGAAAATCTCCTCTATGATGAGCTCCGCTGCAGGGGCATCGAATGGCTGAGTGAAATGCCGGACGCTGACCGCGAGAAGATCAGGCCCTTCCTGGAGCCCTACCGGAATGATCTGACGGAGATCTTCCACGCAGCACAGTCGGAGATCGACAGTTTTGACAAGGCTCTGAAGGAGCGTGACGGCTATCCGGATTATGAATCCTGCAAAAAATACATAGCTGCCCATCCGGAGATTCTGCTGGAGAAAAAACCGTAGGATCCTCCGAACGTAAAGGGCTCAGGAAGTTTCAGCAGAATAGCGTTACAGCAGAATGAAGCTTCAGCAGAATGAAGTTTCAGCAGAATGAAGTTTCGCAGAATGAAGCATCCGCCAAAGGAAATGCGCTGAGAATGGAATCAGTAATATAACGTATTGCCATAACTTTTTTCTAAAATTTTCTACAGGAATGCGCCGCGGCAATGAAGAGCTGCAGGAAACGCCCCGCATTCTGAAAGACAGTATCAATCCGGAAACAAGAGGAATACAAACATGAAATGCACCAACTGCGGCGGAGAGATCCGGCTGGAAGACCTCTATTGTCCCTATTGCGGCAGTCCCAACATGGAGGCGCACATGCATGCCAGAGACATGCATCACTACCGCCAGGAATTTCAGCAGACGCGCCGGGATGTCATTGAACGTGCCGGCCGGCAGTCGCGCAGGGCTGTCAGGATCGCAGCTGTGGCGCTCCTTCTTCTGGGGATCGGCGTCAATATTTTTCTGCAGGCCAACAGCTATGCCTTTTACCGCATTTTTGAAGAAGCGGAGTTCAGGAAACATTCTGCCAAATACATACAGCGCATGGAGGAGTACCTGGATGAAGAGGACTATATCGGCTTTTCCGCCTTCTGCGCTGCCAACAATCTCTCCAGTACCGACGATTTCTATGACAACTGGTATCCCATATACCGGGTCGCCAATTCCCTGCGCTATTCGGAGTCCTATATCATGAAGCTGGTCAATCACGGTGAATACACCGGCATTGACCATGTCAAAAAATATACCTCCGAGACGATCCAGGAGTTTTATGACAATATGGATCCGGATAATTACTCCTATGACGACAGCGTTCAGTCCCCGGAGACACAGCGCCATCTGGATAATATGAGAAAAGATATGGAGGCTATGCTGGTCGCCTACCTGGGGATGACGCCGGAGGAGGCGCAGAGCATGCAGTCGTGCTCGAGAGGCAACAGAGTGCTGCTCATTGAGCGGGGACTTGAGGCATATAACTGAACCGGGACGGCAGGGCCTGGATGACAGGGCTCTGATCAGATCTGACCACAGCGCGTCTTGATACACAGATGATAAGGTGATGCTATGAATATGAACAAAAGGAAGCCATTTTCTTTTTTAAACCTGGTGATCGTTCTGCTCAGCTTTGTGCTGGCGATCTCCATCATCACTACCATTTTTGTCTTTCGTGAAAACAGGACTGTCTACTATGATTCCGAGTCCACGCTTTATATGTATCTGTCGGATGAGGAATATTCGACCCTGGCTAACCGCTATTACGACAATGTCATCGGGCATGAGGAGGACAGCCAGGTCAGGAAGGTGGCGGACTTTTACGCGGTGGGAAGGTATTTTGAAAGTGCTTTTCTGGCCAACGCCTATCAAAAGGCCGGAAACTCTGAAAAGGAAGAGAAGATGAGGCAGAAAATGGAAAGCTTTGGCGAGGAGATGGGACAGTTTGCGGGGGAAAAGGACAGGATCCTCTCCCTGTTCCCGGATCTCTGACCATTTAGTTATCAAAGAACTCTTAAATCAATCGTTTCCGGATATCAAAACGATTGGACAGCAAAAAATTCGAATAACGTAAAATCCGAAATCACAAATCTCTGGATATCAAAAAGGACAGCCGCATTGAACGGCTGTCCTTTTTTCAAAGTCCTCTTTTGATTCTGCTGCCGGAGGATCAGGCCGGAGCCGGCTCCGGGCCCCTGCCTACCCGGATCTCAGACAGACGGAATGGCTGATGGATCATTCCGAACCTTCCGCCGACATGGAAATGGCGGAGCTCACGGAGGATATGGACGCTTTGCAGCTGGCGTCAGAGCTGCTGCCGCTGGAGATGGAGCTGATCACGATCCGCAGCCTTCTGAAAGCGTGACCCGCGATGGTAATCGGCGATGGTGATCCGCGATGAATCCATCTTCAGGCAGACAAATCATGCGTCCTGCAAGTCACTTTATGTTACAATAGATATCAGTGAAGAGAAGATTTCTTTTCAAAGCCCTGCTTATTTCCTGACCAAATACATATAGAAAGGAAGCTTGTTATGATCGACATAGAATATCTCTTATTGCTGCAGAATTTCAGGAATGCCACCAACAATATCCTCACGCCTTTTATGGAGTGGATCTCCCTGTTCGCGGTGACCAGACTGATCATCATTCCGGTCTTTGTCTACTGGGTCGTGGACAAGAAAAAAGGCCTGTATACGCTGGCCGCCTACTATCTGGCCTGCGGCTTCAATGCAGTCGTCAAGCTGACCGCCTGCATCTACCGGCCCTGGATCCGCGACGCCCGGGTCCTGCCGGCGGGGGACGCGATCCGGACTGCGACGGGGTATTCCTTCCCGAGCGGCCACACGGTCACGGCCGGCCCCATCTATGGAGGACTCGCTGTCTCCGGAAGGAAACGGGTCCCCTGGCTCTCGGTCATCTGCCTTATCGCCCTGTTTCTGACAGCCTTTTCCCGCAACTACCTGGGCGTCCATACGCCGCAGGATGTCGCCGTCGCTCTCCTGGAGAGCGCTCTGGCCCTCTATCTGGTCGCATGGGTCTTTCATTACCTGCGCAGGCACCCGGACAAGGAAACTCTCTTCCTCATCGGCATGTTTGTGTTCGGATGGCTGGCCATCATCTATATCACCTTCAAGCCCTATCCCATGACCTATATTGACGGGGAACTCCTGGTGGATCCCCAGCGGATGATGAATGACGGCTACGGGGACATCGCCCTTCTGATCGCCTTCCCTGTCGCCAGATTCATCGAACACAAATGGATCCGCTTCCGGGCGGCCGGCCTGCACTGGAAGGGCATCCTGACCGGCATCATCGGCGTCGTGCCCCTCTGGCTCATGACCGAATATATGAAGGCTCCCCTCGACGCCGCCCTGGGCTCTCACTGGGGACACTTTTTAAATACATTCATTATCGTCATCTACTGCATGGCCCTCTTCCCGGCATATATCTGTCTGGTATGGGGGAGGGAGAAAGCCTGACCGGCCCGCGCCTGCCATTCACCGGTAATCTATTCACAGATCAGGCGATCGATGATGAAGCATTCGTCGCGCGGCAGATCACATGAAAGATCCCGCAGCAAGTGTCATACAACAATTCATCATGTGTCATACAACAATTCATAAAGGAGCTCAATGAAAAAAGGCGACATACTGGAAGGTAATGTATCCCGGGTCGATTACCCGGGCAAGGGAATCGTGGAGACACCGGAGGGCATCTGCATCGTCAAAAATGTCCTGCCGGGGCAGCGGATCCGCCTGCGCGTGACCAAAAAGCGCCGCGGAAAAGCGGAGGGGACCCTGGTGGAGGTCCTGGAGAAGGCGGCCGGGGAGAGAACCGCCCCCTGTCTCCACTTCGGCAGCTGCGGCGGCTGCATGTATCTCAATCTTCCCTTCGAGGAGGAGCTGCAGCTCAAATGCGGCCAGGTCCGCCGGCTTCTGGAGGCATCCATGGAGCAGGCCTCGCAGCTGTCCGGCCTGCCGGCAGAGGAGCTGGATGTCTCCGGCTGGTTTGAGGGGATCCTGCCCAGTCCGCAGGAATACGCCTACCGCAATAAGATGGAATTTACCTTCGGGGACGAATACAAGGACGGTCCCCTGGCCCTGGGCATGCACCGCAGGGGCGGCTTCTACGACATCGTGACCGTCGACGGCTGCCGGATCACCGATCCTGATTTTTCCCTGATCCTGCGGACAACGCTGGAGTATTTCCGGGAGACAGGATTTCCTGCCCTGACCTCTGAGTCCGGCGGCCAGGCCGGCGCAGAAGAGGGGAGCGCCGAGAGAGGCTATGGCCCCCTTCCCTTTTACCACAGGCTCCGCCACACGGGGTATCTGCGCCATCTCCTGGTCCGCAAGGCGGCCTTCACCGGCGAGATCCTGGTGGACCTGATCACGACGACACAGATGGCACCGGACCTGACCGGATTTCTGCAGGCGCTTCTGGACCTGGAGAAGGAGGGCCGGCTGCAGGGCCGGTACGCCGGAATTCTGCACACGAATAATGATTCTCTGGCGGACATCGTCACCGACCAGGGAACGGAGGTCCTGTATGGGACCGACCACTTTACGGAGGAACTGCTGGGTCTAAAGTTTCAGGTGACGCCCTTTTCCTTCTTCCAGACCAACAGCCATGGTGCGGAGGTCCTCTATGAGACGGCCCGCAGGTATCTGCTGGGGGATGAGGAAGCAGGGGCCGGACGCGGGAAGGGCATCGTCTATGACCTCTACAGCGGGACCGGGACCATCGCCCAGCTCATGGCTCCCGCAGCGGAGAAAGTCATCGGCGTCGAGATCGTGGAGGAGGCCGTGGAGGCGGCCAGGATCAATGCGGCCCGGAACGGCCTGACCAACTGCGAGTTCATCGCGGGCGACGTCCTGAAGGTCCTGGATACCATCGAGGAGAAACCCGACACGATCATCCTGGACCCTCCCCGGGACGGGATCCACCCCAAAGCCCTGCCCCGGATCCTGTCCTATGGCGTGGAGAATATTCTCTACATCTCCTGCAAGCCCACCAGCCTTGCCAGGGACCTGCCCGCTTTCGTCGCCGCCGGCTACCGTCCGGTGCGGGGCGTCTGCGTCGATCAGTTCCCCTGGACCAGCTCGGTCGAGACCATCTGTCTGCTCAGCAGGACGGACGGCTGAGCGATTATGAACGCCGCGGGACCATGAACGGAATAACGACAGGACAGATCCAAGTCTTCCACAGGAGAGGAGGGCACCATGTTTGTTAAGAAGCTTTCCCGCACGGACATGCTGGGCTGTGTGCTCTGTTCCCATGCCCCCTGTTCAGCAGCCTGTCACCATCTGGATCCGGCGGGTTTTCTGCGGAGCATCTGGTTTGACAATGAAAAGGGAGCCGCCTCAAAATTTCCTGCCCTCAATCCCTGCGCGGACTGTCCCGCACCCTGTGAGGCAGCCTGCGTGAAGCCGCACGCCGTGCCGGTTCAGAAGCTGATGACCCGCCTGCACGATGAGGTGAAACCGGCGCTGGAGCTGGATCTGCCGGAAAACGAGGACCGGCTTCATGCAAGTTTCTGCGGAATCCCGCTTGAAAATCCTTTCCTCCTGTCGTCCTCGGTCGTGGCCAGCACCTATGATATGTGCGCCCGGGCTTTTGAAGCCGGCTGGGCAGGGGCTGCCTTCAAGACCATCTGTTCCTTTGACATCCATGAGGCCTCCCCTCGGTTCTCCGCGATCACCGGTGACAACGGCAGCATCATCGGCTTCAAGAACATTGAGCAGCTCTCGGACCACAGTGTCGAGGAAAACATGGAGATCTTCCGGCGGCTGAAGGAAAAATATCCCTCAAAACTCATCCTTGCCTCCATCATGGGACAGAACGATGCGGAGTGGGAGAGTCTCGCGCGTAAGTGTGAGGACAACGGCGCGGACGCGATCGAACTTAATTTTTCCTGTCCCAACATGGCGGACGGCGGCCTGGGATCGGATATAGGCCAGGTGCCGGACCTGGTGGAGCGCTTCACGGCCGCCGCAAGAAGAGGGACGATGATCCCCATCCTGGCCAAGCTCACGCCCAATGTCGCCGCCATGAGTCCTGCTGCGGAGGCTGCCGTGCGGGGCGGGGCGGACGGAATCGCCGCCATCAATACCATCAAGAGCATCATCGGCGTGAACATACACAGCTATGTGTCTGCCCCGGCGGTACACGGCAGGTCGGCCGTGGGCGGCTACAGCGGCAGCGCCGTCAGACCCATCGCCCTGCGCTTCATTGCGGAACTGGGACAGAATCCGGCCCTGGCCGGGAAGCACATCAGCGGCATGGGCGGGATCGAGACCTGGCAGGATGCCCTGGAATTCATGCTCCTGGGCGCGGGAAGCGTCCAGGTCACGACGGCCGTCATGCAATATGGCTACCGTATCATCGACGACCTGAAGGCAGGCCTGAACATCTACCTGGCGGAAATAGGATTTGGGAGCGCGGAGGAGGTCGTCGGCCTGGCTCTGGATTCGGTGAGTGAGACGACGGACGTCCTGGAGCGGGACACCGTCCTCTTCCCCAGATTCAACCACGAACGATGCATCGGCTGCGGCAGGTGCGTGATCTCCTGCGCGGACGGAGGCCACCAGGCCATCACCCTGGACCAGGACCGCAGGCCTCGCCTCAACGGTGCCAAATGTGTCGGCTGTCATCTCTGTCTCCTGGTGTGTCCGCAGAAGGCCATCAGCCGGGCCGGGAAACGGATCCGCAGAGCCTGATCTTAGGACAGGCCTTACATTCCTTCATGAGACTGGTCCCGGAAACGGACCGGGCTGACACCGTTGTTTTTCTTGAAGATCCTGGAAAAGGCGAGCTGGTCGTCGTAGCCGACGCGGGACGCCACCTCCTGTACTGACAGGCCTGTTTCCTTGAGAAGGTAACGGCTCCGTTCCATGCGGCACTGGATGAGGTACTCCTGGGGGGACATGCCCGTATATTTTTTAAACATGGTCGTGAAATAACTGCGCGTGAAGCCGATGAACTCGACCACATCGCCCACATTGATGGTCGCAAAATTGTTGTCCATGAAGCCGACTGCCCTGCGGATATATTCCTGTGTGGAGTAGTCGTAGCGGTGTTCCTGCTTTCGGCGGGGATTTTCCGCGGCCTCCATGGCCAGGGACAGGTATTCCAGGAGGATCCCGCGTCTGGAAAGGTTGTGGACATAATTCATCTCGGGCTTCTCGTGCATGCGCCGGACCAGGTCGTAGAAGAGCTGGATCTCCACAGAGCTGTCCAGACAGTAGATCCCGTCGGTAAAGCCGATCTCTTCAGAGACCCTTTTCGCGTCCCTGCCGGTAAAGGTGACCCAGCAGTAACGCCAGGGGTCATCCATGCTGGCCTGGTAGCGGACCTCCTCTTTGTCCTTTAACAGAAAGAGCTGGCCGCTGCGGGGATGGAAGACCTGACCGCCCGCACACAGAGTCCCTGTCCCGGACCTGACTGCGTGAAGATGATAACAGTCCCGCAGCTCGGGGCCAAAGGTGATCCCGGGATCGCAGCGTTCGATCCCGCAGGCGACCAGGCAGAGGTCTCCCTCCTGATCGCGGTCATATTCCAGACACCTGTAGTAGCGGTTGCGATTGACGGTGTCGATTCCTTTCATAGTCTCCCTGCCCCCCTGCATGAATCAAAAGCACAGGACGGGCTGCCCGTTCGTTATATATGTACAAATCAGCTGCCCTGCCCTGTTTCATTTTTATTATAGCAGGTGGGAAAGACTGAATTTATGCATATTTGTTTTGAATATTCAGATAAATATGGAAAAAAGAGAGGCGGCCCTGTCAGGGCCGTCCCTCTTTTTTACTTCGGTCTGCGGTCATTTCGCCGCATTTTTCATTTGCCGGGATGCCTGTGACTAAGAACAGGCATCCACGGATTTCTATGAATGAATATCTTATTCGGTCGCGAGAACATCGTTCATCATCTGCGCCATCTCCTTGCAGACATCCGCCATGGTCTCGGGATGCTGCCATGCAGGGACAAGTCCTGTCGTGAAGCCGCCTTCCCATGCGGTTGTGTAGCGGGAAGCGGGGTGCTGGATCAGGGTGCCGTCCTCCTCGACAGTGAGGAAAGGAGCGATGTCCATGCCGTCAAAAGCGGAAACAAAGGCGTCGGAGCAGCCCTTGTAGGCAGCCATGGTGACGCCGAGCTCAGCCTGTTTCTTCTGGCCTTCCTCGGAGCAGAATGCGGAGATCAGGCTGTAGGCAGCGTCGGGATTCTTTGTTTCCGCGGAGGCGGCCCAGCCGAGTCCGTTGTAGAGGGAGACGCGCTCGCCCTCGTCCTCGTCGCACTGGCCGTTGCCGTTGGTGTCATGATAGGGAATCTGTGCCCATGCATAGTCCGCTGCGTTTTCCGCGGTGTAGAAGGTGTTGACCATCCAGGAGCCCTGCAGCATCATGCCGGCGCTGCCGCCGCATGCAGCCAGAGAGAACGCGATGCAGACTGTGAGGATCATGGCGATAACTCTTTTCATCTTTTTACCTCCCGTTCATTATTACCTGAATCAGTTGATCTGTTGCAGTAACTTTTGAATACATTTACATGATATCAATTTACGAAAAAAGGACGATAGTCTTCGGTTCTCTTGATATAGCCAAATGTTCTGTGCGGACATATAGTCCGGGGCGTGGCTGCAGCTGACGCAGAGATCCACTGCAGACCCAACGGAAAAGACTGGTGAAAGGCTGCTCGGCGCATGCGAAGCGCATTGGAAACGCCGCAGGCGGGCTCATACAAAGAGAAAAAGATGTATATTGACCGGCACGGATAAATTGCGTACAATTTAAAAAGCTTCCAATCTTTCTTGCTCCAATGGGGCGGTATCATAAGTTTGACCGTATACCTTTTCAACTCAGTTTTTGTCTGTTAAAATATGGAATTGGCTGAAATCGAAAATTTCCGCTGGATTAGCATGAAAACGAATTTGAAACAGGAGAAAAAAGAACATGAGCAAAACCGAGCGCAGAGTTGGTACCGTATCCAGAGGTATCCGCTGTCCCATTATCCGTCAGGGCGACGACCTGAGCGAGATCGTCACAGACAGTGTCCTGGAGGCTGCTGAGTTTGAGGGCTTTTCCATCCGCGACAGAGATGTCATTGCAGTGACCGAGTCGATCGTGGCGCGCGCCCAGGGCAACTACTGCAGCGTGGACAACATCGCGGAGGATGTCCGGGCCAAGCTGGGCGGGGAGACCATCGGCGTTATCTTCCCCATCCTGTCCCGCAACCGCTTTGCCATCTGTCTGCGCGGTATCGCGAAGGGCGCGAAGAAGATCGTCCTGATGCTCAGCTATCCTTCCGACGAGGTGGGCAATGAACTGGTCAGCCTCGACAAGATCGATGAAGCCGGTGTCAATCCCTACAGCGATGTCCTGACACTGGAAAAATACAGAGAGCTGTTCGGCTCCAATCCCCATCCCTTCACCGGCGTCGACTATGTGGACTACTACGGAGACCTGATCCGGTCCTGCGGCGCCGAGGCAGAGATCATCTTTGCCAATCAGCCCGCTGCCATCCTGCCCTACGCGGATCATATCCTCAATTGTGACATCCACACGCGCAAACGCACAAAGAGGATCCTTCTTGCGGCCGGCGCAAAGGTCGTCTGCAGCCTGGATGAGATCATGAACGCCTCCGTCGATGGCAGCGGATACAATGAGACCTACGGCCTGCTCGGCTCCAACAAGTCCACGGAAGACAAGGTCAAGCTCTTCCCGCGCGACAGCAGGGACCTGGTACTGAACATTCAGAAGAAGATCGCAGACAGGACCGGCAGGCACGTCGAGGTCATGGTCTACGGCGACGGTGCCTTCAAGGATCCCCAGGGCAAGATCTGGGAATTGGCGGACCCGGTCGTCTCCCCCTTCCATACAGACGGACTCATCGGAACCCCTAATGAACTCAAGCTCAAATATCTGGCAGACAACGACTACAAGGATCTCTCCGGTGAGGCGCTTCGCGAAGCCATTTCCGAGAGTATCCGTAAAAAGGATGCCGACCTCAAGGGCAGCATGGCCTCCCAGGGCACGACCCCGCGCCAGCTGACCGACCTGATCGGCTCTCTCTGCGACCTGACCAGCGGTTCCGGTGACAAGGGTACGCCTGTAGTCCTCGTACAGGGATATTTCGACAATTATACCAACGACTGACACTTTGCAGAGTTCACATTCCTCCAGGGGTGTGAACTCTTTTTATCTCAGTGCTAGAAAAATGGTGAATGATATGATGGAAAAGGCAAAAAGCGGATCCAAAGTGGCAGGACTTGTCTTTGCAGGCCTTCTTTCGGGTCTGTTTGTATTAATCGTATCTGTTTTGGATGAAGGCATGTCTCCCATGGCCTTCCTGAGCCTGGCCTATGCGGCGGCCGCGGTCCCGGTCGGCCTCTTTGGCATCAAAAGAGTCATCAAAATAAAGCCAGGGACCTTCAGGAAGGGAATCCTTTTCGGCGCGCAGCTGACCTGCACCGGATATCTGCTGATAAAAAGCGTTCCCAGTACCGATCCGATCAGTCTCTGTGGTCTGTACAACCTTACCTTTATCTTTATCGTTCCCATTCTGATCATCCTGAGGGAGCGTGTCAATTTTCTGGCCGGGATATCCACCCTGATGGCAGTGATCGCACAGGCCCTGATCATTGATACCAGCCTGGGGGACCTGAAAAGACTGGAGAATATCGCCATCGTCATACTGGCAGATGTCATATACGCCTCCTACCTGATCTGCGTAGACCGCCTGGGACGGGACGAGGACACTGTTCAGCTTGTCTTTTCACAGAACCTGTCTGCGGCAGCTATTTCGTTTGCCGGCTGGATCATCACCCGCGGGTATTTCCCGGCACCTTCTTCCCTTGAAAATGTTCTGATCTGGATCGGTGTGATTCTGACCGGTCTCCTGTTCATCCTGCCGGCCGGTCTTTTGAGGATCTCAGCGCAGAAATATATCTCGGTACTGGAAACGGGGCTGATTTTATCGGTCCGTGTATTGATCCTGATCATACCGGCATGGCTGATCATTCAATTGTCCGGAGTAACGGGTATCACACTGACCAACCACCGGTACGTTGGCTGTGCCTTTCTGGTGATCGCAGTTCTCCTGTCCAATGAGAAGGTTCAGAAGCGGCTCGGTTACCACGATATGGATATCGGAATCCGGAACGTGAGAGATGGTTCTACTGTCATCAGGATGTCTCTGGCCGGCAAGGTGATCCTGGCGGTCCTTTCCCTGTCCCTGATCACTTTGCTGCTGGGCACTGCACTCACCGTGGTCTCCATCCAGTCCATTAATCAGACTGTGACGGCTGATTCCGAAAAGGAGGGGCTGGAGGCCTCTCAGACCAGTATGGATATGCTGCTGAAGGACCTGGAGTCTGATCTGAACAAGAGGGCAGACGACAAGGCGATGCTGGCAGAAGAGAAACTGTCAGATTATGCCCTGGACGTTCTCTACGCAGCGACCTATGCACAGTCCCTGTATCAGCATCCTGATGAGTACCCCGCGCGGGAGGTGGAACCCGTGCGTGCGGAGGACGAAGGCCGCTGGACCATGCGCCGGACGCTCGCGTCGAGGGACATCTCCTATGAAGACCTGCAGAGAGACTGCATGCTCCTGGGAAATATGGAGGATGTCTTTGTGCCGATCGTCGAGAATGATCCGCAGATCGCGACCATCTATATTGCGACTGAGGACGGGCTGATGATCAGCTATGACTGTGACAGCGGTGAAAACGGAACGGCGGAAAAGGGCTATTATGAGTACCGGAAAGCAGGCTGGTATCAGACCGGCATAAAATCGGAAGCCTACGCCGTGACAGACCCCTACGCGGATGCATACGGGAAGGGCCAGGTCATTACCTTCTCCGCACCAGTCAAAAGCCCCTCCGGAAACGCCCTGGGATGTATCGGAATCGACCTCAGGATCCGGGAAATCGAAGAAGCGATCGTCAAATACGGAATCGTGTCTCCCTGGCAGGCGGTCATGATCAATCCGGACGGAAAAGTCATGGTCGGAGGACGGAGGGAATCATCCAGTGAATTCTCCGGGACGATTTATGATGAAAGTGTATACGGTGCTCTGAGCCTTGTGGCTGACCAGATCCTGCAGGACCGGGATGGGATCTTCAAGAGCGGAGAGGGCAAGGATGCCGTGTATGTTGCCTGCGCCCCTGTTGATTCCGTCAACTGGCTCCTGTGCATGGAGGCACCCGTCTCCGAAGTGACGGAATCCGCTGAGACCATCAGAGAGACCATCAATGCAAATACAGAAAACGTGACCGAATCGATCAGGGAGGGGGCCCTCCAGAACTTTCGAAATATTCTGGTGCTGACAGAGCTGATCCTCCTGGCCATCACGATCAGCTCGGAGCAGATGTCAAAAAAGATCACCGATCCCATCCGTCAGCTGGAACACGATGTGAATGTGATCAGTACGGGCAATCTGAAGCAGCGCGTCGAAGTAAGTTCGGAGGACGAGATCGGCAGTCTGGCCGCATCCTTCAACAACATGGCGGATTCGCTGGAAAAATATATCGCCGATGTCAAGGAAATGACCGCCAAGGAAGAGCGGATGGCAGCGGATATGGCGCTCGCGAAGCAGATCCAGGCGGCCATGCTTCCCAAAAACTTTGAAGAGTTCACTGAGGGCAGGAATTTTGAACTCCACGCCTCCATGAAGCCTGCGAAGGATGTCGGCGGAGACTTCTATGACTTCTTCATGATCGATGACACCCACCTGGCCCTGGCCATCGCGGATGTATCCGGAAAGGGCGTCCCGGCGGCCCTCTTCATGGCCCGCGCCATGACCTCCCTCCGCATGCGGTCCCTCGCCGGCGGGTCCCTGTCCCAGATCATGGAGGATGTCAACGACCAGATGTGTGAAAGAAATGATGAGGGACTCTTCGTGACCATCTGGATGGCGGTCATCGATCTGGAGACCGGCAGGGGCATGGCCTCCAACGCGGGTCATGAAGATCCGGTCCTGCGGCGCGCCGGCGGCTCCTACAGGCTGGTTAATTACAAGCATTCGATCTTCATCGGCGCCATGCAGGGAATGCCGTTTGAAGAGCATCCCTTCCAGCTCAAACCGGGGGACAGCATTTTCGTCTATACGGACGGTGTGGCCGAGGCGACAAAGGAAGAAAAATTATTTGGAACAACCCGCCTGACCAGAACCCTGAACCGGGATCCGGATGCCGATCCTGCACAGGTCATCCGCAATGTCGACGAAGCCATCCTCGAATTCACCGCGGGCGAAGAGCAGTTTGATGACATCACCATGCTCTGCGTCAAATACCTGGGACCTGATTCCGCGGAATCTCCGGAAAAAAGCTGAGCTACGTTCCTTTCATCCGGCGCTGACCGATCTTGTGAAGATGCGAACACCAGACCAGAGATAATTGAACCCAAAAAAGAAAGCCGTTCCGGTACTCTCTGAGAAGTACCAGGAACGGCTTTTATGCTGCACGTGCACTAATCTGTTTGATCCTTTATCCCGCATTCCTCCTGCAGGGAACAACCGCTGCAGCCGCACCCACAGCCTCTGCCTTTTTTCCGGCGGGAGAGTATGCTGCGGATAGCGAGAAGGACGATCGCTGTGAGGAGTACAATGAGGATGATATCAATGGTATTCATGTTTAGTCCTTTCACAAATGCGTGTTTGTCGAGGAGGGACGGACTTTCGGCTGCACCTCTCTGCTCGTTCAGGAGTTCGTCGTCAAGATGTACTAAGGCTTGCTTATGCTCAGAGCAGGCCG
>CACZIO010000028.1 GCA_902781215.1 uncultured Lachnospiraceae bacterium
GGCAGTGGAGCGGATATCCTGATCTGTACAAAATCCGATCTGGTAGTACGTGATGTTGATCTGCTTAAGAAACTGGGACAGGTTACTGTGTCATGGTCAATCAACACGCTGGATGAGAACTTCAAAAATGATATGGATTCAGCCGTAAGTATTGAGCGCCGGATTATGGCTATGAAGCAGGTTTATGAAGCAGGTATCCGCACGGTATGTTTTGTGTCTCCCGTATTTCCCGGTATTACGGATTTCGAGGCGATTTTTGAGCGGGTGCACGATCAGTGTGACCTGTTCTGGCTTGAAAACCTTAATCTGCGCGGTGGCTTTAAAAAGACCATCATGGACTACATTGCGGAGAAGTATCCGAGTTTGGTGCCTCTTTATGATGAAATCTATAACAAGCATAACCGCAGCTACTTCGAGGCGTTGGAGAAGAAGGCCGAGGGAATGGCAAAGAAATATGACTGCCCGTTTGTCGACAATGAAATGCCCTATGGCAGAGTGCCAAAAGGACATCCGGTAATAGTGGATTATTTCTATCACGAAGAAATTAGGGGTTCAGAAAACACCGGAAAGAGAACCAAGTAAAGAATAGCTCCCGGTCACTGGCATAAAACCGATGATCGGGAGCATTGCTTTTTCCCGGCTCAGCCCTCGAAGGTGGAGCCGTTTTTGAAGGTGAAGGTCAGGCGGCCATCCGCGTAAGCCGTGGCGTAGTCCAGCAGGCCGCACCAGAGCTTCTCGCTGAAGGTGGTGACCTCGCCGTCCTGCTGCTTGAGAATCCGGAGGAAGTCCTCCATCGTGCCGCGCCGGTCGGAGGAAGTCCTCCATCGTGCCGCGCCGGTCCCGGATATCGCTGATCTGCTGTGCGACTGCATCCTTCTTGGCCTCGGCCTCCTTGAACTTCTGGCTGATGGCCTCGAAGCGCTGGTTGTATTCGGTCTGGTCCTGCGCCACCGTTGCGTTCTGCCGGATCATCTGCTGGAGCATCCCGTTCAGGACCTCCATCTCACCGAGGAGCTCTTGCTGCTGGGCCTCCAACTCGGTCGTGTCGAGGGTCAGTGCCATGCCCTGTTCGTAGGCGGCGATGGCAGCGTCCCGTCCGGCCAGCAGCTGGTTGACTGCCACCGTGAAACGGTCCTTTACCGAGGCCTCGTCGAGATAAGGCGTCGTGCAGCGGACCTCGTTTTTGTATTTCTGGTTGCACTGCCAGACGGTCCGCTTGCATTTTTCCGGCGAGTGCCAGACCTTTGAGCCGTACCATCCGCCGCAGTCGCCGCACTTGATCCTGCCGGAGAGCAGATGGACACCGCTGTGGCGATTCTTGCCCTTGGTCCGTCTGGCCAGTTCCCGCTGGACCATCTCGAAGGTCTCCGGGTCGATGATGGCTTCGTGGTTATTCTCCACATAGTATTGCGGGACCTCACCCTGATTGGTTCTCATCTTCTTGGTCAGGAAGTCCTCGCAGAAGGTCTTCTGCAGCAGGGCATCGCCCTTGTACTTCTCGTTCGATAGGATGCTCTTGATGGTGGTCTGGCCCCATTGGTGCTTGCCTGCCGGTGTGGGGACGCCTTCGTCGGTCAGCGTCTTGGCGATGCCGTGCGGCGTCATGCCTTTGAGGAACATTCCGTAGATGCGTTTGACCACCTTGGCCTGCTCCGGGTTGATTACCAGATTCCCATCTTCGCCTCGGTCGTAGCCGAGGAACCGTTTGAATGGAACCGTGACCTTGCCATCTGCAAAGCGTTTTCTCTGGCCCCATGTGCAGTTCTCGGAAATGGACCGGCTTTCTTCCTGCGCGAGGCTCGACATGATGGTCAGCAGAACTTCGCCTTTACCGTCGAAGGTCCAAATGTTTTCTTTTTCAAAATAGACTTCGATGCCGTTTTCCTTCAGCTGTCGGATGGTGGTTAGGGAGTCGACCGTGTTCCTCGCAAAGCGGCTGACGGACTTGGTGACGATCAGGTCGATTTTGCCGTCCATCGCATCCGCGATCATGCGTTTGAAGCCCTCGCGGTGCTTGGTGCTGGTGCCCGTGATGCCCTCGTCGGTGTACACGGACACAAACTCCCAATCGTCCCGGCCCTTGATGTAATTGGTGTAGTAATCGATCTGCGCCTCATAGCTCGTGAACTGATCGTCGTGATCAGTGGAGACGCGAGCATACCCGGCGACCTTCCGTTTCTTCTGCGCGGAGAGCGGCGTGGCCGTAAACCGCGTCAGGGTTGCTGGGATTGTTTGGACTTTCCTTTGCTGTTCCAATACCGCTCCCTCCTTACTTGTTTCATGTGTTCGCTCATGGCCTTCCTGCGTTCTGGCGTGTAGGAGCCCTTGATGGATTCCTTGAACTTGGCTCGCTGTTCCTCGGACCAAGGCTTACCTTTGCGCTTGGTGGAGTATTCTGCTTCCTCAGTGTGGCCGTCTGCGAAGGTGAATTCCAGCAGGCCGCTTTTCACCATCGTGATGTGATCAACCTGTTCCCGGAAGGCGTCTCCGTCAAATTCGGGAAGGTCCATCAGGTCAGCGGCAATCTCCATGAGCTCCGGTTCCCGGATGCCCTTGATGCCGCAGTTGGTGGCACCGCTGCCGGAGCATCGCCAGTAGGCAATCTTGCCGTCCGAGGTGCCTTGGACCTGCCGCCTGCAGGAACCACCGCAGCAGCCGCACCTGATTCGGGTGGTGAGGGGTGAGAACCGGCCTTCACCTTTGGCCATGTAGCTGCGGACCCATTCCCGCTGGCGATCCTTGTACTCATCCGTCCAGCAGTCCTTCTTGGCAGAAGATTCCCATTCCTTGGTGACCTCGGTCCCGCCGTAAAAATGGAAAACCAGAATGCCGCCGTCCGGAACGTCAATCCGCTCGATGCGCTCGGCAAAGACCTCATCGTCAAATTCCGCAAGCCCCAGCACCTCAGCGCAGCAGGCCTTCAGAATCTTGTCCGGGATCTCCTTGGCCATGCAGGGCTCGCCTTTTTGCTTCTGCTTCCGGGAGCCGCAGACCCAAGTGGTGTACATGCCGTCCTCATCGGTGTAGGTGGTGGTGAACTTGGCTCTGTTCTTCCGGGTGTTGTGCATGAAGCTCTTACCGCAGTTTCCGCACTTGATCTTCCCGGTAAAGCATGTGATTCTATGCCTGAAAATCTATATGATAATCATGAATTTAATGAAAAATATGCACAGATGGAACGCAGTGTAATAGGCTTGGAGGCTGCAGGAGAATGGCCGCAGCTGAAGGAGCTGCTTGGTGATATGAAGGATAAAGACTTTATTGACCTGGGCTGCGGCTATGGATGGCACTGCGCTTATGCGGTTACGGCCGGCGCCAAAAGCGTTGTCGGTATCGACCAAAGCGAAAAGATGCTTTCAAAAGCAATGGAAATAAATGCGCACCCGCTGATTCAATATCGAAATGAAAGAATTGAAACGTTCATACCGGATTTCGAATGCTGTGATCTTGTACTAAGCAATCTTGTGCTGCATTACATTCGGGAGCTGACCGTGGTCTATCGAAATGTGTATGCTGCACTTAGAAAGAACGGTATATTTGTTTTCAATATAGAACATCCTGTATTCACGTCGGGGATCAGGCAGGAATTTGTTCAAGATGCGAACGGCAAGAATCTATACTGGCCAATCGATGATTATTTTATCAGCGGTCCTCGCGATACAGTATTCCTTGGTGAGCACGTGGAAAAGCAGCACCATACATTAACTGAGGTTCTGCAGGGACTTCTTGATACCGGCTTTGCAATTGAAGCAGTACAGGAAGTAAGGCCAACAGATGAAGTAATAGAAAGCAACGGATGGCAGGATGAACTGCGCCGACCGATGATGCTGCTTGTAAAAGCGAGAAAAGTATAATTGCAGAATGAAATTTGAATTTGAAATTCCCTACATCATAGGCATCAGCCTAAATCGGGGCACGAAAAAACCCCGAAACCCTTGGCTTAACAGTGATAAGGAACTAATCGATACTTATCATCTGTTGGCTGACGGTATCGGGTGCCAAAATTGACCGACCAGCTTCAGATGAGGCTGGTCGGATCCTTTTTGGAGGTATTAAAATGAAACCGATTATTTCTTGTGCATTCAATATGGATACCGCCTGCGTGGAGCTGCGGTTCCTTGACGGCGCGATGCTTACCATTGACACCATCGCCGTGGAGGACGAGGTCGCGGCCAATTCGTTCGAGCGATCCGAGTTGGACTATTTGATCTATAACGACCCAACCGGGTACGCCGATCTGATACTGAACGGAGATCTGAAGGCGTATCTGCGGACTGTAACGGACTACCACCCTTTGGACAACTGAATACGAGCATACGGCGGCGCTGTGTTGGTACCGCCGTTAGTATTGTAAAACCATACTGGTCACATGGTTCTGAACGCGAAAGATCGTTCATACAACAAGCCCCCGTCGGACAGTCCGTAAGTCTATCGACAGCAAGAGGCTCCTACCGGGTCGTGCGTCACGACCAGAAGCGTTTTGCCTGCCTCATTGAGATCCGAAAAGATTTCTACGATCATAATGTGTCAAATGTTTTTCGTGCATTTTGTAGTGCTTGAAAATATCGGAAAAAGAAACAATTTGCATTATCCGATCAAAAGATGGTCTGGAGATCAAAATCTACGCAAAAACAACGGCATGCTGCGGCCCATGTCGGTCTGGAAAAGCAGATTTGTGAATGCAAATCGAAAATTGACGAGTCCGATTTCTTGTGGTATAATCTGAACAGCATTTGTGTTATATTGCAAAATGTGGAGATATCCGCAAAAAGACGTATATTTCCATCATCATATGGAGGGAAAAGATGCGCATCAGCTACAGGCCGCTATGGGTCATGCTTGCCGAACGGGAAATCACCAAAAAACAGCTCCGCGAGCTCAGCGGCATCAGCACTGCCTCATTAGCGAAGCTTGGCAAGGGAGAAAACCTGACAACAGACACTCTTTTGAAGATTTGTAAGGCTTTGAACTGCAGCATCACGGAGATCATGGAGACCGTTCCGGATGTCCGGCAGGATGAGAGTATCTGTGAGGAGTAAACGCTTCAAACGAGAATGTTCGTTGAGTTTGGAATGTTTGAAAGCGGACGCGATAGCTTTTGCGGCGCGATCCTGATCGAGCGGTTGCCTGCCGGAAATGAATGGTCTTGAGGTTTGAAAAATGGATGAAAAGAAGGAAACGATAAAAGCCCTGGACCGATATCTCTCCCCTCTTGACGTCTGGGCGATGGCCTTCGGCGTCATGGTGGGCTGGGGAGCGTTCGCCATGCCCGGAAACACCTTCCTCCCGGTGGCGGGACCCGCCGGCACGCTGATCTCCATGTTCATCGGCATGGCGATCATGCTGGTCATCGGCAGCAGCTTCTCCTATCTCATGGGACGCTCGTCCATCACCGGCGGGGTCTATTCCTATACCAAGGAGGCCTTCGGACGGGATCACGCCTTTTTGAGCTCCTGGTTCCTGTGCCTTTCCTATCTGACGATCGTGTTCCTCAACGGCACAGCCCTGTTCTTCATCCTCCGGATCCTGCTGGACGGGGCCGTGCAGACGGGCGTCCACTATGCCATCGCGGGGAACACCATCTATCTCTCGGAAACGCTGGTGTCCGCGCTGGTGCTGGGCGGCGTGGGGGTGCTCTTCATCGTGGCGAAGCCCCTGCTGCAGCGCCTCCACACCGTCCTCTCCGCGGTTCTTTTCATCGGCGTGGCGGTCATTGCGGTCATGTGCGTCCCCCACGCGCTTTCCAGCGGCGCGCTGACGGAGTTCGGGTCCGGCGGAACGGGGAAGGTCTACGCCGTTTTCAGCCTGGTGATCCTGGCACCCTGGGCCTTCGTGGGCTTTGAGGTCACGTCCTTCGACACGGCGCATTTCAAGTTCCCCATCCGGAAGTCGAAGGGGCTGATCATCGTCTCCATCATCCTGGCGGCCTTCGCCTATGTGTCCATGACGCTGACGGCCGTATCCGCCGTACCGGAGGGATTCTCTTCATGGCAGGAGTATGTCTCCTCCCTGGACGGCCTGACCGGCCTGACCTCCGTGCCGACCTTCTTCGCCGCGGGACGCATCATGGGGACCGCGGGCCTCGCCGTCATTGTCGTCGCCGCGCTCTCCGGCATCCTGACGGGGATCATCGGCGGGTACCGCGCCGCCACCAGGATCCTCTCCACAATGGCGGAGGACCGCATCCTCTCCGAGCGGTTTTCCCGGACGAGCTTCAGTATCTTCTTTATCATGGTGATCTCCATCGTGCTGGCGTTCCTGGGACGGAACACCCTGAACTGGTTCGTCGACCTTACCTCCTTCGGGGCCATCGTCGGCTTCGGGTACACCTGCGCCGCCGCATGGAAGATCGCGAAAGCGGAGGGGAATAAAAAGCAGGCTGTCCTGAGCGTCGTCGGCACGGTGATCTCCGCTCTGTTCGCCGTGGTGCAGCTCGTCCCCAGCCTGACCGCCATGGAGGCCATGGGGAGCCAGGCATTCCTCCTGCTGTCCCTGTGGTGCCTGCTGGGCTTTGTGTTCTACTGGCGGACGATCAAATACGGCATGCTGACGGAACACAGCGGGATGTTCACCTCCGGCACGGTGCTGTTCGCGTTTCTGATCTACACGGCGATCATGTGGCTCGGCAAGCAGCTCGCCGGAAAGCAGAGCGTGGATGAGATCCGCTCCGCGCTGTTCGGCGGCGGCTTCGTTCTCCTGCTGATCATCTTTGTGGGACTCGCGGTCATGCTATACATCCAAAGGCTGGTCCGTATCAAGCATGAAGCCTCCGAGCGGGAGTGGATCCGCGCCGTGGAGGGAAGCCTTGCCAAGAGCCGGTTCCTTTTCAACATGTCCCACGACATCCGGACGCCCATGAACGCGATCCTGGGCTATACGAACCTCGCTTTGAAGGAGCCTACCTCCGATACGTAGCGCGACTATCTGACGAAGATCGAGAGCTCCAGCCAGCATCTGCTGGCGCTCATCAATGACATTCTGGAGATGAGCCGCATCGAGAGCGGAAAGGTGGAGCTGGAGTACGCTCCCGCCGATCTGTGCGGCATCCTGGACTCCCTGTACGACCTGTTTGCCGAGCAGATGAAGCAGAAGCAGATGGATTTCTCCGTCCACACCGCCCAGGTCCAGGACCGCTGGGTCTGGTGCGACAGGAATAATCTTAACCGGGTGCTGCTGAATCTCCTCTCCAACGCCTACAAATTCACTGACGACGGCGGCACGATCTCCGCCTCTCTCTACGAGCTGGGCAGCCCGGCGGACGGCTACGGCTCCTATGAGATCCGTATTCAGGACAACGGCATCGGCATGTCCAAGGAATTTGTGGAGCGGATGTGGGGCGCCTTTGAGCGCGAACGCAGTTCCACGGACAGCGGCGTGGAAGGCACCGGTCTTGGGCTGGCGATCACCAAGGGCATCGTGGATATGATGGGCGGCACCATCGAGGTGCTCACCGCCCCCGGCTGCGGCACGGAGATCCTTCTCCGCTTCAAGTTCCGGCTGGCGGAGAATGAGGAGATCCACAAAGAGAGCGTCGCTGTCGGGGCGGCGGACGAGGAGACGGTGGATTTCACGGGAAAACGCCTTCTGCTGGTGGAGGACAACGCCATCAATATGGAGATCGCGAAGATGATCCTGGAGCAGATGGGTTTTTCCCTGGAGACCGCCGAAAACGGACAGGCTGCCGTGGACATGGTCGCCGCCTCGCAGCCCGGGCATTTTGACGCTGTCCTGATGGATATTCAAATGCCCGTCATGGACGGCTACGCCGCCACGCGGGCGATCCGGGCTCTGGACAATACAGAGTTGGCGAGTGTGCCGATCTTGGCCATGACGGCCAACGCCTTCCGGGAGGACGTGCAGGCTGCCATGGACGCGGGCATGCAGGCGCACATCGCAAAGCCCATCGACATCGGCGACCTGACAAAAACGCTCCGATCGGTTCTGAGATCGTGATGCCGGGAGGCAGCGGCAATGTCTTCCGAAGAACGAACTGTATAGGTGAACGGACTGAAATATGTGAGCAACACACAGGGACACGACGCGGACTGACGGGATACGATCCCGGGCAGACGAAAAACTGCCGTGCGGTCTTTGAACAGGCCGACGCGCAGGTGCGCGAAGAGAAGAAGCTGCTCAAAAGCCCCGGCGCTGTGACCCGGCTATAAACAAACAGGAGGAAAGATACTATGCAAGAGAACCAGACGGCTTTCCGCCCCTCTCGCGACAGAAGGCGTATCTTGCTGATCGAGGATGAGTATGTCAACCAGGAGATCCTGAAAATGTTCCTGGAGGACAGCTATGACCTTGTTGTGGCGGGAACGGGAACGGAGGCTCTGAACATCATTCGTTCTCAATATGAGATGCTCAGTCTGATCCTGCTGGATCTGAATCTGCCGGATCTCAGCGGACTTGACATTCTGCGTCAGGTCAAGGCAGACTCCAGAACCGCCCGCCTGCCGGTCATTGTCGCGACCTCCGACGGCGACGCGGAGGTGGAGTGCCTGACGCTGGGCGCCATTGACTTTATTTCCAAGCCTTATCCGCGGCAGGAAGTCGTTCTGGCGAGAGTGCTGCGCACCATCGAGCTGTCCGAGGATCGGGATACCCTGAGCCTGACGGAGCGCGATCATCTGACCGGGCTATATAACAAGGAGTTCTTCAATCGCTACGCCGCCCAGCTCGACATCCATCACAGAGACTGCCCTATGGACGCGATCGTACTGAACGTCAATCAGTTTCATATGATCAATGACCGCTATGGAAAGGTCTACGGCGACGAGGTGCTCCGTCTGATTGCGGAGAAGATCCTGGAACTCGTTGAACAATCGGGCGGCATCGCAGGCAGGAGTGAGGCGGACAACTTCTGGATCTACTGCCCCCAGTGCGCGGATTATGGCGCGACCCTTGAAGCGGTGCAGGGTGACCTGAACGGAGACGGACAGAGCGAAAACCGCATCCGTCTGCGGATGGGCGTGTATTCCAACGTCGATAAGGAGCTGGACATCGAGCGCCGCTTCGACCGGGCCAAGCTTGCCGCAGACACCGTGAAGGGCAGCGTTACGAGGGTGATCGGGCGATATGACGACTCTATGCACGAGGCGGAGCTGCTTGCCGAACAGCTGATCGAGGACTTTCCCGCGGCGATCCGGGAGCGTCAATTCCAGGTTTACTACCAGCCCAAATTCGACGTGCGGCCCAATGAACCGATCCTTAACAGCGCGGAGGCTCTGGTGCGCTGGAGGCATCCGACGCTGGGTATGGTAAATCCGGGCGTGTTTATCTCCCTTTTTGAAAACAACGGACTCATTTCGACGCTGGATCAATATGTCTGGTCCGAAGCTGCGGCGCAGATCAGACAGTGGAAGGATCGTTTCGGGGTCACGCTGCCCGTATCCGTCAACGTCTCCCGTGTCGATATGCTCGATCCGGGGCTGATCGAGAAATTGCAGGAGATCGTGACGCGCAACGGGCTGACCACGCGGGAGCTTTTGCTTGAGGTCACAGAATCTGCCTATACGGAGGACGCGGAACAGATCATCGAAACTGTCACGCAGCTTCGCAAGCTGGGCTTTCGGATCGAGATGGATGATTTCGGTTCGGGCTATTCCTCCCTGAATATGCTCTCGTCGCTTCCCATCGACGCTTTGAAGCTGGACATGCAGTTTGTCCGAAACGCGTTCAGGGAGCGGAAGGACACCCGGCTTCTTGAGGTCATGATCCTGCTGGCAGAGTCCTTTGAACTGCCGACGATTGCCGAGGGCGTGGAAACGGCGGAACAGATGTTCACTCTCAAGATGATGGGCTGCGCGATCATCCAGGGCTATTATTTCTCGCGCCCTCTCCCTGCGGAAGCGTTTGAAGCGTTTATCGCGGAGAGAAAGGAAATCGAACCGCACACAGAAGCAAAGAGCGGCCTGACAAGAAAAGACAACTATACATATAATGCGCTCCACGACTCTCTGACCGGGCTCTATAACAACAGTGCCTTTGAGATCCTGTTCCATGACGCAGACCAGGAGCACATTGCCGTGCTGATCGCCGACATCGACGACTACCCCAATCTCAGGAAAAGCCGGGGGCGGGTATACGCAGACAACTTGGTTCGCCGTGTGGCTGAAGTTCTGCGAAGCAGCTTCCGCTCTGTGGATCATATTTGCCGGCTGAAGGAGGACGAATTCGTCGTCATCATGTCAAGGATCACAAGCTCGCAAAAAGAACTGGTCTTCTCCAAGATCGAGTCTGTTACCCAGGCCCTTTGGGAAGGAACGGACGAGCTTATGCCTGTCACGCTGAGCGTGGGTATCGCTTTCTCCGACCGGGAGCACCCGGACGGAGACATCTTTCAGGATGCGGACAAAGCGCTCTGGCGGATGCGGGAGATCTGGCATTCCGGTTATGCGGTATATTGAATTGTGATCAGGAAAGGATGAAAAGAAAATGACGGTTAACGATTTGAAAACCTACGGCGCCGATACCGAGGAAGGACTGCGGCGCTGCATGAACAACGAGAGCTTTTATCTTCGGCTGGTGAAAATGATCCCGGGAGACGCGAGCTTCCCGAAGCTCTATGACGCCGTTGACAAGGGCGACCTGGATGCCGCCTTTGAAGCCGCGCATGCGCTCAAAGGCAGTGCCGGCAACCTTTCGCTGACGCCGATCTTCGCGCCGATCAGTGAGATCACGGAGCTGCTCCGCGCGAGAACGCAGACGGATTATTCAGCGCTGATCAATCAGATCCGCGAAGCCCGGGACGAGCTGGCACACATCTGTGAGGAATAATCGCTTTCTTCACTGATTTCTGCGATCCTGCAGCAAACAAAGGCATGTCCTCTGCAGGTATCCTGAGAAAAGGAGCCTGCAGAGGCGGGAGACGTTTGAAAGAAGGATGGGTTTCGGTATGAAGAAAGCGCGGATCGCCATTGTCAATATCGCGATCATGGTGGGAATACTGATCTTTGTCATTCTGTATTCCAGCTATGAAGGCAAGGCCGCACTCCGCCGACAGGTGGAGAGCTTTGTGAGCACCACCGTCGCGATGGAGCATGTGACGGAGAATTATATGGCGGGCGAACAGCACATCTGCGACGTGTGGGCGCGCTATATCAACAGCAAGGGTATGAGTATCGAGGAGGCCGCCTCCTTCATCTGCATCTCTCATGTGACGCAGACCGCCTCTGCGCATATCGTGTATCTCGATACGCTGTCCGGTCTGTCTACGAGGGCAAGGCAGGATGCCGCCGACGACTATGCCGTCTCTTACGGACGGATAGGTCTTCTGAACGATGTGAGCTGGATCAATGATATCGGGAAATCCGTCAACATTTCCCGCGCCTATACAAACCCGGTCAACGGGGAACAGTCCATAGCCTTCTGCAATAATGTCACGCTTCAAGATTCAGAAACCGGCGAGCTCCGTGACGCCGTGCTGCTGCGCGTGCTACCGATCGCGGAGATGGCGCAGAAATGGATCTTCCCGCAGGAAGGGTTTGAAAACACCGAACTGTCCATGATTGATGCGAACGGCGATTATATCATCAAGGGCCATTCCTTCAAAAATTCCAGTTTCTTCGAGTTTTACAGGTCTTACAACACCATTGATCCAGCCTCCGCGCAGGAGTTCTTTGAAACCATCACGTCTTCGACCGGCTCCTTTACTATGCTCAACTCCCGCGGGGAGAAATGTATCCTCGCCTATACCCCGGTCGACGCGACAGGAGGATGGACGCTTCTCAGCTTCATGCCGATGAAGGATCTGCGCGTAAATACCGAAAACTGGCTGTTGATCGGCGTTATTTCCGCAGCCCTTCTGCTCCTCTTCGTGTTTGACCTGTCTGTCATGCTTAATTTCAATAAGAAGCTCCAGGCGGCGGCCAGAGAAGCGGCCTCGGCGAACAGGGCAAAAACCGATTTTCTCTCCACCATGTCGCATGATATCCGCACGCCGATGAACGCCATTATGGGCTTGACGACCATTGCGGAGAAGAATCTGGGAGACACGGAATCGGTGGCCGATAATCTTCGGAAAATCGGCCTTGCCAGCAATCATCTTTTGTCTTTGATCAACGACATCCTGGATATCTCCAAGGTGGAGAGCGGCAAGCTGAATCTGAGTCCCCTGACCTTCTCCATCGTCGATACGGTCGAGAACCTGGTCAACATCTCCCAGCCGATGATCAAGGAAAAGAACATCAGCTTCAGCTTCCGTATCAACCGTATGGAAAAGGAATATCTGTATGCTGATCAGCTGCGCCTGAATCAGATCTACATCAACATCCTTTCCAACGCGATCAAATACACGGAGCCGGGCGGAAGCGTCAGCGTAGATATGCGGGAGGAGGAAAGCGAGACGCCCGGCTGCGTCAAGCTGACCTACGTCGTTGCCGATACGGGCATGGGCATGAGCCCCGAGTTCATGGCAAAGATGTACGAGCCCTTCTCCCGTCAGACAGACAGCCGCGTCAACACCATTCAGGGCACCGGCCTCGGCCTTGCGATCACGAAGCAGATGGTGGATCTGATGAACGGCGTCATCGACTGCCAGAGCGAGCTGGGGAAGGGCACGACCTTCACCATCGTTTTGGATATTCCGGTCGCGGACAAGCAGCTCGACGACATGCGGCTCGAGCCCATCGACGTGTTGATCGTGGACGACGACACGGTCCTGCTGGAGACCGCCGTGGACGCGCTGGAGTCCTTGGGCGTCACCGCGGAGAAGGCCGAAGACAGCGTAACGGCGCTGGAGATGATCCGGCAACGTCAGGAGTCCGGCCGACAGTACGGCGTCGTGATCCTGGACTGGAAGATGCCCGGCATGGACGGCGTGGAAGCTGTAAGGCGCATCCGATCCGAGATCGACGAGAACGTCCCGATCCTGCTGATCTCGGCCTATGACTGGTCCGACATCGAAGACGCGGCAAAGGATGCCGGCGTAAACGGCTTTATCAGCAAGCCCCTCTTCCGCTCAAAGCTGTATGATAAGATCAACGAGCTTCTGGGAACGGAAGCGAAGTCTGCGGAGCCGGAGGATGATTACTCCGACCTTGCCGGAATAAGCATTCTCGTCGCGGAGGATAACGACATCAACTGGGAGATCATCTCCGCCATGCTGGGGATGTTTGGAATCGTGACGGAGCGCGCGGAGAACGGTCAGATATGCGTCGACAAGATGAAGGCGGCGGAACGCGGACAATACGCCCTTGTCTTCATGGATATCCAGATGCCGGTCATGAACGGACTGGATGCCGCAAGGAATATCCGCGCGCTGGAGGATCCGTGGGCGTCCTCTATCCCGATCATCGCCATGACGGCGGACGCGTTTTCGGAAAATGTCACAGAATGCCTGAACGCCGGCATGAACGGACATATCGCAAAACCCGTAGACATCAGACTTGTCATCAAAGAGATCCGCAGGATCAAGGAGGAAAAGAAAGCATGAAAAAGCTGATCTGCATCATTTTAGCCATTTGCGCAGCCGTATCGCTGACAGCCTGCGGCGGCAAAACGCAGGAGGAGACCGCCGCGGGATTCAAGCCGGCTCTCGACACCAATACAAGCTGCAGCATCACGGTAGTTGGAAGCTATGACAACTTTGAGGCGCTGGAGGCGGAATTTGACCGGTTCAACGAGTTCTATCCGAACGTTCAGCTCAGCTATGTGAAGCTGGACGACTACAGCAATACGCTGGTCACCGCGCTGGAAGGCAATGACAAACCCAATATTTTCTTCACCACCGCCTCGATGATCGGGAACGAGCAGTATGATCCGGTATTTGCTCTTGCGGAGGATCTTGCGGACCCGGCCCTGGGTTTGGATCTGGACTGCATCCGCCCCGGCCTCATCAACCATGACGCGGAAGGCCGCGTGCTGCTGGTTCCGGTTTTTTCCCGATCCTATGGTATGCTGGTGAACAAGGACCTGTTTGAAAAGGAAGGGCTCGACATTCCAACTACATGGACGGAGCTGCTGGCCGTCTGCGAAGCGTTCCGCGGCAAAGGCTGCTCAAGCCCCATGATGGGCTACAGTCTTAAGTCGTCGAGCTGTTTCATGTACACGGTCGCCTACCCGCTGTTTGCGGCTGCCCTTGCCGAAAACCCGGAAGCGCTTGTGCTCGCCAATGAACTGGATCCCGCGGCGGGAGAAACCATGCGCCCGGCCCTGGAGGCGGTGGAGCAGCTGATCGGAAGCGGCTGTATCGATCTCGACGCGTGCGATATGATCGAGGACAACTATACCCAGGTGATCCTCCGCTTTTTTGAAGGCGATGTGCCGATGATGATCTGCGCCGGTGATACCGTATCCGGCACCAGAAAACGGGAGAGTCAGTCGGAGGCATTCACCAATGCGCCCTTCGATTACTCGTTTGCCCCGATCCCCTTGACGGAGGAAGGCGGATATTTTATCGACAGTCCTTCCGTGGAGTTCTCCGTCAACAAGGACTGCGACGATCTGGATATGACAAACGAATTCATGCGGTTTCTGATCACAAGGGAAGAGCTGAACGCGATGGCTTCGGTGAAGCGCCTGGTAACGCCCACTACCGATCTGTCCTTTGATGCGGTTTACGCTCCTTTCGGGCAGGTGCCGTCGGAGCGTACCATCTCTCCGGAGGTGCTCGGCATTACGGATGCGCTTACGGTTCAGATCCGACTCGCGGCGTTCCAGGTCGGAAAAGGCGATATCACGGTGGATGAAGCCGTCACGATGTACGGAAGCCTGGAAGAAACGCAGTAATCCACGGGCGAAAAGCATCCCGGCATACCCGTCGGACCGGGGGCTCTGTCTGAGACAACGGAAGCGCTGATGAAGTGTATATGATATGAAAAGAGGCTGACCATGGCGAACAAGGTTTTCCAGATGAATGATCAGACGGCGTTCATGATCCGGGAACTGGGCGGACACATGCCCGGGGGGTTCTTCATTTACAAAGCCGAAGAGCCGGAAGAGCTTCTCTATGCAAACAAGCCTGTCTTTGATATCTACGGCTGCGACGATCTTGAGGATTTCAAAAAGCTGACGGGCTATACCTTCCGGGGCATGGTGCATCCGGAGGATTACCGCCGCATCTCAGACTCCGTTGCGGAACAGATCGACGCCAGCGATGACAACATGGACTATGTGGAATACCGGATCATCCGCAAGGACGGCGCCGTCCGCCGGGTGGACGACTACGGCCACTATCTGGAGACAGACGTTTACGGAGGAGTTTATACGGTCTTTATTTCCGACATCACGGAGAAGCATGAACGGATCGTGTCGGAACTGGAAGGTCATAAAGCGACGATCGACACCCTGAACGAGACCATCGGCAGGATGGACGCTGATCACCTCACTTTCAGCAGCGTCGCACAGGCTCTCGCCGGGGACTATTTCAGCATTTATGTGGTCGATCCCGACACAGAAGCCTTTGTCGAGTACAGCTCCTCGGAGGAGTACAAGAATCTGGGTATCGAAACGCAAGGGGCGAACTTCTTTGAGCTGAGCCGCAGGAACATGGAAACCTTGATCTATCCGGAGGATCGGGAACGCTTTATGGCGGTTTTTTCCCGTGAAAGGGTACTGAAAATCATCGAACGGGACGGCCACTTCACGACAAAATACCGTCTTATGCTCAATGGCATTCCTACGTATGTCAGCATGAAGGCAACTCTTCTGGAAAACCGGAACGAACGCCGACTGATCATCGGCCTCACCAACATCGACGCCCAGATGAAGCGCGAGGAGGAATTCCGGAAACATATGGCGGAGGCAAGGACCCGCGCGAAAAACGATTTTCTTGCCAACATGTCCCATGATATCCGCACCCCGATGAACGCCATCGTGGGTTATACGAACATCGCCAAAAGCCATTGGGATGAGCCGGAGGTCGTAGCGGACGCGCTGGATAAGATCGGTTCCTCCAGCCATTTTCTGCTCTCTCTGATCAATGATATTCTTGATATCTCCAAGATCGAAAGCGGAAAAATGCAGCTCAGCTTGGCAGCCTGCGATCTCAGAGATATTTTCCGGCGTATCGAGGATATTACGGCGCGGCAGGCGAAGAACAAGTCCATTACGATCACCTATTCGCACGACACAGTACATCATTACAAGGTAATGGCAGACGACCTGCGGATCGAGCAGGTCCTGATCAATATCACCGGCAACGCCATCAAATACACGCCGGAGGGGAAGAGCGTCGAGCTGATCGCGGAAGAACTCGGAGCGACAGAAGACAAAAAGATAAAATATCGCTTCATTGTCAGAGATACCGGCATCGGTATCAGCAAAGAGTATTTGCCTCATATATTCGAGAGCTTCACACGTGAAGAGAAAACAACAGTAAACCGCGTGCAAGGCACGGGCCTCGGGCTTGCGATCACAGCCAAAGTCGTTGAAATGATGGGCGGCGTGATCTCAGTCAAAAGCAAGCAGGGCGAGGGCTCGGAATTCACGGTCGAGCTTGCTCTGGAGCCCTCCGAGCCGGACGAGAATACCGCGGAGGCGAACGAGATCCAGTATGCCGCTCTGAACGGCAAGCGGGTCCTGCTGGTAGAGGACAACGCGATCAACGCGGAGATCGCCACCATCGTGCTTGAGCAGTACGGGATCGCGGTCGACCACGCCGAAAACGGCCGGATCGGCGCAGATAAAGTGAAGAATGTCGAAGCCGGTTATTACAGCGCCGTCCTCATGGACATTCAAATGCCGGTCATGAACGGCTACGAGGCGACGCGGGCCATCCGGTCATTACCGGGTGAGTATTACAGGACGCTTCCCATCATCGCCATGAGCGCGAACGCCTATGACGAGGATATTCGGGCGAGTCTGGACTCCGGGATGAACGCTCATATCGCCAAGCCTTTCCAGCCTGACGATTTGATAAAAACACTGTGCCGGTATATAGTCGATCAGTGAACACGAGCTATGCGGACTATGAGAGGATCATCGGACAATAAGCAGACGGAGGAAAAAGCATGAAGATCAGAAAGAATACGGCGTTTTTGACATGCACCGCAATATTGCTGTTCCTCATCCTGTCGCTCGGCGCGCAGATGTCGATAACGACAGCGGCTGCGGGTCACGAGGGCATCACCGTCCGTGTAGGCTATTATGAAAACGAGGTTTTCCAGGAAGGCGCACGGGAGGGAGCTGTCAAATCCGGGTACGCCTATGAGTACTATCAGAAGCTCTCGGAGTATACCGGATGGCAGTATGACTATGTTTACGGCGAATTCGGAGACCTGTACCAGATGCTTCTGGACGGCGATATAGATTTCCTCGCGGGTCTTGCCTGGCGGGAGGATCGTGAGGAGATCATAGGGTATCCGGACGCGGCTATGGGCAATGAGACATATAACCTCGTCAAGCATGACGCCGATGAGGATATAACCGTCGCCCCCTCTACGCTGGACGGGAAAAAGATCGGCGTCCTCGACAGTGCAATGGCGGGTGTGCTGCAAGCGTATCTGGAGGAGCATGAGGTACAGGCTGAAATCGTTCTTTTCCGGGACTATGAGCCCCTTTTTGACGCTTTTGACAACCATGACATTGACGTTATGGCCGTGGAGGGAGACGGGGCATACGGACGGCCTAACGCAGAGCTTTTATATGCGTTTGGCGCTTCAGACTATTATCTTTGCGTTGCGAAATCACGCCTAGAGCTGTTGACTGAACTGAATGAAGCGCAGACGGAGCTTGCGGCGAATGAGCCGAACTATATCAACTCGCTGCGCAGCAGATACTATCCTGTCAGCATTTCGAGCCGAGCCTTTTCCGCGACTGAGAAGCAGTGGCTCTCCGGGCACGACGAGCTGCGTGTAGGTTATCTGAATCACTATCTGCCATACAGTGACACGGACGATTCGGGGGATGTGACCGGGATCGTCAGAGATGTCGTTCCGAGGATGCTGGAGGAGCTCGGTATCAGTCACATTTCCGTTTCCTTTGTCGGCTACGACAGCTACGACAGGATGATCTCCGCCCTGAGCGACGGAGAGATCGATACGGCCTTCCCCGTTGGCGGCGGTCTGTACTATTCCGAGGAGAGCGGTATTTTCCAGTCCGCACCCGTCGTATCTGCCGCCACGGAGCTGGTCCACCGGGGAGAGTATACGGAGGAAACGACAGCCCGTTTTGCGGTCAATGAGAACAACCGTATGCAGTATTACTTCGTGCTGACCCATTATCCGGACGCCGAGATCGTTTTCTATCCCTCGATCGACGACTGCCTGCAGGCGGTCAGCGAAGGCAGTGTGGGCTGCACCACCTTGAACGGACTGAGAGCGAACGATATCCTGCGCAACAGCCGTTACAGCGGCCTGGCTCTGCTCCAGACGACGTATGACGACGACCGGTGCTTTGGCGTTGAGATCGGCAACGCCGGACTTTTGAGACTGCTCAACCGGGGCATCAACGTGCTGGGCTCTGATTACGCGCAGAATCTGGCGTTCCGCTATACGGATCAGTTGTATTCCTATTCCGTATGGGACATGATCCAAAACAACATGGCGCTCTTTGGCAGCGCTATCCTCGGCATCGCCGCTTTGATCATCCTGTTTCTCGTTCGCGACGCCAGAAGATCCAGGCGGGAGATCCAAAACAAGGAAAACGCCCGGGTCGAACTGGAAAAGGCGAATACGGAGCTGGCAGAAAGCCAGGCGGCGAAGCAGCGCGAGCTGGAGGAACGGCTAGCGCTGCAGGGGGAATTGCTGGAGCAGCAATCGCGCCGGGAGCAGCAGGACAAGATGATCACCGCTCTGGCGTCGGATTATCGCTGCGTATATCACGTTGATCTGGATCGTGACGATGCCGTCTGTTATCGGGAAGATCCCACGGACTCCGAGCAGACGAAAGAAGGGATCCACTTTCCGTATCATGAACGCTTTGTCTGGTATGCAGAGCATTGTGTCGCGGAGAACTACCGCGAAGGTTTTCTGCGGTTCATCGACCCGGAGTACATACAGTCGGCGCTTTCAAACGAGCTGATCATTGCCTATCGGTATCTCGCCCAAAGAAATGGGAAAGAGTACTATGAAATGATCCGTATGGCGGGCGTGCGCCACGCGGAGGATCGCGACGACCACATCGTACACGCCGTGGGCCTCGGTCTCACAGTCATCGACGAGGAAATGCGGGAGGCGATGGCGAAGAACCGGGCGCTGGCGGAGGCGCTCAGCGCAGCCGAGGAAGCAAATAAAGCCAAGACGGCATTCCTGTCCAACATGAGCCACGAGATCCGCACCCCAATGAACGCGATCATCGGTCTGAACAACATCGCCATGAACGATCCCACGGCCAGCGATAAGGTCAAGGAATACCTGGGAAAGATCGGCGATTCCGCCCATCATTTGCTGGGGATCATCAACGACATCCTGGACATGAGCCGCATCGAATCCGGACGCATGACCATCAAAAAGGAGGAGTTCTCCTTTGCCAAGGCGCTGGAGCAGGTCAACACGATCGTCAGCGGCCAGTGCCGGGACAAGGGGCTCGTCTACGACTGCCGCGTCATCGGTCAGGTGGACGATTATTATATCGGCGACGCCACGAAGCTCAAGCAGGTGATGATCAACATTCTCGGCAACGCGGTCAAGTTCACGCCGGAGGGCGGGACGGTCCGCTTTATGATCGAGGAGGGACCGCGCTATGACGGGCAGGCGACGCTCCGCTTTATCATCAGCGACACCGGCATCGGTATGAGCAAGGAGTTTCTGCCCCGGATTTTTGACGCCTTCAGCCAGGAGGACTCTTCCTCCACCAGCCGCTACGGTTCGACGGGCCTGGGCATGCCGATCACCAAGAGCATCGTGGAGCTCATGAACGGCCACATTGAGGTAGAAAGCGAAAAGGGCAAGGGCACTGTTTTTACGGTAACCGTTACGCTGGGCGAATCGGAGAGAAAGAATCTCCCAACCGAAGAGGATGATTTGGTTTCCAAGGATATGAGCGTTCTGGTGATCGACGACGACCGGATCGCTCTTGAACACGCGGAAATCATTCTCGGCCAGGTGGGCGTAAGCTGCGATACGGCGGAATCCGGCTGGGAGGGCGTGGACAAGGTCCGCATCCGTCACGGGCGGCGGGAGGACTATGATCTGATCCTGATCGACTGGAAAATGCCCGAAATGGACGGCGTCGAGACGACGCGGCATATCCGTGAGATCGTCGGTCATGATACGCCCATTATCATCCTTACGTCGTTTAACTGGGAGGAGATAGCGGATGAGGCCAAGGAGGCCGGCGTAGACACCTTCGTGTCAAAGCCGCTGTTTGCCGAGAACGTGATGGACGAGTTCAGGGAAGCCTTCCGCCGCAAGCATGAGGCGCTGGAAGAGAATACAGCGGATCTGAAGGGACGCAGGGTACTACTGGCGGAGGACGTGGCGGTGAACGCCGAGATCATGATGATGGTGCTGGCTATGCGGGAGATAGAGGTCGATCTTGCAGAAAACGGCAGGGTCGCCGTGGACCTGTTTGAAAGCCATGAGCCGGGCTATTACGACGCGATCCTGATGGATATGCGCATGCCGGAAATGGACGGGCTCGAGGCAACGCGCCATATCAGAGCCTCTGATCACGCCGACGCGAAAAGCATCCCGATCATCGCGCTCACTGCCAACGCTTTCGACGAGGACGTTCAGCGCAGTTTGCAGGCCGGGCTGAACGCGCATCTGAGCAAGCCCGTCGAGCCGGAGCTTTTGTTTGAGACGCTGGAAAAGCTGATAAAGTAAAAGTGTCAAGCGGCAGGTGTATTCAAATGCCGCCGGACAAGAAAACACAGCAAGAAAACACAAATGGCATTCTGTGCTTTTTCTTCGATCGTATGGGAGCGGATGGAAAGAGGATGGAAAGCAGCAGATACTGGCTTCCCTGTTCCATTAGTAATTATACTAATGGCGCACTTATATACTGTGGTCTCTCGAACCACAGTATGTGCGCTCTGCGAGGCAACGCCCGGACCGAGAAGGTCCGGGCGTTTTGCGTCGCTGCGCTCCATCCAGGGGACGTGCCCCTGCGAGCGCTTGCGCGCTCTACCCCCACCGCTTCCGCGGCTGTCTTCCGAGAAGAGAATATCCTTCACATATTTTTTGTTCCAAATTAACGCAAATGCGAAACAAAATGTTCCAAATGATATTGACTTACGGTTTTCTGCCTGCTACGATACTGTTATGAAACGACTTGTTCCTGTTCTGTTTGGAGGCTCTTATGCGCAAAAAAGATGAAAACCGTATGCAGGTTATACGAGACTGCATCGACAGTTATTACAGCGCCTACGGCGAGATACCCACCGTGCGTGACATTTCCGCAAACACCGGTATCGCCGTCACCACGGTCCATCGTTATCTGACGGCGCTGAAGGAATCCGGCGAGCTCGAATACAATGGTCGCCGCTCCATCATCACAAAGCGGATCAACATGGAATCGGCGCAGTATTCCATGCCGGTTCTCGGTTATGTGCGCTGCGGCCCCGGCGAGGAAGAGGAAGAAGCGGTCATCGAGTACATCCGCCTGCCGGAGAGCATGGTCGGCCGGGGCGAGTTCTTCGCCCTCATCGCCAAGGGCGAGTCCATGATCGACGTCGGTATTCATCCCGGTGACTATGTGATCATAAGAAAGCAGAACTACGCTGAGCCCGGGGAACTCATCGTTGCGCTGTACGAAGGACTGAACAATTTGAAACAGCTTGCCTATGACGATGACGAGCACCGATATGTTCTGCGGTCCTGCAATGAGGATAAGGAATCCTATCCCGACATTTCGTTCGAGGAGCTCACGATCCAGGGCGTGGCCGTGGGCGTCTATCACGGATTTTGATTTCGTTAATATGAGCAATTTCATCCGGCGGTGACAAGATTCGACAGTTTTCGCTCTTCCGTTTTGTTACACTATAGCTCAGCTTCGACTTACTTCGCGTGCTCCAATCTGGAAACGCGATTTCATCACAGAGCTCAAAAACGACCTGGTCATTTTTACCATATCGTTTTCGCCTGAGGCCCCTTTTGAGGACTCAGGCGATCCTGCCCCTGGACAAAACGATTGACCCATTTTGGGATAATCGTTTTTCAAGTCTTTCTAAAACCAAGAAAGAAAGAATGATGTTCAACCTGAAAGCCTATCCACCCATCGAGCGAAATGCGGACGGCTCTCTCATCCGCATGAAGCTTCGCCAGTCGTGGGCGGTCAAACGGATCATCCGGGAGCATTGCTGCAATCTTCAGGATGAACGGAACTGCCTTCTGCTGGATGACGGTGAAGAAGTCACTTGCCCACAGCTTCGCAACCGCTCGGTGTGCTGCACGTTTTTCCGAAACGTACTTCTGAAGCTCGCTGAGGCCGCCGGGCTGGAAGCGGAGATCTTCCATGAGGATAATGTGCGCCTCTGCGCCCGATGCGGAAAGCCATATATTGCCCATGGCAATCGAGCCAAATACTGCGACGAATGCAAGGTCATCACAAAGAAGGAACAGCAAGCGGAATACGCCCGCCGAAAGAGGGCGAGACGTCGAAAAATAGAGATTTGAACCCCGGGTGTATCAAGGCTTTCCGGACGCAGAGGTCGGGGTGCCCGCATACCTTGTACCACCTACCCCAAAAGAGGTAATTCAAATGAACCCACAGATCGAAGAATTGCGTGCCGAGCAGGAACAGATCCAACAGGAGATTGAGCAGCTCGAGCATCAGCAGGTGCTGATAGAAAACAAGATATCCTACTTCAAAGGCGCGGATCGCCGGAAGCGATCCCACCGTCTTATCACCCGCGGCGCGGCGGTGGAAAGTATCGTCCCCGCCGTGAAGGACATGGATCAGGTGGATTTCTATGAGCTCATGGAAAAGGTCCTGACCCACCCCGCCGTAATACCGCTCCTGCCCGGAGGCAATGAAGATGGCACTGTACCACTTCCACCTGACGCAGATCAAGCGCAGTGAGGGTAAGACCGCCATGGCCGCGGCAGCCTATCGCGCCGGGGAAAAGCTGCACAGCGATTACTACGGTTTTGACTATGACTACACCCGCAAGAGCGGCGTCGTGCATACGGAAATCATGCTGCCGCCTCATGCTCCAAGAGAGTATGCAGACCGAAAGACACTATGGGACGCCGTGGAGAAGGCTGAGCGCGGCAAGAAAGCTCAGCTCGCCCACAGCTTTGACATTGCCTTACAGACCGAGTTTTCGCTGGAAGAGAACATCGCCCTGGCGAGGCAATTTGTAGCGGAGCAGCTCGTCGCCCGGGGCATGATCGCCGACCTTGCGGTACATTTGCCGGACAAGGATGACGGCATTGACAATCCGCACTTCCATGTAATGTGTCCCATCCGACCTCTGAACCCGGACGGCTCTTGGGGTCTGAAGCAGCGCCGGGAATATGTACTGGACGAGCACGGCAACCGGATCGAGGATGAAAACGGCAACTACATATTCAACGCCGTGCCCACGACCAACTGGAGCCAGCCGGAGACGCTGGAGGAGATGCGCCGGGCCTGGGCGGAGATGTGTAATCGCCGGTTTGAAGCTAAGGGTTTCGATTGCAGGATCGACCACCGATCCTATGAGCGCCAGGGCATCAAGCAGGTGCCCACGACCCACGAGGGTCCCAACGTCCGCAAGATGGAGGCCAAGGGCATTGAAACAGAAAAAGGCAAGCTGAACCGTTGGATCCGCAATGTCAATCGCTCGTTTGCCAACCTCAAAGCAAGGCTCGCGGCGCTGCTGGAGGCGCTCGACGCCATCATAGAGGAACAACGTAAGGCGCGGGCAAAGTTCGAGGCCGAAAATATCGCCACGCTGCTGAACACCTATTACCGCCGCCGCAATGCCGGGGCATACAGCTCCAGAGCCCGCGCGAACAATCTGCAGGAGCAGATCGACACCTTTGAATACCTGCAGGCCAAGGGCATCAATACGCTGGACGATCTGAAAGACGCCGTCCAACAGCTGGGTGACCGTGTCACCGATAAGCAGACGACGATCCGGGACAGGCAGAACCGGATCAAGGAGATCGACGACCTCCTGACCTGCGTTGAGAACTATAAGCGGCTAAAGCCCCTGTTCGATGAGATGAACAGGATCCGATGGAAGAAAAAGCGCGAGCAGTTCCGGCAGGACCATGATGGCGAGCTCAAGCTGTTCTACCTCGCCCGCAGGAAGCTGAATGAGGCGCGGCAGGGAGACGAACCCCTTCCCCTCGCGGCAATGAAAAAGGAACGGACTGCGCTGATAGAGAAAAATAAGAGCGATTACGCCTCTTTGAAAGACGAGCGTACCGAGTTTCTCAAGCTGCAGAAGATCAAGGCCCATCTGGAATCCGCGCTGCGATCCGAACCCGAGCGCAGCCGGGAGCCGGATCGATGAACACGATAGACGGAGGAATGATCTGTTATGGACGAACAGTTTGAATATGAATTGGTTGAAGGCGATGCCCCAGCCGATTATGGGACACCTCCCGAGAGTTTTCTAAGGGAATGTGAGGAATACTGGGCCAACACCATGAAGCCCTTTCATAAGACCATAGAACGGAAGATCGGCAACACCACCTACGTCATCGAGACAGAGTTTGCCGGCCGGGAGAGTCTTGCCGACAAGCTCCGGCGAATGATGATGGGAGACGATGAAAAATGATGGTGACAAACCACGGTGATTATGTTAAGCTCGACGCAGGCACTACGATACTGTCAGCTGACCAACCCGAAAAGGAGGATAATATGTTGGATCAGCAAAAAATCACCGTCCTGTACTGCCGCCTCAGCAACGAGGACGCTTTGGACGGCGAGAGCAATAGTATCGCAAATCAGCGGAGTATACTTCAAGCATACGCAGACAGTCATGGGTTCACCAACACCCGCACGTTCATCGATGACGGCTACACCGGCACGAATTTCAACCGCCCTGGCATACAGGAAGCGCTGTCGCTGGTAGAGCAGGGGCTTGTATCCACCTTCATTGTCAAGGATATGAGCCGCTTCGGACGCGATTACCTGCAGGTGGGTCAGTACACGGAGCTCATCTTCCCCAGCTACGACGTTCGGTTCATCGCTATCAACGACGGCGTAGACAGCGCCTATGGCGACAACGACTTCACCCCGTTCCGGAACCTGTTCAACGACTTCTATGCCAAAGACACCAGCAAGAAGGTGCGGGCCATCTTCCGGGCGAAGGCGGCGAGGGGCGAACACCTCAGCGGCCCTCCCTATGGGTATATGGACGATCCCGACCAGCATGGACATTGGATCATCGACCCGGAGGCTGCGAAGGTCGTGAAGCGCATCTTTGACCTAGCGATCGACGGGAAAGGGCCGGATCGTATCGCCCGGATCCTGGAGGATGATCACGTTCCGACTACCAAGGCCCTGTATGCGGCAAGGAAAGGAAAGCCTCTTCCGGAGCGCCCCTATCATTGGGCTGAGCAGTCTATCGTGGATATACTGGAGCGTCAGGAGTACACCGGCTGCACATGCAGCTTCAAGACCTATTCCCGGTCCTATAAGCTCAAGAAGCGGATCCCGAACAAGCCGGAAGATATGATCGTTTTCCCGAACACGCAGGAGGCCATCGTTCCGCAGGCGCAGTGGGATCGTGTGCAGGAGCTTCGGAAGAACAAGCGCCGTATGACCAAGGCTGACCGCCAGGGACTCTTCTCCGGCCTGCTGTTCTGTGCAGACTGCGGCGGCAAGCTCCATTTTGCTACCTGCAAGAGCTTTGAGGGGAAACAGGATCACTACATCTGCTCTCATTATAAGAGCGGACGCGGTACCTGTTCCGCCCACTACATCCGGGAGGATGTTCTGCGGGAGATCGTCCTTGAACGCATCCAGGCCATCAACCTGTATATCCACGACGATGTCAACGGATTCCAGGAAGAGTGGCTGCAGAACCGCCGTGAGGATCATCAGCGGAACATCCGCGAGGATAAGAAGCGGCTGACCCAGGCCAGGAAGCGCTTTGATGAACTCGATGTGCTCATCACCCGGGGATACGAGGATGCCGTACTCGGAAACCTGAGCATGGAGCGTTACAAGAAGATGGCCGAGGGGTACGAGGCAGAGCAGGATCGTCTGAGACTGGAGATCATCGCGCTGGAGGAATGGATCAACCAGCAGGTAGAGATGAACGACGACCTGGATCGCTTCATCGCCCTGGTGGAGAAGTATGAGGAGATCATTGAACTGACGCCCTCTATCGTGAACGAGTATGTGCAGAAGATCGTGGTCCATGCCCCGGACAAGTCCAGCGGCAAGCGCAGACAGCGCGTTCAGATCTTCTTCAACTTCCTAGGCGAGTTCAACCTCCCCACCCTGAACGAACCCGTGATCATTGAAAACACCCCGAAAAACAGAAAGACCGCATGACCATAATGGTCACACGATCTTTCTGCGGGCAAATAGTTACTTATCACTATTAACCCTTGTGGTATCGGGGTTTTCCGGTGCAATATCTTTTTTGGTTGCACAACATGGCACGTTGCACCCAAAAAGATATTTTGCTTTTTTGTGTTATCGAAGGCTATTTCTCCTTCATAAACCGGGAGTCAAGAGGATGACTCTTGGGTTATTTCATTTTTGCCCGAAATCTGCCATAATACAGTCAGCCAAAGGGCGACAACTTATGATGACAATGTGGTATTCACCTTCAAGGACAGGAAGGAAGTCACGATATAGGGAATAATATAACAGGCCGCTTTGATGGTTGATTTCCGTCTCGCGGCCTGTTTGTAATGAATGATTATCTACTGTCTTTCGGAAACTGTGGTTTCAGAACAGAATCCTTTAGTGCTATGCTCTTATCTCTGCCCGGATACATGATGTAATAAGGCGGAATCTCGTTTGCCTTTTTCAAGAGCTCTTTTATCAGCTTTGCCTTCCCAAGCCACAGTTTGAGAGGATTGATCTTCGGAAGGTCTTCCTCCGTAATCTTACCCTTCATACCGCCGAATTTCATGACTCTTTCTTTGATATAGCGAAGGTCATATCTGGCAGGATTCACCTCGATGACTTCCTTATCCAGACCCGTTAACATGTAAACTGCCTCCAGCGGTGTGCGGACAGAGGTTTCAATGGTGAACACCACATCACGGGGAACCTCGACATATTGTCCAATGAGAGCGAGATTTGTGCAGTCCTTCGGAATGATCGTCGGGCGGTCGCTTTCCTTGCGAGGCATGAACTGCGAGGTGATATAGGGCATCATACAGGTAGAGATATGGGAATGTGCCAGCACCTCATCCTTCATATCCAACATTCTTAAGGGATCACACATCACCCAATCAAGACTTAGTCTTGATATGTTCAGAGCAGTAACTGAAAAGTTCTTTATAGAGTATCAGCAAGATTTATCAGACATATTACCTCTTGCAAATACATTAGTGCAGTTTTGTTGCCACTCTTTGTCCAATAATACTTCTGAACGTTATGTTTGTTGCCAAAAAGTTGAAGTAGTCTCCCATTTAGAACAAGCAATAAGCATGGTGGAGCGAGACAGATTACATATACTTCTTCTTTCTGCGCTGGCTACAGAACAACTATCAGTTAATTTAAACAGAACAGGAGCAATCCTAACCGAGGATATAGAAGAAAGTGAACGGTTAAAATCAATAGCAAAGTCTACACAGCTAAGCGAAAAGGCAAAATCGCAGAAAGCAGCTTTGTTGTATCTTATTGAAACCAATCTCTTTCTTGCTAACGAACGTAAGGAAGAACCAATAGATAATAGTAGGCTTTCAGAGTTACTATCGTTTGCAAAATGGATTATCTATTTACAGAATAGTTCGGACTTGTGTTTCCATACTGATTCTGACACGAGTTAAAGATGGAACTAGGATTGCATTAATACCTTTTCTGTCAGTTATTTTACATAGAACCAAGCAAAAAGTGAGGATCCCTGCATTTGGCATCGTATTCCATCGCCCTGGGATGCAATGGGTATGAAGCACATATGCAGCAAATCCTCACTCCATACGGGGTTTGAGTTGTAACTGGGAATCACGATTTTTGCTTACAGAAACCGCCAGAATCAAGCAAAACCGAGCGGAAAACGCAAAACCATCTCAGTTTTCTCGGGTGTTTTTGGAAGTGCCTGACGGTCTCCCAAGAGATAAGGGAATTCAGCAAGCGCTGACGCACTTGCCTCCTGAGGGTCCTCGCAGCATAGCTGCTGTGGTCTCGGCGGCAAACGTGCCACGGCACGTTTGCTTTTCGCCTCGACAGTTCTCCAAGCGCTGATCACTGCACAGACCGTACGACAGAAGACTGGACAGGATCCTTCGGAAGATCGCTCTTCCGGAGGATCTTTTTTTACCTGTTTTGCGGACATCTGACCTGCTTGCACTTTCAGGTCAATGATGTTATCATTTCGAAGTAACTCTGTTTACCTGAATTGTGAATGTTGAAGGAGAGATAGCCAAGATGCACAGTTCTGATGAGAAGACAATAGATTTGAGGGACTTTTTTGTAGAACTTCTTTATAAATGGAAGACGATCCTGCTGATCACGGTCGTGATCACGGTTCTGTTGACCGGCCTGGGCGCGGTCAGGGCCCTGAGAAGCAGCCGGGCTGCTGCCGTGGATCCGGGCGAGGAGCTGACTGAGGAGGTCCTGGAGGAGCAAGCAGGGATCCTGGAGGAAAGTGCCCGGGCGAAACTGACAGAGGTGGAGGCTCAGGAGGTCGAGCGCGTATACCGGCAGTACAAGTCCTACATTGATTACAGGAATTACTGCCAGGAGGAGCTGACCAATTTCGACCAGGTCTTTGACAAGAAGGACGGCAGTCTGGTCTATGAGCGCGCGACCTATTTGCTGGACTCGACGATCGAGGGCGCGGAGAAACAATATACCAACAACGCTGTGAACCTGGAGGACTATCAGAAGATCCAGGAGCTCCTCAATGCGGACAGCATCGAAGAAGCTTACAAATGCCTGTATTTTGACTCTCTTACAGCAACGACCACAGAGCTGAAGAATTTCGGCGAGGACGACGCAGTCTATCCCTCAGATATTATGGTCTCTGTGGATGTGGTGGGTCCGGATGAGGCGACCTGCGAGCAGATCTGGGGCATCGTGGACGCAGCTTTCCAGGAAAAGACGAAGACTCTGAAAAAGATCGATCCGAAGACCAGCATGGAGCTGATTGATACGACCTTCCGCGGGAATATAGCCGAGTACTATATTTCCAAAAAGCAGCCGACACTCGATTATGTCCAGCGTGTCGACTCCATGATCACCAACCTGAAGCTGTATGCCATCGACAAATTCACCGATGAGCAGGCGGCCTATTTCAATGTGCTGCGGGATTCGGAGCGGGCCCTGATCGAGGGCGGGATCGTCTCCCTGGCAGAGCTGGAGCAGGAGGGGGCTGAAGCTGCCGCCCCTCAGTATATCAGCAAAAAAATGCTGGTGCTCGGCATTCTGGCGGGTCTCTTCCTGTCCTTTGTCTATGTGCTCGCCAGGTATCTCTTCAGCGGCACGATCAATGTTGCACAGGAACTGCAGGACTATTACCAGGTGCCTGTCCTGAGCACGGTCTTCGTGAAGGGACGCAGGGGCAGGGGGCTCTTCCCCGGCCTGATCAGAAAACTCCTGCATGTGGACTCCATGACGGCGGAGAACAGGGCCGAGATGATCGCGGCCGATATCTGCGGCGGCATGCAGCAGGCACAGAGCGATTCCGTTTACATTGTGCGGACCTGCGGCGACGGGGCGGACCTGAATATCTCCTCACTGCTGGAGAAGGCTGTCGCCCGGCGCAATCCGGAGAGCCGTATCTATGCGGGGTCCCCGCTCACAAGTGTGGATGAGATGCAGAATCTCACGCAGCAGAAGGCCGCTCTTCTCCTGGTCCACAACAAGCGGACCGTGCAGGCGGATGTCGAGAAAGTTCTGGACCTGTGCAGCAGACAGGCCATCAAGGTGCTGGGTGCCGTGGCGATCACAGATATCTGACAAACAGCGATTTGAAAACGGGATTTTTTGCAGACGAAGTATTTACAAACGTATTTAACAAACGGAGTTTTTACTAACGAAGTTTTAACAAACGAAGTTTTAACAAACGAAGTTTGTTTCCTACATAACTGAACGTTCAAAAACAGGGGTGGAGTGCCGGCATCTGCCGGGTCTTCCACCCCTGATTTATCTTTCCCCTCCTGGCTGGGCCGGTTGACCCCGCTTCGGACAAGGGGGTATACTGGTAGGACGAAGCACAGACGTCAGGGACTGCGGGAAGCACAGAGGCGACGTCCTGGTTGCGGCCCTGCTGTTCGTGCGGGTGTATATGGCCCGCCGACGGGTCCTGCATGTGCGGGATGGTCCGGCGCGTGTGCCGGCCGGCGCCGGTCACATTGGCGGTCAGGTCCGGCTGCATCGATGCAAGGCGATAGTCCGCCCCGGGAGGGTGTGGACAGCAGTGTTTAACACGGGAGGCTGGTGCCGGAGCGCGCAGGTGCTCCGGCAATTCTGGATTATATGAGACATGGAAAAGGAATCCTGGGTCCGGTCCTGTTCCTGTGTACTGCCGCGCTGATGATCGTGCTGCTGGCTGCCGGGTACAGACAGGGCAGGGAGCGGGCCGCGGCGGCGCGGGCCTACCGGGCGGCGCATGCCCTGTTTGAGGATATTGTTTTCTGCGGAGCAGGCGTTCCTTCAGGAGCTGTCGGCCCCGGCCGGGGGGAGGGCCTGCCGGGTGAGGCTGCGGCTTCTGAAGCGGATGCGTCTGCCCGGATGGAAAACGACGGAGACCGGGAGCGGGCGGCAGAGCCGGCATTCGCGGTCCAGGAGATCGTTCTGCATAAACGCGACGAGGGAAAGTGGCGGGCCTACATCCCTGCAGACCTGTCGGACAGGGTCTGTGTCAGGTTTTCTCATCTGCGGTCCCTCCAACTGTATGGAAAAGGAGAGGAGGAGCCGGCGGTCAGCCTGCGGGATGGAGACCTGCTGGACTGTGATGCGCTGACGGCCGGGGAGGGGAGTCCGGAAAAGGGCTGGACCTGGAAGGCTGTGGCGGAGAGCCTGGACGGCACGAGAGAGGAAGCGGAGATCAGGTTTTTTGTCGCGGAGGAGCTGCCGACGCTCTACATGACGACCATGTCGGGGAGCCTGGATGCGGTCAATGCGGACAAGACAGTCCGCGAAGAGGGACGATATGTCTTCTATACGGCAGAAGGCCGGAGGGATGTTTCCGGCAGGTGCAGGATCCACGGGCGCGGCAACAGCAGCTGGAAGGAAGACAAAAAGCAGTACAGTCTGAATCTGGCCTCCGCCCGGGAGGTCCTCGGGATGGAAAGCGCCGAAAAATTTGCCCTGATCGCCAACAGCACGGATGATTCCAATATGCGCAATAAGGCGGCTCTGGACCTGGCCGCCCTCTGCGGGATGCCGTCGACGCCGGAGTCCGTCTTTGTCAATGTGTATGTCAACGGGAGCTACAACGGGCTCTACCTGTTGGCGGAGCGGCCCAGCGCGCGGGGCGGAAGCGTTCGGATCGCGGATCTGGAGGCGGCCAATGCGGCTGTGGCGGATGAGTCAGAGGATCCGGCGGGGACGGCGGCAGAGGCCGGCGAGGGGGTCACCGCGACGAATGAGGACGGGCTGGAGATCCATGCCGCTTCCGACGCGCGGACACCCGATAATATCACCGGCGGCTACCTGCTGGAGATGGACGGGAGGTACGAAAATGAGCCCTGCTGGTTTTCCACCAGCCGGCATCATTTTGTCGTGAAGTATCCGGAGGCGGTTCCGCTGGCGGAGGCGCAGTACATTGCGGAATATGTGCGCGCCGCGGAGAGGGCCTTCTATCACGAGGACGGGACCGATCCCGTGACGGGAAGATCCTGGGAGGAGTACCTGGACATGGACTCCTGGAGCCGGATGTACCTGCTGCAGGATTTTCTGGTCCAGTGGGACGTGGAGAGCTTCAGTTTCTTTGTCTACAAGGAGGCGGACGACCCCCTGCTCTACTGCGGGCCGGTCTGGGATTTTGACCTGTCTGCAGGGACGACCGGCGTTGGACGGCTTCCCAACATCACCAGATACAGCATGTGGCTGCGGGACCATCGCGAGGGGTGGCTGACGAAGCTGGCTGAGCATGAGAGTTTCCGGACCGCTGTCTTCAGTGAGGCCGCGCCCTCCTTCTTCTCTGCCCTGCAGGGATATCTGGAGGAGCCTGCAGCGATGGAGGCCGATGCCGGCGGGGACAGTGATCCGCATGGGATCGACGGATTCTGCGCGCAGACAAGGGCCCTGCGGACCTCGGCGGCCATGGACTGCAGCCGGTGGGACAGGTCCAATGACTTTGCCGAGAGCGCGGAGGCGCTGCGGGAATGGCTTCTGGACCGGAGCGGGTTCTGGCAGGGCTATGCGGAGGACCCGGACGCCTACTGTAAAGTGACCTTCCGGTACGGCTTTTCGGATATGGATATCTATGTGCGCCGCGGGGAAAGCCCGGGCTTTGTGCCTGTCGAGGACTACGGCGAGCACCTGTACGGGAGCTTCCGGCGCAAATACGGAGAGATCACAGGCTGGACGGATGAGAACGGAGAAGTTCTGACGAAGGATACGGTCATCACGGAGGACAAGGTCTTTGTTCCGTCGGAACAGGAGTAGGGACTTGCGGCGCGGACCGGTCCCTGTGAGAAAAAATGACCGGGAGAATGTCAAAGCTTCAGACGGATGATGGAGGTAAATATTGAAGTACGCGGAAATCAAGGAATATGATATAGCGAACGGGCCCGGTGTCCGGGTGAGTCTGTTTGTGTCCGGCTGCCGCAACCAGTGTCCGGGCTGTTTCAATCCGGAGACCTGGGATTTTGACTACGGCCATACCTATACGCTGGACACGGAGGACCGGATCCTGCGCTCCCTGATGCCGGACTACATCGAGGGCCTGACCCTGCTGGGCGGAGAGCCCTTTGAACCGGAGAACCAGGCGGTCCTGGTCGGCCTCCTGCGCAAGGTCAGGAAGATCTACCCCAACAAGTCCGTCTGGTGCTATACGGGCTACACCTATGAAAAAGACCTGCTGCGGGGCGGGGACAGGCACACATCCTTTACGGATGAGATGCTGTCCCTGATCGATGTGCTCGTGGACGGGCGGTTTCTGCTGGCGGAGAAGGACATCACCCTCCTCTACCGCGGCAGCCGCAACCAGCGGATCCTGGCCCTCCGCCGTGATCAGCAGACGCAGGACGCCCTGCAGGAGATCGACAGGATCGCCAGGGGAGACGCGCACAGTGATGCCCGGTGGAAATAAGGAACTGCCGGCAATTGGGCCGGGCAGCTGCGCTGCGCCGCATGGACAGGCAGGACCGGCAGCCGGCATGCCCGGCACGGGCACGGGCGCGGGGCGGCAGCAGCGGCGGCTGCTGCCGGGTGCCAGGGATAGAAGGTCACGATAAAGATGATGAAGGAGATCACACTGCCTGCGGAGTTCTGTTCCCGCATGCAGGCAATGCTGTCAGAAGAAGATTACCAGGCGTTTTTGGCTTCCTACAGGCGAAAACGCCTTTTTTCCCTGCGCGTCAATCCGCTCAAGTGCAGCCGGACGCAGGCGCTGGACCTGCTGAAAAAAGCTTATGCGGGCTACCATGCGGGCGCTGGCGCTGAGGGGGAGGAGCCGGCACAGGCCGGACCTGTTTTTGCCGCCGTGCCCTGGGAGCCCGACGGCATCTACTACCCGGAGCAATTCCGGCCGGGCAGGCTGGCCTGGCATGAAGCGGGGATGTACTACATCCAGGAGGCCAGTGCCATGGCGCCCGCCCGTCTTTGCGGCGCCCTCCCCGGAGAGCGGGTCCTGGACCTGTGCGCGGCGCCTGGCGGCAAGAGCACGAAACTGGCGGCGGACCTGCGCGGACAGGGGCTGCTGGTCTGCAACGAGATCCATCCGGAACGCGCCAGGGTCCTGTCGGCCAATATCGAGCGGATGGGCGTGCGCAATGCCCTCGTGACCAGCGCGTCCCCGCAGGAGCTTGCATCCTGTTTCCCGCTTTTTTTTGACCGGATCGTCGTGGATGCGCCCTGTTCGGGGGAGGGAATGTTCCGCAAAGAGGAGGAGGCCCTTCTTCATTGGAGCCCGGAAAATGTCCGGACCTGTGCGGACCGGCAGAGGGGGATCCTGGAGGAGGCGGCTGCCATGCTGCGCGGGGGAGGTACCCTGGTCTACTCGACCTGCACCTTCGCGCCGGAGGAGAACGAGGGTGTCCTGGCCCTTTTCCTGCGGGACCATCCTGAATTCTCGGTGGTCGATATCCGGCAGATGCCGGGCGTGGACACGCAGAGCTGGGGCTTTGCCCCCGGACAGCCCGCCTGGGCGGCAGGCTCTGCCGCGCCGGGTCCGGAGGAAGATGCCGGGGCCCCGGCGGCTTCTCTCGCGGGAACTGTGCGCCTGTGGCCGCACAGACTGGAGGGAGAGGGGCACTTTGCCGCCGTCCTCCGCAAGGAGGGAAAGCCCCGGACCGAAGCCATGCCTGTCGCTGCCGCTCCTGCGGGCGGCATCATTGCGGACAGTGGCAGAGTGAAGCCCGGAAAGAACGGGCTGGAACATCGCGGAAAGAACGGTAAAGACCAGCGCGGAAAACGGGGAAAGGCAGCCGGAAAGGGAAAGCGCCGGGATCCGCGGGAGGCGGACCTGCTGCGGCTCTGGCAGGAATTTGCGGAGGATACCCTCCGGCCGGCGGGATCGGACTTTGCTGCAGGATCCCCGGCCGCTCCCAGCTGCGGGCCGGAGAACACAAAAGAGCTGACGGCCTTCTCCCGGGGAGAGGAGAACCTCCACTGCTTCGGGGACACCCTGTATGCGCTTCCGCTGCCCGCGGCCAGTCTGCCCCTGAACGGCCTGCGGGTCCTTCGAGCGGGCCTGCAGCTGGGGAGCGTGACGAAGGGACGCTTTGTGCCGTCCCATTCCCTGGGCATGGCCCTGCATATGGAGGAAGTCCGGCGCAGTGTGAACCTGGCGGGTTCCGGTGAGGAGGCCTATGCCTGGATCCGGGGGGAGACGATCCCGGTCCCGCCGGAATGTGCCGGCTGGAAAGGCTGGGTCCTGGTCTGCATCGACGGCTGCGCCGCCGGCTGGGGCAAGGCCGCAGGCGGCATGGTCAAGAACCACTATCCCAAGGGCCTGCGCAAGGGCAGCAGCTACCGGCCGGAAAAGCCGGAGGGACTGTGACGCTGGTCCCCGGAGGGCTTTAAGACCTGTCACTTGATAACCAATGAGTGCAAAAGGGGATACCTGTTGAGGGAGGATTACTCCATGGATCTTTTTGAATATATGCGGCGCGAGCAGCAGGAGACAGAGTCCCCGCTGGCGGCCAGGCTCCGTCCGACCACGCTCGACGAGGTCGTGGGCCAGGAACATATCATCGGCAGGGGGCGTCTGCTCCGCCGGGCCATTCAGGCCGACAAGCTGGGCTCTCTGATCTTTTACGGACCGCCCGGGACCGGCAAGACGACCCTGGCCAAGGTCATTGCCCACACGACCAGCGCGGAATTCGTCCAGCTCAACGCGACGACCTCCGGCAAGAAGGACATGGAGGAGGCCGTGCGGGCCGCCCAGGACAGGATGGGCATGTACGGCAAGAAGACCATCCTCTTTATCGATGAGATCCACCGCTTCAACAAGTCCCAGCAGGACTACCTGCTGCCCTTTGTCGAGGACGGGACTGTCACGCTGATCGGTGCCACGACGGAGAATCCTTATTTTGAGGTGAACAGCGCCCTGATCTCCCGGTCGACCGTCTTTGAGCTGCACCCCCTCTCGCAGGCGGATGTGCGCGCCCTGATCCTGCGGGCCGTCTATGACACAGACAAGGGCATGGGCATGTACAATGCCGTCATCGACGACGACGCGGCCGATTTTCTGGCCGATGTCGCGGGCGGCGATGCCCGCCGGGCCCTGAGCGCCGTCGAGCTGGGGATCCTGACGACAGAGCCCTCCGGGGACGGAAAGATCCATATCACGCTGGAGACCGCGCAGGAGTGTATCCAGCGCCGCGCGCCCCGCTACGACAAGGGAGGCGACAACCACTACGACACCATCTCCGCCTTTATCAAGAGCATGCGGGGATCTGACCCCGACGCGGCTGTCTACTACCTGGCCAGGATGCTGGAGGCGGGAGAGGATCCCAAATTTATCGCCCGCAGGATCATGATCTGCGCGGCCGAAGATGTGGGCAATGCAGACCCCCATGCCATTACTGTCGCTGTGAGCTGTTCGCTGGCCTGTGAGCGCATAGGTCTCCCCGAGGCCCAGATCCTCCTGGCGCAGGCGGCCGCTTACGTGGCCTGCGCACCCAAGAGCAACGCCGCGGTCAACGCCATCTTCGCCGCGCGCGACCTGGTGAAAAAGACCGGGAATCTGCCTGTGCCCCCCTATCTGCAGGACGCCCACTACGAGGGGGCACAGAAGCTGGGCAGGGGCATCGGATACCAGTACGCCCACCTCTACCGCGGCCACTACAGCGGCCAGCCTTATATGCCGGAAAAGGTGCGCGGGACCCGCCTGTACGAGCCATCGGAAAATGGATATGAAGAACAGATCCGGGCCCGCCTGTACGAACTCACCGGCGACAGCCGGTACCAGGAGCCGGAAGAGCTCCTGGACAGGGATCCCGACGGCAGCAGACCCTGAGATCAGGCGGCACGATCCGCCTCTGTGACAGCGTCAGGCAGCGTCTGACTGTGGTTATTTATAAACAGGACATGTCAACCCGCATCCGGCGCGCAAGACTCGCAAGCGAGTCTTGAAAAAAGGAGGACCGGCAATATGAGAGACGAAGTATTTACCGTTTACAAACTCATCATTCTGTATATGCTGGACCGCGCGGAGGGCGATGTGACCCAGGCCATGCTCTCCTCCTTCCTGCTGGAGAGCGGCTACGCGAATTTCGTCTCTCTCGCCGAGAGCTATGACCAGCTGGAGAAACGCGGCCTGGTCCGCATTGTCCTGACCGGGGACAAAAAGTTCCTCCACCTGACGGAGGCCGGCCGGCAGGCCTACGAGTACTTCGGCAGCCGGCTGAGTCCGCAGATTCGCGCCCAGGCGGATGAGTGGCTCCGCGAGAACGGCCAGAAGATCCGGGAGGACCGGGAGGTGACGGCTGTCTACGAGAAGATGACCAGCGGCGTCTACGAGGTGCGGATGAGCGTCCGGGAGCGCGGAGTGACCCTTTTTGAGGTCAGGATGGCTGTGCCGGATGCCGCCTCCGCCGAGGCTGTCGCGTCCAAATGGGAGGAAAAAAACACCTCCGTTTACCAGTATCTCGTTGAAAATCTCTTCTGACGCATTGAAATTATTTTTTTGCTGGTCTATAATCCTCTTGAATCAATACATATTTCCATTCCTGTTTTACACCGTAAGAAACAGGACTTTTCCGTATCGGATTCCGGCGTGGAAAGAGACCGGTTTTTTTCCGGCCGGAATTTGCATGTCCCGGACAGGCCGGTCAGGATCACTCCGTGCCGGACCGGGCGGAATCTTTTGATCAAATCAAATTTGTATTTTATTTCTATCAGAGGCATCCTGATTTCCCCGTACGATTCTGCTGACATTTTGTTTCTGCACAGAAGGTGCAGCTTGTTTTTGTATATAGAATATATTTCAATAGAAGACCACGGCGCGGGGCATGCGGCTGCGGATGTGATGCCGGCCTGCGCTGTGAAGCGATAGATTTTGGAGGATAACTGATGACAAGAGAACGCTATGAATCCATTTCCCTGCATGATCTGCGTGAGATCGCCAAAAATCGCGGCATGCGGCGCATTTCCACCTTGAAGAAGGCCGAGCTGATCGACGCGATGATGCAGAAGGACGAAGAAGAGGCGAAAGCGCTTCGCGAAGAAAAGAAAGCCCAGCGCAGCAGGGCGGCAGCAGCGGCGGCGGAGGCAGCAGCTGCGGTTGCGGAAGCGGAGGAAGCAGCCGGCGGAACAGCCGGTTCGGATGATGGCGGGACAAAGACAGCAAACCGCAGCGGTACAGAGCGGGAGAGCGGCCAGGGCCGGCAGAGAGGATATGGTCAGCAGGCACCGCAGGGCCAGCAGGCCCAGCGCGGCCGTCAGGGCAGCGGAAACAGCGGCCCCGGCAATGCGAATGCAAGACGCACCGGAACCCGGCAGTATCGTGACGACAGCCAGGGCGGCCAGTCCGGCCGGGGCCAGCGCCAGCAGCGGCCGGGCCAGGGTCAGACCGGCCAGGGCCGTGACCTGCGCAGGAACCAGCGCCAGCAGGCCAGGCCGGCAGGCGCACAGGCAGCCGGTGAGACGGCACCTGTGTCCGAATCCGCGGCGCCAGGTCAGGTCCCCGCGGGATCGGAAGCCGGGAGCAGCCGTGCAGCGGCGCCTGCCGGGAATACCGGATACGCAGAGAAACCGGTGAGCGAGGCGGCCCTGGTACGTGAGCCGGCGGCCCCCTACGCCGTGCGGGAGGAGGGGACGCGCAGCGACCGCAGGGAGAGCCGCGATTATGATGGAGCGGCCGCTTCCCAGGGCGGTCAGGCGGACGCTTCCGCGGGACGCACCCTGCCCCGCTACTACTATCAGCCGGGCAGGCCGGACACGCCGGTCCTGCACAAGGATGAGCTCAATACGGAGCTGGACAGCGGCCAGCTGGCCAACGGTATTCTGGAGGTCATGCAGGACGGGTTCGGATTTATCCGCTGTGCCAACTACATGCCGGGCGAGAACGATATCTATGTCGCGCCCAGCCAGATCCGCCGCTTCGGCCTCAAGACCGGCGACATCATCGTCGGCAACATCCGTGTCCGCACGCAGGGAGAAAAATTCAGCGCCCTGCTCTATGTCAAGAGTGTCAACGGCTTTTCGCCCGAGGAGGCGACCCGGCGCTACAATTTCGAGGACATGACGCCGATCTTCCCGGATGAGAGGATCAGGCTGGAGCGCGCCGGCGGCAGCATCTCCATGCGGATCATGGACCTGATGAGCCCGGTCGGCAAGGGGCAGAGAGGCATGATCGTCTCCCCGCCCAAGGCCGGCAAGACGACCCTTCTCAAGGAGGTCGCCCGGTCTGTCAAATACAACAATCCGGAGATCCACCTGATCGTCCTGCTGATCGATGAGCGGCCCGAAGAGGTCACGGATATCCGGGAGGCGATCGAGGGGCCCAACGCGGAGGTCATTTATTCCACCTTTGATGAACTGCCGGAGCACCACAAGCGGGTATCGGAGATGGCCATCGAGCGGGCCAGGCGCCTGGTGGAGCACAAAAAGGATGTCATGATCCTGCTGGATTCCATCACCAGGCTGACGCGGGCCTACAACATCACGGAGCCCTCGAGCGGGCGCACCCTGTCCGGCGGCCTGGACCCGGCCGCCCTGCACATGCCCAAGCGCTTTTTCGGCGCGGCCAGAAATATGCGGGAGGGCGGCAGCCTCACCATTCTGGCGACGGCCCTCATCGACACGGGCAGCAAGATGGACGACATCGTCTTTGAGGAGTTCAAGGGGACCGGCAACATGGAACTGGTCCTCGACCGCAGGCTCTCCGAGCGGCGCATCTTCCCGGCCATTGATCTTGTTCGCAGCGGCACGCGGCGGGACGACCTGCTGCTGACGCCGGATGAACAGAACGCCATGGGCATCGTCCGCCGGGCCTTCAACGGCATGAGCAGCGAGCAGGCCGTGACCCAGGCGCTCGACCTGTTCTCGCGGACCCGCACCAACGGCGAATTTGTCAACATGGTCCGCAAGATCCAGTGGGGAATGACCGCGGATCACAATAAATGAGATATTCTTGTGAAAACCATGTCAGGCAATCTGTAAAAAATGAGGATGGAATAGAAAAGGCTCCGGAGAGCCTTGTATAGCTCAGGAGGATTTAAATATTATGAGACGTTCCTGTGGAGTCCTGCTTCCCGTCACCAGCCTTTCATCCCGCTACGGGATCGGCTGTTTTTCCACAGAGGCATACCGGTTTGTGGACTTTCTGGTGCAGGCGGGCCAGTCCTGGTGGCAGATCCTGCCGCTGGGACAGACCGGCTACGGAGATTCGCCCTATCAGTCCTTCTCGACCTTTGCGGGCAATCCCTATATGATCGATCCGGACCAGCTGATCGGGGCGGGTTATCTGAGTCGGGAGGAAGTGGAGCAGTACGACTTCGGCGGCCACCCCGCCTATGTGGATTACGAGCGGATCTATCAGGTGCGCTTTCTGCTCCTGCGCCGCGCCTATGAGAACAGCCCCTTTGCCCTGCACCCGAAGGGGAAATGGCAGGAGAACAGCTTCAACCGCGACCGCTACGACTTCGAGACCTACATCACCAACAACCGGGAGTGGCTGGAGGACTATGCCCTCTACAGCGCCCTGAAGATCCGGTTCGGGAACGCGGCCTGGATGGAGTGGGAGGAGGATATCCGCCTGCGCAGGCCGGAAGCCATGAAAAAATGGCGCGGCGAGCTGATGGATGACATCCGCTTCTATTATTTCCAGCAGTATATGTTCTTCCGCCAGTGGAAGGCGGTCAAGGACTACGCCAACCGGCACGGGATCCGGATCATCGGGGACCTGCCGATCTATGTGGCCCTGGACAGCGCGGATACCTGGAGCCATCCGGACCTGTTCAAGCTGG
>CACZIO010000029.1 GCA_902781215.1 uncultured Lachnospiraceae bacterium
GGCGATCCTGAATATCGGCGCCAAGTCCGATGGTATCCTTACCAGGAATGAGTACACGAACGATCATTCTGTTGATCTCACAGAAGTCCTGCACGTAGGAGACAAGCTGGAAGTCAAGATCCTGAAGGTGAATGACGGTGACGGCCAGGTCGTCCTTTCCTACAAGCGCCTCGCAGCAGACCGCGGCAACAAGCGGATCGAAGAGGCCTACAACAATCACGAAGTCCTCAAAGCCAAGGTTACGCAGGTCCTTTCCGGCGGCCTGAGCGTTGTTGTCGAGGAAGTCAGGGTCTTCATTCCCGCAAGCCTTGTATCCGACACCTATGAGAGAGACCTGAGCAAGTACCTCGATCAGGAAATCGAATTCGTGATCACCGAGTACAATCCGCACAGGCGCAGATATATCGGCGACCGCAAGCAGCTCCTTGTTGAGAAGCGCAAAGAGATGCAGCGCAAGCTTTTCGAGACCATCCATCCCGGCGATACAGTCGAGGGTACTGTCAAGAACATCACCGATTTCGGTGCTTTCATCGACCTGGGCGGCGCAGACGGACTGCTGCACATCTCCGAGATGAGCTGGGGCCGCGTCGAGAATCCCAAGAAGGTCTTCAAGGTTGGCGAGCAGCTCCGCGTCCTGATCAAGGACATCCAGGGCACCAAGATCGCTCTTTCCCTGAAGTTCCCCGAGGAGAATCCCTGGGTTGGCGCTGCTGAGAAGTATGCTGCCGGCACGATCGTTACCGGCCGTGTTGCCAGAATGACTGACTTCGGCGCTTTCGTAGAGCTTGAGCCCGGCATCGACGCCCTGCTTCATGTCTCCCAGATCGCCCGCGAGCACATCGACAAGCCTTCAGATGTCCTCAAGACCGGTCAGGAAGTCACCGCCAAGATCGTGGACTTCAACGAAGACAGCAACAAGATCAGCCTGAGCGTCAAGCAGCTCCTCATCGACAAGGAGCGCGAGAGACGTGCCGCTGAGCGCGCAAACGCGGATGCGGATGTCGTGTCTGTTGATGTCGATGCTTTCGTCAATGCACAGAGAGCAAAGGAAGAGGCTGAGGGCGAGGAATAATTCGCTGTACAGGCTTCTGACGGACGTAGATTCGTAATACGAGTGAGATGAAATCAAGGCTGCGGCAGCCGCAGCTGACCCCGCTCCGTATCATGCGAATATGGTTCTGAATTTTCGGGGCCGGAATCCAGGCGGGTTCCGGTCCCTTTTTTCTATACGAATGGGAATTGCCATGGATTTACAGAAGATACCTGTCTTTGTGGAGGACATGGAAGGGCTCTGTGCCAGTCCCCTGCTGGCGGAATTATGTGGAAAAACTGTCCTCGTCACGGGAGCCACCGGCCTGATCGGCCAGACGCTGGTCTCCGCTTTGCTCCGCTGCAGGAAGCCGGCCGGTGAGGCCGGGATCATTCGGGATCCGCAGGCGGAAGCGGGGGAGCCCGAAGCATCGCGGGATACGCGGCAGCTGCCTGACGACAGGATCCGGGTCATCGCCTGTGTGCGCGATGAGGAAAAGGCGCGCAGGATGTTCGGCGGGATCGACGCCGGCAACCTCGACCTTCTGGTCGCGGATATCACGGACCTGCCTGCGGAGAAGCTGCCGCAGCGGGTCGACTATATGATCCACGCCGCCAGCCAGACATCCAGCCGGGCCTTTATCGACCAGCCAGTCGAGACCATCTTCACGGCGGTCGACGGCACCAGGCGGGCGCTTGAATTCGCTCGCGTCAACAAAGTGCGGGCCTTTCTGTATCTCTCTACCATGGAGGTCTACGGAACGCCGGCAGATGATCACAAGATCGATGAAAAACACGGGACCAACCTGGATACCATGCAGCCCAGGAGCTGCTACCCGGAGTCCAAGCGGCTCTGTGAGATGCTGTGCACCAGCTGGCAGAAGGAGTACGGCGTGCCCGTCAGGGTCATGCGGCTGACCCAGACCTTCGGTCCGGGCGTCAAATATGACGACGGACGTGTCTTTGCGGAGTTTGCCCGCTGCGCCCTGGAGGGCCGGGACATTGTCCTCAAGACCGCGGGACTGACCTGCCGGAACTACCTGTATACGGCGGATGCCGTGTCTGCCATGCTGACGGTCCTGCTGCGCGGGGAAGACGGAGAGGCCTACAATGCCGCAAACGAGGCGACCTACTGCAGCATCCGGCAGATGGCGGAGCTGGTGGCATCGGAATGCGCCGGCGGCAGGATCGGGGTCCGGATCGAGGCGGAGGAGGATCCCTCCAGCCTGGGTTACGCGCCGACCCTGCACATGAACCTGGATACGACAAAGCTGCAGGCGCTCGGCTGGCAGCCGGTCTGCGGGCTGGCGGAGGCCTACCGGCGCATGATGGAAGCTATGAAGATGCAGGGCCCGGCAGTTCCTTAAGCGGGCCGGGATGCATCGGGATCAGGAAAAAGAGGAGAAAGAGGAGAAAGAATCATGAATCTGGCAGTGATTTTTGCGGGCGGATCTGGAAAAAGAATGCATGCCAAGGACAGGCCCAAGCAGTTCCTGTTCGTCCACGGCAAGCCGATCATTGTCCACACCATCGAGATCTTTAACAGCCATCCGGAGATCGACGGGATCGTTGTCGTCTGCATCGAGGACTGGATCCCCTATATGAAGGAGCTGCAGTACACCTACCGCCTGGACAAGATCGCCTCGATCGTGCCCGGCGGTGAGACGGGTCAGATGTCGATCTACAACGGCCTGGCGGAGGCGGCGCGCATCTATGGCCGCAAGGACAACATCGTCCTCATCCACGACGGTGTCCGCCCGCTGATCGATGCCGACCTGATCACGGCCAATCTGCGCTCCGTGGAGAAGCACGGCACCAGCATCAGCTGCGGACCTGTGAGCGAGACGGTCGTCCTGATCGGAGGCTCGGAGCATGTCGAACAGGTCGTCAACCGGGACAACTCGCGTGTCGCCAAGGCGCCGCAGGGCTACTGGCTGGATGACGTTCTGTCTGTCGAGGAACAGTCGATCCGGGACGGCCTGACCAATATGATCGACACCTGTACACTGATGCGGCACTACGGGCGGGAACTCTCGATCGTCGACTGCCGGGCGGACAACGTCAAGATCACGACACCCGAGGACTTCTTCATGTTCCGCGCTGTGGCGGACGCCAGGGAGAACGAACAGCTGGGTTGAGCCCGCGGATTTCCCGGGGCCGGCAGGCCTGTCTGTTCTGAACAGTCGCGGTTTCATAAAGAATCTGTTTCATCATGACGCTGTGTCCTCACTACCCTGTACGGGCAGCCTTTTCTGACAGCAGCACGGAACATCTTCGCAAGAGGTAAACATGGAAAAAATACTGAGTGTATCGATCGCTTCCTACAATGTAGAAAAGTTCATCCGCAAGTCACTGGATTCCTGCTGTGTGCCGGAGATCATGGACCGGCTGGAGGTCCTCATCGTCAACGACGGGTCGACCGACGGCACGCTGGAGATCGCGCGCGAATATGAGAGCAGATATCCGGACACCTTCCGTGTGATCGACAAGGAAAACGGCGGGTACGGATCCACGGTGAACGCCTCAATCCGGGCGGCGGCCGGAAAATATTTCCGCCTGCTGGACGGCGATGACTGGTTCGACGCGGAAGGCCTCCAAAAACTGATCGAGGAGCTCGAAGAAGCGGAAGAGGATATGATCATCGCGCAGTTCAAGCGCGTCTTCGAGGAGGACGGGCACGAGGAGCTGCGTGACGAGGCAAAGGATATCGACGGGAAAGTGATGCGTTTCGAGGAGCTGGGAGACCACGACTGGTTCACCATGCATGCCATCGTCTACCGGACGAAGATCCTGCAGGACCACGGCGTCCGCCTGACCGAGCACTGCTTCTATACCGACCAGGAATACGACCTGCTGCCGCTCCCCTGGGTGGAGACCGTGCGGATCTTCCCGCACGTGGTCTACTGTTACCGGATCGGGCGGGGAGAGCAGAGCGTCAGCCTGGAAGGCCTGGAGAAGCACTACAATGACCAGACCATCGTCCTGAAGCGGCTGTATTCGGTCTACCCGGATGTCGGCCTGAAAAAGACGGCGAAGGACAGGTATATCTTCAACTACTTCCTGCTGCGGACCTTTATGCAGATCAGGGTTCTGCTCATGATCTCCAAATCCCCGCTGCACAAGCAGGAACTCAAAAACTTCATCGGTTTCCTGAAGAGGGAACAGCCCCTGATCTATAAGGAGTACCGCCGCACCAGCAAGGTCCTGAACATCCTGCTGCTGACAAGGTACGGCGCCTACGGATTCCTCCATGACCGGCTCCGCAGGGACTACCGCTTTTAAAATCTGACGCAGGCCGTTCTACAGAGACCATCCGGACGCCGGCTGTCCTGCCGGTCAAAACGGAAGAATAATAAAGAAGAGGGAAACCGGAACCCGAAAAACAAAAAAGCAGCCCTGCGGGAGAAATACTCCCGCAGGGCTGCTGCAGTTAAGACCGATATACGGGTAAATCCGGGCGCTGCACTATCCGCCGGTCAGACCGGCTGTCCCGTCAGGTGCGCGGAGCGATGTCCGCTCAGTCCTGTTTGACGTAATATTCAATCAGATCCACAACCTTGTCGATGCCGATCGCGCTGTTGATGCAGGCATCATAATTCTTATAATCGCCGAAGCGATAGCTGGTGAAGTGGTTGTAGTAGTCTCTGCGCTCTTCATCTTTGCGCTTGATCATGTTGGGATAGGCCGCCAGGTCGTCGCCGTAGACTTCCTTTGCGCGTTTTGCGCGCAGCTCCTTCGGGGCATAGATGAAGAATTTCTTGAGGTTCTCGCGGTCCTTCAGGATGTAGTCGCCGCAGCTGCCTACGATGACGCAGCTGCCCTTGTCCGCAAGTTCATTGAGGACTTTCCTTCTGGCACTGAAGATCCTGTCCGGAATCGGAATGATGCCGCGCGCGGCATTGATGCCGTAGAAGAAGCCGGAGACTTCTTTTTCAGCCCAGTTGTGGATCGTCTCCTCGCTCAGGCCGCTCTCCTTGGCCAGCATGGTGATGATCTCCTTGTCGTAGAAATCGATCCCCAGCCTCTCGGCCAGCTTTTTACCGATCTCACGCCCGCCGGAACCATACTCTCTACTGATTGTAATGATAATGTTCGCCATGATATTACCTCCCCATCATCGGACCGCCCTTGCTGTTCTGCAGGGCTTCTGAGTCCACGCTGCATGTGCCATAAATCAGGCTTATAAGCATTTTCATGGAAACGAACCACACATATTTTCCCTAAGCATCAGATATTCAGCCTGATTAAATACCTGTTTACTTAGTTATATTCTACAATAATGGCATAAAGCTGTCAAATATTTTGGGATAATTGCACAGTATACACAGATTATTTTGTCTTATACAGCCCCCGGCTCAAACATCGAGGTCTTTTTTGCGGCTTTATCACTGCTTTCTGCGCGGAACCTGTCCGGACAGAGGAGGGGGTCATTGTGCAGGCGCCTTCGCCTTCCGCGGCGCCTTCTGCGGGAAGAGGATGTGATGGAGGACGTAGGCGGCGTAATCCGAGAGGGCGTCCCGGTCCTTTTTCATATCGTCGGAGAGTTCGAAAAAGATGTCGCTGTCCTCGAAGCGCCGCTTGAAAAAGGGCGTCCGGTAGAGACTCCACTGGGGCAGATAGGAGGCAGTCTTGCGGGTGTAGCAGGTCTGCGGCTTGGCCTGGACCCGGTGGTCAGGCTCCACGTAGGTGGCGATGTATTTGTGGACGGCCATGTCTTCCCGGGGAAGGTAGTAGTAATCCTTGTAGTTGGCGTAAAAGTATTTCATCTCCTCGGTGAAGAGCGGGATCTTGAGGATGCCGCTGTCCTTTTCGATCTTGAGATAGCAGTGGTCCGCGCCGGCGTAGATCCGCACCGGCAGGGCGAGGTCCATGCGGAAGCGGACCAGGAGCTCCTCGGCCTGTTTCCCTTCATAGTCCCGGAAATAGTTGGCCTGCGCCTGCGTGACAGTCAGCTGCATGTCCTCCAGCCGGGCAAAGGCGGAGAGGGGCAGGAGACGGATGAGCCCGGTGACATTGGCCTCGTTGTGGGAGACCAGCCGGTCCAGCATGGCGGAGGAGGGCAGCAGCAGATATTTTTTATAGGCTTCGATCATGGCCTTGCCGTCGGCGTCCTCCGTGCGGCCGGTCTGCATGGTCTGCTCAAGCGTCTGCTGACGGTAGTCGGGAAGCCCCAGCAGGTGGCGGTAGGGGGCGATGTAACCGTACAGATCGATGGACTCCATGGAGAGGAAAGCGGCGCTGTCCTGCAAAAGACCGTGGTGTTCGGCGCGGGCGCGCAGAAAGGGGAGATCAAAGCGGTTGCCGTTGTAATTGATGATGTAATGATACCTGCTGCAGAAGATCAGAAAGGATGAGAGAAGGGTCTTTTCGTCCAGTCCCGTATCATCGAACCACTGGGTCATCTGCCAGCCGTCAGGCTGCAGGCAGATACAGCCGATGAGATAGACGGCGCTGTTCGCCCGGCTGATCCCGGTGGTCTCGATATCCAGGAACAGCACCTCCTGTGCATCCGCCGGAATGTCCGGCAGGGAGAAAGCGGTGCTCTCCTCCAGCATTTTACTGATAATACGCATGAAAAAAACCTCCTGCCAGCATCTCACTTCATTTCCGCTCTGCTTCCGTTTCGCAGCGGGCCGATGTCACGGCATTCGCCGCACACGTTCAGTTTAACACATTTCCCCGGAGAATTCGCCGGGAAATCCGTCTTTATCCTTTGTATTACTTACCGAATTGTGATATAGTTTTACTTTGGTTTTGTGTCGGCGTTCACACGCGGACCGGGCCTGCCGGCGGCTGGAAGACAGTGACCGCTGGAAGCGGGATGTGCAGCCGGATGACCGCGGCTGCGATCCGGGCCGGGAAGAGCCGGCAGACTCCCGGCAGGTCTGCCGGTCAGAGCGTTTTCTATAAAAAGAAAGTTCAGAATGAAAACAGTTCAGAATAAGACAGTTCAGGAGAGGGAGGAGCGCACATGAAGGAAATAATGTATAAGAGCACGCGGTCGGACAGCGCGCCGGTCACCGCATCCAGGGCGATCCTGATGGGGCTGGCGGAGGACGGAGGCCTTTTTGTCCCCACAGAATTCCCTGTGCTGGACAAGAGTCTTTCCGAGCTTGCGAAGATGGACTATCAGGGTGTGGCGTATGAGGTGATGAAGCTCCTGCTCTCCGACTTTACGGAAAAAGAGCTGAAGTCCTGCATCCGCAATGCCTACGGGACCAGCTTTGACACAGAGGAGATCGTGCCCCTGCGCAGGGCGGAGGGCGCCTGGTATCTGGAGCTTTTCCACGGCCCGACCATCGCCTTCAAGGACATGGCTCTGCAGATCCTCCCGCACCTGATGACGACGGCGGCCCGCAAGAACGGCGAGAACAAGGAGATCGTCATCCTGACGGCGACGAGCGGCGATACGGGCAAGGCGGCCATGGCGGGCTTTGCCAATGTGCCCGGCACGCGGATCATGGTCTTTTATCCCAAGAACGGCGTCTCCTCCATCCAGGAGAAGCAGATGCTGACCCAGAAGGGTGTCAACACAAGGGTCGTCGGTATCCGCGGCAATTTTGATGACGCGCAGACGGAGGTCAAGCGGATCTTCAGCGATGAGGCCCTGCGCGCGGAGATGGCGGAGAAGGGATTTGTCTTTTCCTCCGCGAATTCCATCAACATCGGCAGGCTCGTGCCGCAGATCGTCTACTATGTATATGGATACACACGGCTTCTGGAGAAGGGCGTCGTCCGGGAGGGAGACCCGGTCAACATCGTCGTTCCGACCGGCAATTTCGGCAACATCCTCGCGGCCTACTACGGGGCCAGACTCGGCCTGCCTGTCGGCAAGCTGATCTGCGCCTCCAATTCCAACAAGGTCCTCTTTGACTTTTTCACGACGGGAACCTACGACCGCAACCGCGATTTCATCCTGACATCCTCCCCGTCCATGGACATCCTGGTGTCCAGCAACCTGGAGCGTCTGCTCTATCACATCAGCGGGGATGACGCCGCGGCGACGGCGGCCCTCATGGAGGACCTGAACACGAAGGGCGTCTACACCATCACGGATCAGATGAAAGAGGGCCTGGACAAGTTTGCCGGCGGCTATGCCACCGAGGCGCAGACGGCTGAAGCGATCCGCAGGATCTACGACGCGGAGCAGTATGTGATCGACCCGCACACGGCGGTGGCGGCCCATGTATACGGTGATTACCGGGCACAGAGCGGCGACGGGACAACGGCCCTGATCGCATCGACGGCCAGCCCCTTCAAATTCGAGAACAGTGTCATGCAGGCGCTGGGTGAGCCGGCCTATCTGCCGGATCTGGAGCTGGCGGACCGCCTGAGTGAGAAGGCGGGCGTCGCGGTGCCGGAGGCGGTCAATATCCTGCGCACGGCCCTCATCCGTCACAATATCGTGTGTAACAGAAATGAGATGAAGCAGGAAGTCAGGCGCTTCCTGGAACTGTAAATAATCCTTCCCCGGGACTGTAGATATACAATTTCTGCGAGAGCAGACATTCACTTCCTGTGACTGCAGGTGTTCCTGCCCGGGACTGTAAACACTTATTTGAAACTGGAGACATATAAACAACAATGAGTGGAGCAATCAACAGAGAGCGGCTCGCGGCGCTGCGGGCCATCATGACAGAGGAGAAGATCGATTATTATCTGATCCCGACGGCGGACTATCACAATTCGGAGTATGTCGCACCCTTTTTTCAGACAAGACACTATTTCAGCGGATTTTCGGGATCCAGCGGGACCCTGGTCGTCGGCCGAAAGGAGGCCGGCCTGTGGACGGACGGAAGATATTTCATACAGGCGGAAAAGGAACTGGCCGGGACCGGCGTCGACCTCTACAGAGATATGGAGGAGGGCGTCCCGACGGTATCGGAGTGGCTGGCGGACCGCCTGCCTGCCGGAGGCACCCTTGCCTTTGACGGACGCTGCCTGAACGTCGTGACCGTCCGGAACCTTCGGAAAAAACTGGCGGACAAAAAGATCCGCTTCCGCATTGACCGCGATCCCGCGGAGGGGATCTGGCAGGACCGCCCGGCGCTGCCCTCGCATCCCGCCTTTGTACTGGATGAAAAGTACAGCGGGGAGAGCGCGCAGGATAAACTCGGACGGCTGCGGGCCGCCATGCGGAAGGCTGGCGCGGGCGTCTACGTGGACAGCATGCTGGACAACCTCATGTGGCTCTTCAATCTGCGCGGCCGCGATGTGGAGTGCACACCTGTCGCCCTGAGCTTCGGCGTCGTGACCCAGGACCGTCAGATCCTCTTCCTGCAGGAGAATGAAGTGACCGCGGAGGTCCGGTCCTATGCCGACTCGATCGGCCTGGAGCTCAGGCCCTACGACGCGGTCTACGCCTTTCTCGAGGACCCTGCCCTCTACCTTCCGGCAGACGGTGCACAGGGCAGTGAGAAAACAAAGGTCATGTGCGATCCCTCCGGCCTCAGCATCTGTCTGTGGAATTCCATCAGACGGGGGAGGTTCGGCGGAGAGGATGCGGACGGATCCGGTCCCGCGGAAGTCCGGCCGGAACCTGTGACCGGGATCGTGGAGCGCCGCAGCCCTGTCGTGGCCTTCAAGGCGGTCAAGAACGAGACGGAGCTCGCCAACATCCGCGCCTGCTACCGGGACGACTCGGCGGCAGTCTGCAGATTCCTCTACTGGATCGATCAGCATGTCAAAAACGGGACCGTCGGCAGCCTGACGGAGCTGACGGCCGCTGACCATATGGACGGCCTGCGGGCGCAGATCGATGACTTTGTGGAGCTGTCCTTCGGGACGATCTCGGCCTACGGGCCCAATGCGGCCATGATGCACTACAGCGCAAAGCCGGACGACTGCGCGCAGCTCAGGCCCGAGGGAATGCTGCTGGTCGACTGCGGAGGTCAGTACCTGCGCGGCACGACGGATGTGACGAGGACCACGGCGCTCGGGCCGGTCACGGACGAGATGCGCCGCCACTACACCCTCACGGCGGTCGGCAATCTCCAGCTGCTGGACGCGGTCTTCCTGTACGGCTGCACCGGCAGGAACGTGGATATCCTGGCCCGCCAGCCCCTCTGGCGCACCTTTGTGGATTACAAGTGCGGGACCGGCCACGGCATCGGCTATCTGCTGGGCGTCCACGAGGGACCCCAGAATATCCGCTGGCGCTTTGCCAACGGTATGCAGGAGGCTGTCCTGGAGCCCGGCATGATCGTGTCGGACGAGCCCGGCGTCTACATTGAGGGCCGGTACGGCATCCGGATCGAGACCATCCTCGAGGTGGTCGAGGCGGCGAAAAACGGCGACGGCAGGTTCCTGCGCTTTGCGCCCCTCACCCTGGTCCCTCTGGACAGAAACCTCATCGACCCCGCATACCTGACCCCGCAGACCAGGGAGGTCCTCGACCGCTACCACGCCCGCGTCTACGAGGAGGTCGGCCCCCTGCTGACACAGGAGGAGCGGGACTGGCTCCGCGAACAGACCCGCCCGGTCGAAACGGCTGTCTGACAAAGACCTGCCGGCAGAAAAAATATACAGCAGCACTGCGTGGAAAATTGCGTTTTTTCATAATGAACGAATATGTGCAGTGCTGCGAAGAAAGTTGTCTAACAGATGGCAGTGTGGTATAATAATCTCAACCTGAGATGCCACTCATCTGCTATTTTGAACCTACAATTACTTTAAACGGGAATCCTACATTGCTGTGCGGATGTCAGGCCTTCCGTGCGAAAGCACCGGCAGAGGAAGACAGGAAACACATGCTGCGGACACCCACCTGGCATGCGTGCTAGGAGTCAAAATGCAGGTTCGGCGTTTCAGGCCTTTCTGTGCGCGTAACTTTGAGCCATGCGCACATAATAGCGGGAACGCCGTCGTGAGCCAGCTCACGAATGCGGTCCCGCTTTTTATTTTTGAGGCGGAGCCGCAAAAATTGCATACAGGCGAATGCCGCGACATCGAACCATGATACCTGTACGGTGCATGCACCTTTACATATAAGTACCACTTAACCAGCAATAAGAAGGATATCGGTATGATCAAAGAAGAACTGGAAAAAATCAGACAGGAAGCGCAGGAGCATATTGCACAGTCCGACACGCTCGACAGGATCAATGAGATCCGCGTCAGTGTCCTCGGCAAGAAAGGCAGCCTCAAGGAGATCCTCAAGGGCATGAAGAACGTCCCCGCCGAGGAGCGTCCGGCCGTCGGTCAGATGGTCAATGACGTCCGCGTGCAGATCGAGGAAGCCATCGCGGAAGCCCAGAAGACCATCGAGAGAAGGGTGCAGGAGCAGCGCCTGGCGGCGGAGACCATCGACGTCACCCTCCCGGCCAAGCGCCTTCCCATGGGCCACAGCCACCCCAATGTGATCGCCCTCAAGGAGATGGAACGCATCTTTATCGGCATGGGCTACGAGGTCATTGAAGGCCCCGAGGTCGAGCGCGACTACTACAACTTTGAGGCCCTCAACATTCCGGCGGACCACCCCGCCAAGGACGAGCAGGACACCTTCTATATCAACGGAGATATCCTCCTTCGCACACAGACCTCCTCCACCCAGATCCACGCCATGGAGAGCGGCCGCATTCCGATCCGCATGATCGCGCCCGGCCGTGTCTACCGGTCAGACGCCGTGGATGCCACCCATTCCCCGACCTTCCACCAGGTCGAGGGCCTGGTCGTCGACAAGGGCATCACCTTTGCCGACCTCAAGGGAACTCTGGATGATTTCGCCAAAAAGCTTTTCGGCGAGGAGACCAAGACCCGTTTCCGTCCCCACCACTTCCCCTTCACGGAGCCCAGCGCCGAGATGGATGTCAGCTGCTTCAAGTGCGGCGGCAAGGGCTGCAGCTTCTGCAAGGGCGAGGGCTGGATCGAGATCCTCGGCTGCGGCATGGTGCACCCCCATGTTCTGGAGATGAGCGGCATTGATCCGGAAGTTTACAGCGGCTTCGCCTTCGGCGTCGGCCTCGAGCGCATCGCCCTTCTCAACTATGAGATCGATGATATGCGCCTCCTGTACGAGAACGACGTGCGTTTCCTGAAGCAGTTCTAAGTGGAAGGCTGCAGGATCTGCAGATCAGGAAGCAGCTTCGGCTGACTGATAAGGCCGGCGGCTGCCGGATCTGCTGTTTCCGCTTCATTTGGATCAAAGATCAAAGATTAAGGATCATGGATCATGGGCGCCTGTGCCGCAGGACCATCAAAGCCTGCAGCCTGCGCAGCGGCTCCTGTGGATTTAATCGTGTCCCCGTGGATTTATTATTGAGGTAAAAAATGAACACACCTATTTCATGGCTGAAAGCATATGTGCCGGAGCTGGCATGCACCGACAAGGAATACAATGACCGGATGACGATGACGGGCACCAAGGTGGACGGCGTCTCTCGTCTGGACAAAAATCTGGAAAAAATCGTTGTGGGCAGAGTCCTGTCCATCGAAAAGCACCCCGATGCGGACAAGCTGATCGTCTGCCAGGTGGACGTCGGCATGGAGACCGTGCAGATCGTCACTGGCGCCCACAATGTCTTTGAGGGAGCCCTGGTTCCCGTCGTCCTGGACGGCGGACGCGTGGCGGGCGGCCACGACGGCGGTCCCCTTCCCGAGAACGGCATCAAGATCAAGGCCGGCAAGCTTCGCGGCGTGCCGTCCGCCGGCATGATGTGCTCTGTCGAGGAACTCGGCAGTGACCGCAATGCCTATCCCGAGGCCCCGGAAGAGGGCATCTACATCTTCCCCGAGGCTCTGGGCCCGATCACGGAGGAGGAGACGGTCGAGCTCGCAAGGGCCGGTAAGCTGGACAGCGAGGAAGCCCGCGCCATGCACCCCGTCGAGCCCGGCATGGATGCCGTTGAGCTCCTGGGCCTGCGCGACACCGTTTTTGAATATGAGATCACATCCAACCGCGTGGACTGCTACAGCCTGCTGGGGATCGCCCGCGAGGCGGCCGTCACTTTCGGCGCGTCCTTCGTGGAGCCCGACGTGACCCCCGCAGAGGATGAGCAGGGCGATGTCAACGACTACGTCTCCGTCGAGGTGAAGGATCCCGACCTGTGCAGCCGCTACATCGGCCGTGTCTGCACGGATGTCAAGATCGGCCCCTCCCCCTACTGGATGCAGAGGCGTCTGGCCGCGAGCGGCATCCGCCCCATCAACAACCTGGTCGACATCACCAACTATGTCATGATCGAGCAGGGCCAGCCCATGCACGCCTTTGACCTGGACACCGTCGCGGACCACAAGATCGTTGTGCGCCGCGCCCAGGACGGCGATATGTTCCAGACCCTGGACGGCCAGATGCGTCAGATGGACCACGACGTCCTCATGATCTGCGACGCGGAGAAGGAGATCGGCATCGCCGGCATCATGGGCGGTGAGAATTCTAAGATCACCGACGAGGTGAAGACCGTTCTCTTTGAGGCGGCCACCTTCAACGGCCCCAACATCCGTAAGTCCGCCAAGCGCATCGGCCTGCGCACCGATTCCTCCGGAATTTTCGAGAAGGGTCTGCATCCCACCAGCGCCGAGGCGGCCGTCAACCGCGCCTGCCAGCTCATGAAGGAACTGGGCTGCGGGACGCCGGTCAAGGGCATGGTGGACGTCTGTGAGCCCATCCCGGATCAGGTCCGCATTCCTTTCAATGCCAGAGAGATCAATGCCTTCCTGGGCACCCACTACGCGCCCGAAGTCATGCTGGACATCTTCGCCAAGCTGGAGATGGACTATGACATCGAAAAAGAGGAGGTCATCGTCCCCTACTTCCGCCAGGATGTGAAGGCCATGTGCGACCTGGCCGAGGAAGTGGCCCGTTTCACCGGCTACGAGAATATCCCCATGACCCTGCCGGGCGGCTCCTCCGTCATGGGCGGCCTCACCGTCAAGATGCGCATTCAGGACAAGGCCCGCGAGGCGGCCATGTTCAACGGCTTCTCCGAGGCCATGACCTATTCCTTCGAGAGCCCCAGGGTCTTTGACCGCCTGCTCTTCGCGGAGGATGCTCCCGAGCGCCGGGCCATCCGCATCTCCAACCCTCTGGGAGAGGATTTCTCCATGATGCGGACTACCCCCCTACACGGCATGCTGACCAGCCTGTCCACCAACTACAACCGCCGCAATAAGGACGCCCGCCTCTTTGAGCTGGCCAACGTCTACATCCCGAAAGCCCTGCCCCTGACCGAGCTTCCCGATGAGCGGTCCATGTTCTGCCTGGGCATGTACGGCGAGGGCGACTTCTTTGTCATGAAGGGCGTCATCGAGGAGTTCTTTGAAATGGCGGGCATGCACGGCAAAATGACCTGCGATCCCAAAGCCGGAAAGCCCTTCCTGCATCCCGGCCGCCAGGCCCTCGTGCAGTATGAAGGCGAGACCATGGGATACTTCGGCGAGGTCCATCCGGACGTTGCGAACGGCTACAGCATCGGCGGCAGAGCCTATATCGCCGTGATCGACCTGGAGAATGTCATTCCGCACACCAGCTTCGACTACCACTACACCGGCATTGCCAAGTATCCGGCGGTTTCCCGCGATATCAGCATGCTGGTGCCCCGCGATGTCATGGCGGGCCAGATCGAGGCCGTCATCGCCCAGCGCGGCGGCAGGATCCTTGAGTCCTACCACCTCTTCGACATCTACGAGGGCAAGCAGGTCCGCGAGGGCTTCAAGTCCATCGCCTACAACCTGACCTTCCGCAACCGCGAGAAGACCCTCGAGGAGGCGGAGATCACCGCGGCCATGAAGAAGATCCTCAACGGCCTCGAGAGCCTGGGAATCGAGCTCAGGAGCTGAGCATACCGGATGAACCAGCCGGGCGGCGATGCCCGGAAATAGAAACGTAAATCAGGGCGGGAGAGGACTTGTGTCTCCCCGCCCATTTGATGTGTAAATGCGGGTTCTGCCCGCGTTTGCAAAAGGAGATAACAATGGAACGACTCAATGCCTGGAACACCTATGATCTGCCCATGCAGGACGCCTGCATGGAATTTGCAAAAGACTACATGAATTTCCTCGACGAGGGCAAGACCGAGCGCGAGTGCGTGGACTTTTTCGTTGCGGAGGCGGAGAAGAACGGTTACATGGAGCTGGGCCGCGCGATCGCGGAGAACAAGCAGCTCAAGGCCGGCGACTGTGTCTACAGCGTCTGGATGAACAAGTCCATGGTCCTCTTCCGCATCGGCGAGAAGCCCTTTGAAGAGGGAATCAACATTCTCGGCGCCCACATCGACTCCCCCCGCCTGGATGTCAAGCAGAACCCCCTCTACGAGGACGGCGGGATCGCATATCTCGACACCCACTATTACGGCGGCATCAAGAAGTACCAGTATGTGACCCTTCCCCTGGCGATCCACGGCGTCGTGGTCAAAAAGACGGGAGAGACCATCATTGTCAATATCGGAGAGGAGGAGGACGACCCGGTCTTCTTTATCTCGGACCTTCTGCCCCACCTGGCCCAGGACCAGATGAAGAAAAACGCTGCAACTTTTATTGACGGAGAGGCCCTCGACCTGGTCATCGGCAATAAGCCCGTCACCATCGACGCGGATACAAAGCCCGTGAAAAAGGGAGATTCCGCCGAAAAGGCCGAGGACAAGGAAGAGAAAAAGGCAGGTAAGGAAGGCGTCACCAAGGCTCTTCTCCGGATCCTGAAGGATGAGTTTGGCATCGAGGAGGAGGACTTCATTTCCGCGGAGCTGGAGATCGTCCCCGCCGGCAATGCACGCGACGCAGGCTTTGACCGCAGCATGGTCCTGGCCTACGGGCAGGATGACCGCGTCTGCGCCTATCCCTCCTTCCGCGCCCAGATGGAGGTCACGGACATCGCCCGCACCAGCTGCACCCTGCTTGTGGACAAGGAGGAGATCGGCAGCGTCGGCGCGACCGGCATGCAGTCCCGCTTCTTTGAAAATGCCCTCGCCGAGGTCATGCAGCTCTGCGGTCAGTACTCCGAGATCGCCATGCGCCGGACCCTGGCCAACAGCGCCATGCTCTCCTCCGATGTCAGCGCGGCCTTCGATCCCTCCTACGCCGCGGCGTTCGAGAAAAAGAACGCCTGCCTGATGGGCGGCGGCATGGTCTTCAATAAGTTCACCGGTTCCCGCGGCAAGTCCGGCTCCAATGACGCGAACGCAGAGTACATCGGCGCCCTGCGCAAGGTCATGGATGACGACGAAGTGATCTACCAGACCGCGGAGCTCGGCAAGGTCGACCTGGGCGGCGGCGGCACCATCGCCTACATCCTGGCCCTCTACGGCATGAACGTCATCGACAGCGGCGTGCCGGTGCTGAGTATGCATGCCCCCTGGGAAGCCACCAGCAAGGCCGACATCTACGAGGCCTTCCGCGGCTACAAGGCCTTCCTGAGAAAAATGGATTTCCGCAACGCATAAGTGAGAAAATGCGGGCTCGTCGTGAAGGCCCGTCCCAACAGCGCGACAACCCCGTATTTATACTGTATTTGGTTTTAATATGAATGCTAACAAAGAACACACGGCCTCGCGCGAGGTGCCCCTCGGGCACCGCACCGCGGACTACTATTTTGACCTGCCGCAGGAACTGATCGCGCAGGATCCCCTGGAGGACCGCTCGTCTTCCAGGCTCCTGGTGCTGGACCGGCGGACAGGAAATCGGACCCATGGCACCTTCCGCGATATCCTGAAATATCTGGAGCCCGGGGACGCCATGATCCTCAATGATACCAAGGTGATCCCGGCCCGGCTCCTGGGGACCCGCGAGGGGACCGGGGCGGCTGTGGAGATCCTCCTGCTCAAAAGGCTGGAGGCGGATGTCTGGGAGTGCCTGGTGCGGCCGGGCAAAAAGCTGCGGCCGGGCGCCCGGGCCGTCTTTGGCGACGGGAGCCTCAAGGCGGAGATCCTGGAGGTCGCGGAGGGCGGCAACCGCCTGGTGCGATTTGAGTTCGAGGGCATCTTCGAGGAGGTGCTGGACCGGCTGGGCGAGATGCCCCTGCCGCCCTACATCACCCACAAGCTGCAGGACAGAGACCGCTATCAGACCGTGTACGCAAAATACGAGGGCTCTGCGGCGGCGCCGACGGCGGGGCTGCACTTTACCCCTGAGCTCCTCGATGAGGTGCGCGCCAAAGGCGTGAACATCGGTTTTGTGACCCTGCATGTCGGGCTGGGCACCTTCCGTCCCGTCAAGGTGGACGATGTGGAGCAGCACACCATGCACACCGAGTGGTACAATGTTCCCCCGGAGACGGCGGACCTGATCAACCGCACCCATGCGGAGGGGCACAGGGTCATCTGTGTGGGCACGACCAGCTGCAGGACCATTGAGAGCGCGTCGGATGAAAACGGCCTTGTCCATGCCGGCAGTGCCGACACCTCCATCTTTATCTATCCCGGATATTCTTTCCGCACCATGGATGGGCTGATCACCAACTTCCACCTGCCGGAATCCACCCTGATCATGCTGGTGTCCGCCTTTGCGGGCAGGGAAAACGTACTGGCCGCCTATGAGGAGGCGGTTCAGAAGCATTATCGCTTTTTCAGCTTCGGGGATGCCATGCTGATCGTGTGACCGCTTTGTACGGGAGCCGGCCTTCGGGGATGCCATGCTGATCATATGACCGACTTGATACAGGGAGCAGAGCCCGGGGCCTGCTCCCTGTTTTTTGACCTGTGCCGGCACGGCGGGCTTCCTGCCTGTGCAGGACCGGCCATGGAATATGGAAAAAACTGATTTGAACGGCGCGCGGCTCATCCGCGAAGCGGATTTAACATAGCTGCACGCAGGTCACTGATATACCCCCCGATTGGGCGTGTACAGTAACAGCCGGTCAGAAGCGGATTCCGCCCGCATGCAGTGGTGTACATCCGAACGCAATGTGTGTTAGAATAGGAGCCATGAATGCGAATGTAAACTACAGAATTGAGAGAAATATACATCGGACAGGGATCCTGCTCTCGGTGATCATTCCATCCCACAATGCGGAAAAAACGCTGCGGCGGGCGGTGGATAGCGTGGTCCGGGCCATACAGGTCATCGCTGAGAACGCGACGCTGTCAGCCCGCAAGGCGCAGGAAGCAGACGGGAGCGGTCCCGGGACGGCGCCGCTCTGTGAGATCCTGGTCATCGAGAACGAGTCGGAGGACGGGACGGCGGCACTGGCCCTGGAGCTGCAGGCGGAGCACCCGGAGTGCGTGTTTGTGCTCCATTCCAAATCCGGCGTCTCCTATGCCCGCAACCGGGGGCTGGAGGCGGCGAGAGGAGAGTGGATCCTCTTCCTGGATGCGGATGATTACCTCATGGAGGGGGCAGGGGAGGCCCTGCGGGATGACCTGCTTTTTACAGGGACGGACCTCATCGTCCACAGCTATGAGTCCGGCGACCGGGTGGTGAGCATCTGCGCCTCCCAGGGGGAGCGCTTTGCCGGCAGAGACCTCATGCCGGCCTGCGTGCGGATGATCGAGAACCCGACCAGGTACACGTCTGTCTGGTCCAAGCTCTTCCGCAGGGAGCGGATCGAGTACGCGCACCTGCGCTTTGATACAGACCTCAGGCTGTCGGAGGACAGCCACTTCCTGATCCGCTATCTGGCGGCATGCAGGCGGATCCGCATGGTGGACCGGCCGTTTTATCACTATTCGACGGACAACGCCTCGGTGGTGCGCACCTGGGACGGCAGAAAGGAAGAGGGCTACCGGAAGGCGCTGGCTGAGGTACAGAAATACCTGGCGACGCAGCCGGAGCAGATCCGCGCCGCCTTTGCGGGCTACGGTATGATGCAGTTCAATCTCCTCATGGTAAGGGAGGTCTTTGCCGCGGGCGCCCGCATGTCGCTGGCGGACAAGATCCGGAATATGAAGCGGATCAGTCAGGAGGAACCTTTTGCCACAGCCATCCGGGGCTATGACCCGGACCGGCACAAGGGGGCAAGATATCTTCCCATCCGTCTTCTCATCAGGGGCTTTGCGCCGGGCGCGGCTGCGGTCTATGAGGCGCGCGTCCTGCAGAACGCCCGCAAAGAACGCATGCATTGATTCCTGTGCCGCCGGAACAACTTCAGGGGGCGCGCAGACTGTTTTTTGTCAGATTGAATCATTACCTTTTAACGAAAAAATAACCTCTAAAGAAATAAGATCTGAAGACACATGGAATCGTCTTCAGGAGAGTCTTCCCTGAAGGACAGGAGACAGAGATGTACAACATCCTCGTATTCGGCATGACGGAGAACCCCGGCGGGGTGGAGAGCTTTCTCATGAATTATTACCGGCGGATGGACAGGAGCCGGTTCCAGCTGGATTTCCTGTGCAATTCCTTTGCGCCGGTCGCCTTTGAGGATGAGATCCTGGCGCTGGGAGGGCACACCTTCCACTTTACCTCGAGGAGAAAGAACCCGGTCCGCTTCCACAGGGAACTGGGGGCCTTTTTCCGCGAGAATGCAGGGAAATATCAGGCCATCTGGGTCAATGTCAACAGCCTGGCCAATATCGACTACCTCAAGATGGCAAAACAATACGGCATACCGGGCAGGATCATCCACAGCCACAACGCGCAGAATATGGATACGAAGCTGCGCGGTGTCCTGCATGAGATGAACCGGGGCGCAGTCGGCAGATACGCCACTGACTTCTGGGCCTGTTCGGAGTATGCGGCAAAGTGGTTCTATGCCGGGCCGGGCGGAAAGGGCCGCCTGCATCATCCGGCCGTGGTCATTCACAACGCCATCGATGTGGAGCGGATCCAGGCGGGCATCGCCTGCAGGGAGAAATACCGGAAGGAACTGGGCTGGGAGGACAACTATGTGCTGGCCTGCATCGGCCGGCTCCACTTTCAGAAAAATCAGAAATTCGCCCTCGATGTGATGCGGGTCCTGCAGGGCAGGATGCCCGACGCGAGGCTCCTCCTGATCGGTCAGGGGGAGGACGAGGATATGCTGCGGACCATCGCCCGGGAGTACGGGCTGGGAAAACGGGTCCGTTTTGCCGGCGTCGTCGAGGATGTGGCCGGATGGCTGGGCGCCGCGGACTTTTTCCTCTTCCCGTCGGTCTTTGAGGGACTGGGGATCGCGGGCCTGGAGGCCCAGGCGGCAGGGCTGCCGACCCTGGCTTCCGCGCGCGTCATTCCAAAGGATATCGCCGTGACGGACCTGCTCCGTTTTTATCCCCTGGAAAAGGGGCCTGAAAAATGGGCGGAAATGGTCGTGCAGATGCGCAGGCGCATGCCCGCAAGACCGCAGTCCGCAGAGGATCCGGCCTTTGCCGGGATCGTCGATGCATTTACACAGAAGGGATATAACAGCGCGGTGGAGATCCGCCGGCTGGAGAAGCTTCTGGAGGAGGCTTGCAGATGAAAAAACTGACACTGGATGAGATCCGCGGTCTGGAACTGGAGATCCTGGATGCCTTTGCGGCGCTCTGCGAGCGCAATCATATATATTTCACACTGGGCGGAGGGACCCTGCTGGGCGCGATCCGTCACCACGGCTTTATTCCCTGGGATGACGATATCGATGTCATGATGCCCCGGCCCGATTACGAGCGGCTCTTTCACCCGGAGGATCTGGACCTGACCGGTTTCCCCTCCTACCTGGAGTTCAAGAGCTACCGGGACGGGAGCCTCAGCTACCCCTTTATCAAGATCGTGGATACCCGCACCCATGTGGAATTCCCCTACTACGACAGCGAGGAGAATGTCAACCAGGTCTGGATGGATGTATTCCCGATCGACGGCAATCCGGTCGACAAGAAGGAAAACCGCCGCCTGTATGAGAAGTCCCTGCGCCTCAGGAAGCTGATCTTTATCAAGATCGCCAAGAAGGGAGAGGGAAAGACGGCCCTCAAGCGCCTCCTCAAGCCGGCTGTGATCGCGGCCCTCAAGGTCGCCGTTCCCATGAACAGGCTGCTGGAGAGGATCGACAGGCTCTCACAGACCGTGCCCTATGACAGCACGCCCTATGTCGGCTGTGTCATGTGGGGGTACGGGCCCCGCGAGCGCATGTCGCGCAAAAAGTTCATGATCCCGGTCATGGTTGATTTCGAGGGGCGGAAGATGCCGGCGCCCTCCAATTATGACCACTATCTGCGCGGCCTGTTTCACGATTATATGAAGCTGCCGCCGGTGGAGAAGCGCGTCATGCACGGCATGGATGCCTGGCTCCTGGAGGACGGCGAGACCGCAGCGGATATCACGGATGCGGACAGATAATGGAGGAAATCCATGGTTTTTGACAGCAGGGCTGTCCGGCTGAGGATCCCGCAGGAGGATGTGCGGGTGCGGCTGGATGAGCTCATGACCTTTGCGGGACTCATACTCTGGATCCTGCAGGCCTATATCGATGACACCGGCTTCGGCGTCATCTTCGGGACGGAACTGGGCAAGCTCATCAGGTATTTCTGCCTGCTGCTCTTCCTGGTCAGGATCCTGCTCTCCGATATGCACCTGGCGGTCCGGGCGGTCTGTACGGCCGCGGTCGGCTTCTGCTACCTGATGATGATTCAGCAGATGGCGGGCGCAGGGATCAAATTTCTGCAGCTGTTTGTCATGATGATGGCGATCCGGGGGATCTCCTTCCGCCGGCTCTGCAAGGTCATGTTCTGGAGCTGCCTGTTGTGTTATCTGGGAACCTTGTTTTTTGACGGCGTCGGCCTGATCTGGCAGCCGCCCCTGATCGACGGGAACCGGGTCCGCGACTACATGGGATTCCGCTTCGTGTCCTTCCCCGCGATCTATCTCTTCAACCTGTTTTTCTGCGGATGTTACGCCTATACGGATCATCCTGACCAGGCCGGTGAAAAAAGGCAGCGCGGTACACATGTACAGAAGATGCCCCTGTGGGCGCTCTTTCTGCTGGAAGCGGTCAATGTCCTGGTCTACGTGCGGACCAACACCAACATCCCTTTCCTGGTCATCAGCCTCTTCGTCGTGCTGTATCTCATCTGCATGTACGGGGGCGTGGAGCTGTTTCCGGACTGCGGCCTGATGCGCTTTCTGGCAGGGATCTGCTATCCCGTGCTGGCGTATTTTACCTACTGGGTCGTCTCGCACTACAATGCCAACAACAGCCGCTGGGTCAAGATCGATGACAAGCTGACGCACTTTCGCATCCGCCATGCCGCGGAGGGACTTAAACGCTACGGGATCCGGCCCTTCAGCCAGGTCGTCTATCAGAACGGTGACCTGCAGTCGCCCAACTATTTTTATATCGACAGCGCTTACATGAAGGTCCTGATCAACTACGGTCTGGTCTTTGCCGTGATCCTGTTTGGAATCTACGCCATGATCTCTGTGGCCGCGGTCAAAAACCGCGACACCACACTCTGCATCTGGATGGTCTGTATCGCAGGCTACAGCCTGATGAACAATGTCCTGCTGGATCCGGAACAGTGCTGCACCCTCTTTGCCTTCTGGTATGCCCTGGAGGTGTTCGGCATCGGAAAAAAGAAGGCCCTGTCGCCGCCGGATGGAAACAGCGGTCACGGGCCTGTCACGGCCAGCCGGCCGGCTTCACCGGGCGCAGGGCGGGAAGAGTCCCGTGGTTTCTCTGCTGTAGCTGTGCCGGGTTTATCTGAAAGAAATGTAACAGAGGAAACGGAAACACGGAGAGGATCAGTGAAAGCGGGTGAGCCGGTTATAAAAAACGTCCCGGAAACAGAAAGCGGACCGGCAGAACCGGAGGCGGACTCCCTGAATAAGTCCGGGACCGGAGCTCCGTCCGACGCCGGCAATCCCAAAAAGAAAAAGAACGACGAGCCCAGTGTCCGCCTGAATTTCATCCTGAGCATGGCCTATCAGGTCCTGGTCGTCGTCCTGCCCATGATCACGGCGCCCTATGTCTCCCGGGTTCTCGGGGCGGATAAAAACGGCATCTACAGCTTCACGGCGTCCTACCAGACCTATTTTTCCATGTTTGCGGCCCTGGGGACTGTCTCCTACGGTTCGAGGGAGATCGCACGCAACCGCAAGGACCGGCCGCTCCGCTCGAAGCTCTTCTGGGAGATCGAGCTGATGACGGTCCTGACATCGACGGTCTCGCTCATTGCCTTCATCGCCTTTTTCATGCTGCGGGACCGCTACCGGATCTACTATGTGCCGCAGGTGATGGCCATTCTGGCGGTCATGTTCGATATCTCCTGGTTCTTTACAGGCATTGAGGAGTTCCGCTATATCGTGACCAAAAATGCCGCCTTCAAGCTCCTGGGCGCCGTGCTGATCTTTACGCTGGTGCACAGGCCGGAGGACCTGCTGATCTATATCACGATCCTGTCCGCGACGACCATGATCGGGAACATGTCCATGTGGATCCATATGCCGCGCTTTCTGGACAGGGTGGATTTCAAGAGCCTCCGGGTCCGCAGGCATCTGAAGGAGACCATGGTCTACTTCGTCCCCTCGATCGCGACGTCCGTCTACACCGTGCTGGACAAGACACTGATCGGTGAGATCACCCGCAACGAGGCGGAAAACGGATATTATGACCGGGTCGTCCAGCTGATCAACATCATGAAGGCCCTGACCTTCACTGCCCTCAACAGCGTCCTGGGGGCGAGGATCTCCTACCTGTTCGCGGAGAAGAGGTACGATGAGATCCGCCGCAGGATCGAGACGTCGATCAACTATATCCTCTTCATGGGCCTGGGGATCTGCTTCGGCCTGTCCGCGGTCGCCCCGCGGTTCATCCCCTGGTTCCTGGGACCGGGCTATGAGCGGTCGATCACCATGCTGATCCTGATGAGCCCGATCGTCGTGATCATCGGCGTCAGCAACTGCCTGGGATCCCAGTACTTTACACCGGCGGGCAAGCGCGCCCAGAGCGCGCGGTTCATTATCGCCGGTTCCTGTGTCAACCTGGTCCTGAACCTGATCCTGATCCCCCGCTATTGGGGGTACGGGGCGATCATCGCATCGCTGATCGCGGAGCTGACGATCACGGTCCTGTATGTCGCCTTTTCGGGGGAGTCTTTCCATCCGGCTGTTCTCATACGGGACGGGTGGAAAAAGCTCCTGGCAGCGGCGCTCATGTTCGCGGCGGCGCGTATGATCGACCCGCTGTTTCACGCAAATTTCCCCGCCCTGGCGGCAGAGGTCCTGCTCGGGGGCAGTGTTTATATCGCAGTACTTTTCCTGCTCCGCGACGGCTTCATGACCGGCTTCTGCATGGATGCCGTTCGCAGTGTGCTGAAGAGGCGCGGCAAAAAATAAGAAATGGGAGGAAGTGTTTTGAGCAATCAGAATTATCTGCACCGCAATCAGACGGACGCAAAGATGCGGGAGGTGAGCCTGCCCAGGCTCCTGCTGCTGACTCTGCGCAGGTGGCGGAGCATGCTGGTCGTCGGCCTGGTCCTGGCGGTCCTGCTGGCCGGCATGAAGGTCGTGCGCGAGTACCGCAACAGGGGCGTCTCCAATACGGCGCATGAGGAATACCTGGCCGCGATGGAGATCTACAATACCTCTGTCGAGTCCTACACGACGGCGATCGAACGCTTCCAGACCAAGATCGACGCCAAGCAGAAGTATTTCAATGAATCGCTCCTGATGCAGATCGACCCGCACAATGAGTGTGCATCCACGGTCACCATGGTCGTGCGCACGCCCGGCCTGGAGCAGGCGGACCAGAAGACGCCCGAGGCGGGGGACACCCAGAGTGCCGCTGTGGTCAATGCCAGCAATGTCGTCCATGCCTACACGGATTACATCATGAACGGGATCTCCTATGACGAGATCGCCGCTTCGCTGGGCGTGACGGAACAGAGCGTCCGGGAACTGGTCCTGGTCTCGGCAGACCAGTTCCATTTCAGCAGTGAGTTCAAGATCCAGGCGCGCAGCATGAATATGGACACCTCCAAACAGATCATGGATCATATCCTGGAGGAGCTCGACAGGAACAGAACAGCCTTTGCCGGATCCCTGGGCCAGTATGAGATCAGTCAGGTCAGCCGGAGTGAGGAGTCGGTGGTCGACACCATCCTGCTCCAGCAGCAGACCGAGCTCCAGAACTCGATCGCGACCCTGCAGAGGAACCTGCAGACCTCCCAGACCAGCCTCAAGGAGCTGATCAAGCCCACCGAGGCGACCGGGGCTTCCACGAAGACCATCATCAAGCACGGGATCAAGTACGGTGTCGTCGGCATGGCCGGCGGGATCTTCCTCATGATCCTGCTGTACGCAGTGCGGATCCTCCTCAAGGGCAGGATCCTGACAGACGACGAGCTCACCCTGGCCTACGGCGTGCGCAACCTCCTGACCTTCCCGGCAGGAAAGGGCAGGAAGGAAAAGCGCTTCCCGGTCGACAGACTGGTGGAGTCCCTGATCAATGATTCTCCCGATATGAGCGTCGCCGAGGCCTGCGATGTCCTGATCGCCAAGGCGGAGGCCTTTACGGGAGCTTCCTCGCAGAACAAGAACATCATGCTCACGGGGACCATCGGCGAGGGACGGCTCAATTCCTTTGCTTCCACCCTCTCCAAACGGGCGAAAGAATCGGGAAGCCCGCTTTCATTCTCGGCTGCCCCGGGGATCGACAGGAACGCGTCGGCGGTGCGCAGTCTCAGGAACGCGGATGCCTGCATCGTCGTGGAGGAAATCGGCGGCAGCGTCTACCGCGAAGCTTCACAGGAGGTCGAACTGATCCTGGCCTCCGGAACACCCCTTCTGGGAACCGTCTATCTGTGATGAACAGTGCAGCGCCTGCCTTTTTACGGCAGGCGCTTTTTATGATTGTAAAGCTTCAGCAGCTCCTGGCGGATGTCCTGCCTTTTGCAGGCCGCAGGAGCAATCCGTCAGGTGCCCCGCGGACGGGAAACCGTGATACCTCCGGGGAGATGTGCTGCCTCTTATGTGCCGCAGGAGCAATCCGGCAGGCGCCCCGCGGACGGAATACCGGCGGGGCGGAGGAGAAGGAATCAGATATCAATGAACATGTGGAAAAACAAAACCATCCTTGCTCTCCTGACGGGAGTTCTGGCGGCGGGATGCCTGTATGTGCTTTCCCTGGAGGGAGGCACGGCCTTTTCCGGCGGAACGGGCGCGGCAGGAGATGGATTCGGCCCGGTCCGGATCCTGGAGGCGGACGAATACAGGCAGAAGACGGAAGGAAAGGCGGAGGAGCCTTTTTTCGGGGATGACCTGGTCTGGCAGGGCGGCAGGGCTGCCTGCGAGGCATCGGCGTCCGCTGTCTACATCCCCTGTGACCCGGAGATGCTGCAGACCTGGGAGTCGGCCTGGACCGGACAGGATGATGAAACTGCATCCGCAGGAGCGACGGAAGCGGGCCGGGACGACGGCAAAAGGGAAGATAAAACCGAGGACGGGATCCCGCGCGTGAATGATCAGTGGGAAGAGCTCCTGGAGGAGCTGGCACCTGCCTCCGGGAAGGGAGAGATATTCTTACAGGAGGATCCGTATCTGATGACACCGGCGGCTGCCATGCGGGAGGGCCACGCCTTCCGGGCCTGCCTGTGCACAGAGGAGAGTGCACGATCATTTTCCATCGTCCTGACGGGTCTCCCGGCCGTCTGCATGACGAAGACAGACCAGGAGGAGATTCAGAGAAAAGAGGTCCATACAGGCCTGATCACTGTGATCGAACCGCGGACGGTTCAGGATCCTGCGGCCGGTCCGGCTGAGGCCGGGCAGACAGAATCCGGGCGGAACGGCACGGGCGCGGGCGCTGGTCCGCTCCGCTGCACCTTCCATGTGCGGGGCAATGTGACCTCCACACTGGCCAAGAAGCCCTACCGGGTCTCGCTCCTGGATGCGGCCGGCGGCAAGGCCAAAGTCAGCTGGCTGGGGCTGCGCAGCGATGACGACTGGATCCTCAACCCGCTCTATACCGATGCCACCCGGGTGCGGGAGAAGACCGCCTACGCCCTGTGGGAGGAGGCGGCTGCCTGCGCGGAGGCCCCGCAGCCTTCGTCGCACCTGCGGTATGTGGAGCTCTTTATGGACGATGCCTGTCAGGGGATCTACTGCCTGATGGAGCCGGTGGACGGGAAGCAGCTGGGACTGGAGACGGGGGATCTCCTCTACAAGATCGACCGCTGGGACTATGAATATCCCTACCTGGACCTGTACGGGGACGCCCAGGCAGCGCAGGAGACGGAGATCTACAATGACTACGGCTACCCCTGCGTGGAGATCAAATATCCCCGGACCTGGGACGGGACCGCGTCCTGGGACCCCATGCGGCTCTACCATGATTTTTCCTTCCGGACCGGCGATCCGGCGGCGCTGACGGAAGCGGGGCTGCAGACGGACCTGGACAGCGTCGTCACGCTGAGCCTCTTCTGTGCCATGACCCACGCCATGGACAACAACTGGAAGAACAGCTTCCTGATCGCATATGCTGCGGACGGCGCGGCAGAAAAGACCGGAGAGGGCAGCTATGTGCTGCGCCGGACGACCTGGGACCTGAACTATGTTTTCGGGGATGTCTTTTTGTTTGATCCGGAAAAAGGCTATACGGAGTTTGACCCGGGGACGGCCTTTCTGTACACGCCCGGGCAGGACAGCACCTTTGATTTCGAGGCATTTCTGGCGGCGGATCCGTCCCTGGAGGATGCCCTGCGGGATAAATGGGCGGTCTGGCGGAAGGCCGGGATCAGTGCAGACCGGATCATCGCCCTCGCCCGGGAAAACCGTGACCTGCTCCTGCAGAGCGGGGCCATGGAGCGGGAGAAAAGCCTGTGGCCGCAGGAGACGGACGATGAGGAGGCCATGGACCGGATGGAGACCTGGATCCGGAGAAGATTCCTTTTTCTGGATGAAATTTTCGGATATCAGGAACCCTGAAAAGCAGAACATCTACCACATCTCGTGTTTTTCTTTCACTGAAGAACGAGATAGCAGAATCGCCCTTGTGAATGCCATGTATGCAAAAACGAACAATTTTTGCCCTGTATAGGGCAATTCCATCGGGCAGGAATTTGAAATCTGCATTATAATAAGCCTGTATGCTTTGTAAACAGATTGCCGGACTTTGTCCGAAAAGGCTCTGTGCGCGGTTTTGAACAGGAGGGACTGCAGGAGGTCCTGCCGGGGCTGACGTATGCACAGGGCGCGGACGCATGGAAATCTGGAACAGGCTATTTTGGAACAATCTGTCCGACAGAGGCAGCACTGTGGGGGTGTGTTTGCCGCGGACAGTGTTCATAGTACCATTTGGAGGAAAGGGAGGAGCTAACATATGTTTTTCAAATCCAGGCATTTGAACAGCATTAACGCCGGCCACCACAAACACACGGCCGGAAGTGCGACAGAGGTCATGCCGGTTCCTGCTACTGTCAGGATCTCCATGTCGCAGAACATTGGTGCGCCCTGCAAGCCCCTTGTCAAGAAGGGGGACACGGTCCTGGTGGGCCAGAAGATCGGTGACACGGATGCATTTCTGCATGTCCCCGTGCACGCCAGCGTCTCAGGTACGGTAACCGGCATCGAGACGCAGAGGAATGCCATGGGCGGCATGGACACGCTGGTCGTGATCGAGTCCGACGGACAGCAGACCATGGATCCGGATCTCAAGGCACCGGTCATCACCAACCACAAGGAATTCGTGGATGCTGTCAAGGAGAGCGGACTGGTCGGTCTGGGCGGTGCGTCGTTCCCTACGTGGCTGAAATTCAACCCGAAGGATATGGACGGCGTCAAGACCCTGATCATCAACGGCGCGGAGTGTGAGCCTTTTATCACTTCCGACCACCGGACAATGCTGGAGGATGCCCAGAACGTGATCGACGGCGCGCTCGCCGTCATGAAGTATCTCGAGATCGATGAGTGCTACATCGGCATCGAGGACAACAAGCAGGATGCCATTGACAATTTCGATATGATGTTTGCGCAGCAGGGACTGAACAACATGTTCACATTCCCGCTCAAGGCAAGCTACCCCAAGGGAGCAGAGCGCGTGCTGATCTATGAAGTGACCGGCAAGACCTGCGACGCGGGCGTGCTTCCCGCAGACCTGGGCTGCATCGTCTCGAACGTCACATCCATCGCATTCCTGGGCCAGTATCTCAAGGACGGCATTCCGCTCATCAAAAAGCGCATGACCGTGGACGGAGACGCTGTATCCAATCCCAAGAACATCGTGGCGCCCATCGGCACCGAGATCCACGATATCATCGAGTTCTGCGGCGGCTACCGCAAGCCTCCGAAGAAGATCCTGATGGGCGGCCCCATGATGGGACGCGCGATCTTCTCCGACAGGATGCCTGTCGTCAAGAACAACAATGCGATCCTCGCATTCTCCAGGGAACAGGCATGGATTCCCGAGGAGACGGCCTGCATCAACTGCGGACGCTGCCACAAGGCATGTCCGTTCGGCCTTCTGCCCACCGGATTCGCGGATGCGTATGAGTCCGGCAATGTGGAGCGCCTGAATGACCTCAAGGTCATGCAGTGCATGGAGTGCGGCAGCTGCTCGTTCGTCTGCCCCGCACACCGTCCGCTGGCCTTTATGAACAAGCTGGGCAAGGCAATGGTGAAGGAGGCAAGCAGCAATGGCAAGTAATACAAAATATTATGATAATCTGACTGTATCCTCCTCGCCCCATCTGGTGACGAGCCTGGATACAACCAAAACAATGCTGTATGTTGTGGCGGCGCTCTGCCCCGCCGCAGTGATGAGCGTCCTGTATTTCGGCATTCCCGCGCTCGTGATGATCGCGGTCTGCATGGCATCCAGCGCGTTCTTTGAGTGGGGCTATGAGAAGATCCTCAACAAGCCCAACACCGTGCGCGACGGCAGCGCCCTGGTCACCGGCCTGATCCTGGCCCTGAACCTGCCCGCCAACCTCACGCACCTGAAGGACATTGAGTATCCCATCTTCATGCCGATCCTGATCTGCATCATCGGCAGCTTCGTCGCCATCGTTGTTGTCAAGCAGCTCTTCGGCGGCATGGGAAGGAACTTCGCGAACCCGGCGATCGTCGGCCGTATCACCCTGTTCCTGTCCTTCACATCCTATATGTCCACATGGCCCCTGACCAGATTCCAGAAGGCCGGCCTCGACGCCGTCACCGGCGCGACCCCTCTCGGCTATCTGGCGGACGGCGACCTCACCTATGCCCCGACCCTCAAGAACATGTTCCTGGGCAACATCGGCGGCGCCATGGGTGAGACCTGCGTCATCGCCATCCTGATCGGCGCGATCTTCCTGATCGCCATGAAGATCATCTCCCCGATCATCCCCTGCTGCTTCGTGGGTACCGTGTTTGTCTTCGCGTTCCTCTACTACGCCATCAGCGGCAGCGCTCCCGGCGGCCTGTCCCCTCTGTACATGGCCTGCTTCCATGTCTGCGCGGGCGGCGTGATGTTCGGCGCGGTCTTCTGCGCGACGGACTATGTCACCTCCCCGATCATGACCATGGGCAAGGTGATGTTCGGCATCGGCTGCGGTCTGGTCACCATGATCATCCGCCTGTTCTGCTCTTATCCCGAAGGTGTCTCCTTCGCGATCCTGTTCATGAACATCATGACTCCTCTTCTGGATTCGATCGCCCAGGACCGTTTCTACGAGATCAAGAAGCGCAAAAAAGCAGCTGCAGCAGCTGAGAAAAAAGCATAAGGAGGGTGTGAAATGAATAAAAAAGAGAGTTTCGCGGCACCCGTCGTGGTGCTGAGCGCCATCTGCCTTGTGGTCTCACTTGCGCTGGCATTTACTTACAAGATTGCGAACCCGATCATTATCCGCAACACCGAGGCGGTCGCGGTCGCGGCCAGACAGGAGATCCTGCCTGCAGCGGACAGCTTCACCAAGGTTGAGGATGCTGAGATGCAGGGTTCCGAGGACGGCAAGGCTGCAGTCCAGGAAATCTACGCGGCTGACAACGGCTCCGGTTATGTGATGACCGTCGAGACCACTTCCTTCGGCGGCGCGCTGACCATGATGGTCGGTATCGACGGCGAGGGCGCCATCACGGGCGTCAAGGTCACTGAGCACGCGGACACCCCCGGTGTCGGTACCAAGGACCAGGATCCCGCCTATCTGGCACAGTACAGCGGTCTCACGGCCCTGAACAATGCTTCCGATGTCAAGAAGGAGAACGCTGATCTTGCATCCGGCGGTACCTTCGCATTCATCTCCGGCGCGTCCGTATCCGGACAGGCCATCCACTCCGGTGTGGCTGCCGCCCTGAGTCAGTATGCAGCGATGGGAGGTGCACAGTAATGGAAAAAAAGAGTAAACTTGCGATCCTGGCCAATGGCCTGATCAAGGAAAACCCGGTTCTGGTCCTTGTCATCGGAACCTGCCCGACACTGGCGACATCCACTTCCGTCACCAACGGCTTCGGCATGGGCATTTCCGCCATGGCGGTTCTGGTCTGCTCCAACATCGTTATCTCGATGCTGCGCAAGATCATTCCCGACAGCGTGCGTATCCCCTGCTACATCACCGTCATTGCGGGCTTCGTCACGATCGTTCAGCTGGTCGTCAAGGCGTTTGCGCCGGCCCTGGACAAGTCCCTGGGCCTCTACCTGCCCCTGATCGTCGTTAACTGCATCATCCTGGGCCGTGCGGAAATGTTCGCCAACAAGAACTCGATCTTCGATTCCGCACTCGACGGCATCGGCATGGGCCTCGGTTTCACCCTGACCCTGGTCGTCATGGGCTCCATCCGTGAGCTCCTCGGCTCCGGCACATGGTGCGGCATCCCGGTCCTGTCCAGGATCATGCCCGGCATGAGCATCATGACTCTGGTTCCCGGCGGTTTCTTCGTCTATGCGATCGTCATGGCTTTTGTCCACTACATCACGACCGACAAGAGCAAGATCAAGGACGGCTTCGGCTGCGACGGCTGCGCGAGCGCTGATGAGTGCTCCGACGGCAGCGCATGCGTCAAAGGGGAGGTGGCATAATCCATGATTAAATATGTAATCATCATTATCAGCATGGTCCTCGTCAACAACTATCCCCTGGCACAGTTCCTGGGCATCTGCCCCTTCCTCGGTGTTTCCAAGGACATGGACAGCGCCACCGGCATGGGCATCGCCGTTACCTTCGTTATGGTTCTGGCGACTGCCGTTACATGGCCGATCCAGCAGCTGCTCAACAGCCAGGGCATCGGCTACCTGCAGACTGTCGTCTTCATCCTCGTTATCGCGGCCCTCGTGCAGCTGATCGAGATGTTCATGAAGAAAAACATGGTCGGTCTGTATAAGTCTCTGGGAATCTACCTTCCCCTGATCACCACCAACTGCGCCGTCCTCGGTGTCTGCATCAGCAACATCGACAGCGGTTACAACTATCCCCAGTCCCTCTTCAACGCGTTCGGCGCGGGCCTTGGTTTCCTCTTCGCGATGATCATCATGGCAGGCGTCCGTTCCAAACTCGTGGACCAGAGCCGTATCCCGAAGTCCTTCCAGGGCGTTCCGATCATCCTGATCACTGCGGCCATCATGTCCCTGAGCTTCATGGGATTCGGCGGAATGTTCTCGTAAGGAAGGAGGTTAACAGATGACCCAGATCATTATTCCGGTCGTACTCGTTGTCGTCGTCGGACTGATCGCATCCATTATCCTTGCGTACGCTTCCAGAGTTTTCCATGTTCAGGAAGATGAGAAGTTCATCGCCCTGCGCGCAGAGCTCCCCGGCGCAAACTGCGGCGGCTGCGGCTATGCGGGCTGCGATGACTATGCACACGCTCTGACGGACGATCCCGACGGTGTCCCCTGCACCAAGTGCGCGGTCGGCGGCCCCGCCTGTGCCGAAAAGCTCGCTGCCATCCTCGGCAAGAGCGCGGACGGCATGGAGAAGGAAGTTGCCTTTGTCATGTGCAACGGCACGACCAACAATGCCAAGAAACTGTATGAATATGCGGATATCCCGACCTGTAAGGCTGCCAAGCAGCTCTTCGGCGGCTCCAAGGCCTGCCCGAACGGATGTCTGGGACTGGGCGACTGCGAAGCGGCCTGCGAATTTGACGCGATCCACGTCCGCGACGGTGTCGCTGTCGTCAACCGCGACAAGTGCACCAGCTGCAGCGCCTGCGTCAAGGCCTGCCCCAACAGCCTGATCAAGATCGTGCCCGAGGCCAAGGCCAAGATCAATGTCCGCTGCCACAACACCCAGAAGGGTGCGGATGCGCGCAAGGGCTGCGATGTCGCCTGCATCGGCTGCGGCATGTGCGAAAGAACCTGCAAATTCGACGCCATCCACGTCGAGAACAACCTCGCATCCATCGATCCCGAGAAGTGCAAGAAGTGCGGCATGTGCGTTGTCAAGTGCCCGACCGGCGCTATCCAGGACCTTCTCCATTCCTCCGAGCAGCTTGAGAAGATCAAGACCAGCCTGAAGGCTATGGAAGCCAAGGAAGCTGAGAAGAAGAAACAGGCTGCTCTTGCAGCTGCAGAGGCCAAGAAGAAGGCAGCTACGGAGGCAGCAAAGGCTTGATGACTCTTGCCTGAAACGCATAGCGTAAAATAGTGAACCGCCCGTGCTCATAATGAGCCCGGGCGGTTTTTGGCGACAAACCCGCATTTGTCACACTCAAAAGGAGCCCCGGGACAAAGTCCCGAGGCTCCCTGCTGTTTACCTGAATAAATGACCCATAAGCAGATGCTGATGGATTACCTTACTTGCCGTTTTCGCACCAATCCACGGCACTGTCGCTGGCGATCTTGCCGAAGACGACGATATCTGCCACGGCATTGCCGCCGATGCGGTTGCCGCCGTGGACGCCGCCGACGACCTCGCCTGCGGCGAAGAGTCCGGGGATGGGCTTGTCATTGGTGTCGATGACCCTGGCGCTGGTGTCGATGTGGACGCCGCCCATGGTGTGGTGGATGCCGGGTGCGATCTTGATCGCGTAGTAGGGTGCCTGGCTCAGGTCTTTTTCCATACCTGTGTCGCGGCCGAAATCAGGATCCTTCTGGTCTGCCACGTACTGGTTCCACTTGCTGAGAGTATCCGCGAGGGTCGCGGGATCCACCTCGATCTTTTCTGCCAGCTCTTCGATGGTGTCGCCCTGGACGGTGATGCCGGTCGAGACGTATTTTTCGATCGCCTTCAGGCCGTCGCGGAGGCGCTGGTCAAAGATGATGTAGGCGTAGCTGCCGGGCTGCTCGAGCTCGGCTGCGGAGACGACATCGCGGGTGAGAAGCTCATCCGTGAAGCGCTTGCCGTCCTGGTTGACCAGGATGGCGCCGTCGCCGCGGACGCTCTCGGTGATCAGCATGCTGGTCTTCTGCTCGACGGTGGGATGGAGCTGGATCTGTTCGATATCGGTCAGGTCCGCGCCGACCGCCTCGGCCATGACGATGCCGTCGCCGGTGATGCCGGGGGCGCTGGTGGTGACGGTGCCCTCGAGGTCGCTGCGGTAGTTGACGATCATATCCTCGTTGTTGCCGAATCCGCCGGTGGCCAGGATCACGGCCTTTGCGTGGATGGTGTAATAGTTTTCCTCGTCCTCTGCCATGACGCCGTTCGCTGTGCCCTCAAGGGTCATGATGTCGGTCGCCGTCGTGTTGTACATGACCTTGATGTTGTCGAGCTCATCGATCTTTTTGAGCATGGCGGTCACGAGGTAGGCGCCGACACCGGAGCCGTCCTCGGGGGCATGGATGCGGGCGTTGGTCGCGCCGCCTGAGAAGGAGACCTTGGAGAGGGGAGCGCCAATAGAATCCAGCCAGTCGATACCTTCCGCCGAATTCTCCGCCATGATGGTGACGAGATCCTTGTCGTTGATATTGTGGCCGCCCTCCATGGTGTCCTCAACGAACTGCTCGACGCTGTCGTCGATGCCCTGTTCCTTCTGGTAGTGGGTCTCCGCGGCGTTCATACCGCCGGTGGCCTTGGTCGTGTTGCCGCCCGCATAGGGCATCTTCTCCAGGAGGATGACATCCTTGCCGGCCTGGGCGGAATTGATCGCTGCGGTCATGCCGGCGCCGCCTGCGCCGATGATCACGATATCGGTATTGAGTTCTTCATATTTCTTTCTGGAAGCGGTATCGTCCTCTTTGGCCGGGAAGGCCTCCAGGTCCGCACCTGCGGCCTTCAGGTCCTTTTTGAAGGCTGCGAGGATAGCATTGCTGGTGACGGTCGCGCCGGTCAGGGCGTCCACGTTGGGGCTCTGTGCCTCCATGATCCGTCCGCCCATCATCTGGACTGCGAAGGAACCGATATTCTCGGTCTCGTGGTCGCCGACGATCTGCACGTCCTCGATCGCGTTCTCGGAGACGGTCGTCGTGACGGTCACATCGCCGCCGAAGCCCGTGGCGGTCTCCGTGTAGGTGCCCGGGATGAAGAGATTTCCGTCCGCTGCCTTCGGGCCTGTCGCAACCTCGCCGCCGCCGGCCTGGGCAAGCGCATCCGCTGCAGCTGCCTTGACGGCGTCGCTGGTGAAGGTCGCGCCGGTCACACCGTCCACATCCGCATTCTGCGCGGTCAGGATGGCCTGCTGCAGGAGCGGGATGGCGGCGCCGCCGACGTCGGGCGTCTCACCCTCTCCCTTAATGGACATGTCCGTGATTCCGCCGTTGTCACCGATCTGCATGGTGACCTCCACGGGGCCGCCGAAGCCGTCAGCAGTCGCCGTGTAGGAGCCCGGCGAATACCCGCCCTCAATATCCTCACTCACGGAAAAGACATTGCTCTGCAGGTAAATACAGAGGACGCCGGCAAGCACGAGGCTTATGACGCCCATGATGATCAGGCTGGTGATCCCACCCGGCTCTGACCAGTGTCTTTCCTTTTTCATAGACTCCCCCTTTCAAATAAGTAAATACGATTGGATGCAAGACGTCGGAATGTTTGAAAAAAACAAAATTGACGTCTGAAAAAATTATCTCAAACAGACAAAATAGTGTCAAGCAATAGAAGATATTTGGCAAAGATGTACAAGCTGAAATCAGCAGAAGCACGAAAAAATGATAAAAAAGCCTCCTGCCGTTAAAATGCAGGAGGCAATGGAAAAGTTGGAAGCGGTGTCAGTGAAATAGAAATTACACGCCATGCACGGCGTGGCCGGCAATGGAAAATATGGCAGCAGTGTCAGTGAAATAAGGAGGATGGGACTCTTTGATATTTCACGAAAAGAAGTCAGGAGAATCGAACAGGACATGTCGGTTCTCCGCCACAGCCTTCCTAAGTGCTCAGCGGAACAGTTTCGCCGGGATCCTGTCCACCAGGATCTGCGCGCCGATGCCGACGATGATGCCGGCGATGATACCGGACATGATCAGCACGGGCATGTAATGGATCAGCTGCAGTCCTGAGACGGCGGCCATGGCGACGCAGAGCTGGCCCAGGTTGTGGAAGACACCGCCGGCCATGCTGACGCCGATGATGGAGAAGAGGCTGGTCCTTTTGCAGATCCACATGACCAGGAAGCTGACGATGCAGCCGGCGAGCGAGTAGAGGGCGGCAAAGGCGCCGGTAAAAAGGAGGCCGGCCAGGGCTACGCGGATCAGGTTGACCGCGGCGGCATAGCGGGCGTCCAGCCGGTAGAGCACGATGAGCGGGACCAGGTTGGCCAGACCCAGCTTGACGCCCGGGACACCGGCATTGAAGGGCACCAGCGCTTCCACATAGGAAAAGATCAGGGCGAGCGAGGCCAGCAGACCGGCTGTGGCGACGCGGCGGGCGGCAGAAGAGGAGTCTGCAGAGCGATCCGGTCCGGCGGCTGAACCGGAGGCAGAGGACTGATGATCTTTATTTGACGACGCTGTCGATGGCTTCATCTTCATTCTCCTCCTCTCCGATGATCTCCACCACCACCTGGTTGGGCAGGCAGACGATCAGGTCGCCGCTGCGGGAGATGGTGCCGGTATTGACGCAGACCTGGTTGCGGCAGTCAGCGCTCTCCATGTGCACGGTGCCCCCGTGGATGGAGACAAGATTGTGGTGGTCTCCGCTGGCGACATCGACCTCCCGGTCCTCTCCCAGGGGGAAAATGCCGTAATCCTCTCCGCGGCAGGTGATCCGCACGAGCTGCGAGGAGGAAGCCGGCCTGCTCAGAGGAAGAAAGGCGGTCAGAGCGGCAGCCAACACAAATATGAAAAGAAGAACAAAATCGCCCTTTCGAAGAATCTTCCTGTACTGCATAAAAACTCCGGTCTTATGAAAAGAATCTTACCCTGAATGATCCGGATCTGGAAATGTTCCCGGCTGGACATGGTCACGCAAATGTCTCCGGGAAGGCGTGAACATGCTTGCGCTGCGCGTGGCAAATACAAAGCTTTGCATGATCAATACGCTTTGTGTGTGCCGCATGCCGTTCAATGCGGGTTATGCGTCGAAATCACAAAAACGCCTCAAATATGAGACAGCCTGAACGGCAGCCCCGGACAGTATGTCCATTATATGCAGAGGGGGGCTTTCTTGCAACCGGAGAGAACGCGTGATACACTCGTTTTAACACTGGACGCAGGCCGTACTAAGGAGAAATTGAGATGTATTACCAGTTTGACAGCAGACTGAATATGCCGGCGATTCTGTTTGATGATGACAGGCTCGTTGTAGGCAAAAACGAGTATGATTACAATGATCTGGTTCAGATCCGGATCGCGAAGGCGCCCCTTCTGGCGACCTACGGTATTGTGGAACTGAAGACGAAGGAAGACAGGACGATCCCTGTCCCTTTTTTTAAAGGTGACCTGCACCGCCTGCGCGTGGCAGTCCAGGAACTGTCACATCTTCTTGAAGTCAGGAATGCAGAGGCAGCAAGAACTGTGACCGCCGGACAGACAGGAATGGAAGGTGGAACTGCCGATGCGCGCAATGCCGCCGGGGCGGATATACCGACCGGTACAGCTGTCGGAGACAAAGAATGCCCTGTTTCCGATCAGGGTTCCTCCGCAGGCGGTTCGCGGAAGTCGGTGGAGGAAGTAACCCGGAGCAACACCTTGGATCCCTATGAGGAAATGAAGAAGCTCAAGGAGCTTCTGGATCTGGACATTATCACGAGGGAGGAGTTCGACCGCAAAAAGAAGGAGTTGCTGGGACTGTGACCTGACAGCCGACCTGCGGAGAGAGTCCGGTGAATCAGAACGTATGGCTGCGAAGAGGGTTCGGCGGATCAGAGCGTATGGCTGCGAAGAGGGCTCGGCGCATCAGAGCGTATAGCTGCGGAGAGGACCCGGTGAATCAGAGTGCATGGCTGCGGGGGGACAGGCAAACCAGTATCCGGCGGGAGTGAAAACCGTCAACTGTCCGACAGATAAAGGTGAACGTAAAAACGATAAAATATTTTCTTTAAAAAATTTCAAAAAAAGGCTTGCATTCCCGGTACTTGTCCTATATAATGGCTTTTGTTGACAGCGAACAGCTGCCGGATGGAACCGTAGCTCAGCTGGGATGAGCGTCCGCTTGACGTGCGGGAGGTCATGGGTTCGAGCCCCGTCGGTTCCACTTTCCGAAGATGTGAGAGCTTCACGGAATCGGAGTTTTACAAATTTCATATTTGTGCGCAGGAGTGGCGGAATGGCAGACGCGCAGGCTTCAGGTGCCTGTTATGGCAACATAGTGTGGGTTCAAGTCCCATCTCCTGCATCTTCCTT
>CACZIO010000030.1 GCA_902781215.1 uncultured Lachnospiraceae bacterium
GACGGGATCCGGGAGTACTACGAAAGCCTGAAGATCCCTGTACCGGAGGAAGGCATAACTCCTTTGCAGGAATGGAACCGCGACAGCCGGTCCCTGGTATACCTTGACGCCGGTGTCGTTGCCGAAGCCTTCCTGTACCACGAGAAGCGCAAGGTCGACAAGGGCGGCTGCATCAGCTTCCAGGGAAGGAAGTACGAGACAAAGACGTCCCTGATCGGGTTCACGGTCGAGATTGCCTATGATCCCATGGCTCCCGAAACCGTCACAGTGCACTATCCCGGCATCGTCCCTTTTCAGGCAAAGCCTCTGGAGATCAGTTCCTACTGCGACCCGAAGCCTGCGCTCCCCGCGTCCATGCAGCCGGTGGAGCCGGAAACTTCCCGTTTCCTTGACGCACTGGAAAAGAAATACAACGAGTCCATGCAGCAGCGGGCAGATGCCATCTCCTTCAGCAGCTACGGGAAGGAGGTGCTCTCAAATGGCAATGTTTGAATCCTTCTTTGAGATGGAGAACACCCCGTTTGGCAGAAATGTCCCGCCTGAATACCTTTACCAGCCTGACCATATATCGGAAGCGAAAGGGCGCCTGCGCTATGTGGCGAAGGACCAGCTCTTTGCTGTCGTCACCGGCGATCCGGGATGTGGAAAGACGACCCTTATCCGTGATTTTGCGCAGGAGCTTCCGAAAGATGACTACATCCTCCTGTACCTGTCTGACTCCAAGCTGACCCCCAGATGGCTTTACTCAGGCCTTCTGGACCAGCTCGGACTTGAGTCAAAGTTTTACCGCGGAGACGCAAAGCGCCGGCTCCAGGAGGAAGTGGAGATCCTCCGGGGCGGGAGGAATAAAAAAGTCGTCTGTGTCCTTGACGAGGCCCATCTGCTGGAAAAAGAGACACTGGAGGAATTCCGGTTCCTCCTGAACTACCGTTTTGACTCCATGAGCCCCATGGCTCTGATCCTTGTCGGCCAGACCGAACTCTGGGACCAGAAGCTCCGCCTGCAGAGATATGCCGCGATCAGGCAGCGCATTGACGTGAACATCGTCCTCAGGCACCTGGACAGGGCAGAAACGAACAAATATATCGAGTCCCATATGCGTTACGCCGGAGGGCGCCAGGATATCTTTACGGACAGGGCCCTCGACGAGGTCTATAAAGACTCTTCAGGGATCCCGAGGATGATCAACCGGATCTGTGAGAAGACCCTGATGTATGCTTCCCAGCAGCAGAAGCGGCTTGTTGACGAGCACATGGTGCGCTTTGTGTCTGAGCACGAGATGCTGAAGGGAGGTGATCTGCGATGACCATGGAGAAGCGCCTGTCAGCTAACAGGAACCTGTTTGATGAATACTCCGAGTTCCATGACCTCCTCACGGACACACTCTCTGCATTCGAAGATCTTTATTACGAGATGGAAACCGCCATTGAGGACATCTCAGACAGCCTTGAAGATGCCAGGCACAGGCTGGATGACATCGACACAGCTTTCCGCAGGATACAGTGCCGCAACAGGCTGAGGCAACGGAAACGCGTTCACTTTTATTCCCCTCCGGAGCCGATGAATTTTTCCTTCCGTTTCCAGAAACAGATAGTACCGAAAAGTAGAAGCCACGTCCTGTCTGGACAAGGGGGTGTGTAACACCCCTTGATCACCTGTTGGCACGGGAAGCGGACATGGTCAAGGAAGATCCTGTGTTTTATGCTCACGCCCCGGTTTTGGGGCGGGAGGGATAAATCACAGGATGTCCTTGACTATGTCAATGACCAGTGCCACTATTCGATCGCGTCTTGTAAAGACAGCTAAAAGAGCAGAATGGCGACAATTGGTTTGATCAGTTTAGTGACGTATTAACGTATCAGCAACATCAGCAACACTGCTGCATTCGTTTTGAAGTGCTATGATGACAAACTCATTCAATGATACTTTTCTTCTCCTGGCATAGTAGGCCGCAGCCCTGTGCAGCAGCGGAGGAATTCTCACATTGAACCGCCCCCGGTATTCCTTATCCGGCTCTTTTCCGAATTCCTTGCACATCTGCAGGTAGTTGTCCACAGACTGGTGGAACATGGCTTCCAGTTCATCAACGGAGGTCCCGTGAAATCCAAGTGTATCATTCAAACCGAAAACTTCGCCGACAAACATCTTGTCTTCATCTGAATATTTAATATCTGCATGGTAGCCCTTGTACTCCATCATGGTTTTAATCTCCCTTGTATTCTCCGATTTCCGTCACGAACCGTCTGATCATTTTAACCTGATAAGGATACAGTTCATTCTCCGGATGCGGTTCATCAAACGCAATGATCCTTCCGGTTTCTACATGATAGAAACGAATCCCCGATCCTCTTCCTCCCTGCCCTTTGATGCATCCACATTGAGAGAGAAGTGCTTCCAGGTCATGTTTTGTAAAGTTGCGCGGCAGCTTTTTTTGAAACAGTTTCCGCAAAAGTTTTTTCTTCGAAGGCATTATTCATCCAGTTCCCGAATGTGCGAAATCCTGAGTTTTTCACCTGAAAAATAATAGTATAGTCATAAATGTCTATAAGCGATACGTCCATACATAGCGACGATGGTGGTACTATTACTTAGTACCACCATCCCTATTATATATCTCTCTGAATGGTCTCGTCAAGCGCTCTCTGAGCGCTTATTCAGTTCTTATTCATTCGCCCCGCTGTCTTCAGTGCCTGTGCCGCCTGTAGTATCTGCATTTTCGGCCGCCTCCGCCTGATCTACACTGCCGCTCTTACTTCCCGGTTTGCCGGAAGGCTTCCCAGAGGGTTTTGCCGGGGGAGTCTTTCCATCCGTGGTCTGGCTGCCGGGGCCTCCGGCGCCGGACTCTCTGTCAGGCTTTGCGGGCGGGGTCGAACCGTCAGGACCCTGGCCGCCGGGGCCTCCGTCAGGGGCATTTCCATCAGGAGCAGCTCCGTCAGGGGCACCGCCGTTTCCGGAGCTGCTGGAAACGGTAAACTGGATGGCCTCACCGGTCGAGGCTGTGCCTTCCTCGTAGGTCTCATCGCCCACATGCAGGGTATAGCCGTTCAGGTCAATGGCGTCGGCGCCGCAGGTGAGACTGGTGATATAGGAGTCTCCGGTCAGGACCCATTTGGAACCGTCCTCGATCTCCACGTAGACGTTGCCCGCCGCGCCGTCGCTGTTGATGGCACCGGTGAAGGTGGAATTCTCTGTCAGGTAGAGGTTCAGCTCGGATACCTCGTCGACGACCATATCGCCGTTGATCTCCTGGTCCGCCGCTGTCAGGCTGATGTGTCCGCCGTTCGAGCCCTCACTGCCCCAGCCGGCCGCCTCCGCGCGCAGGAAGATCCCGTCCGCGTCATTGTTGACGATCTCCGCATTCCGGAGGTCGATCGTGGTCGACGTGTTGTTGACAAAGAAGATGTCGCCGTTCTGGTTGGTCAGGCTGCCTCCGTTCATGGTGAAGGAGGAGGTGCCCTCCGCCGCGTCGCCGGACATGGACTGGTAGATCATGACTGCCTGATAGTAGTCGGACTTGTCACTGTTCTTGGTATTGTTGTCCGCCGTCAGGTCCACGTTGTTGAGGGTCACGGAGTTTTTGCCCTCCACGACGACGCCCTGGGAGGCGGTGGATTCCATCTGCGCGTTATTGACCGTGATATCGGCCGTGGAATAGATGACCGGAGAGCCTGTTCCGGAGGTTGTATAGGTGCCGCCTGTGACGGTGACCGTACCGCCGCCGCGGTCGGACCGGATCGCCGCCGAGGAGTTACCGCTGGTCTCAATGGTCAGATTCTCTGCATTCATCGTCCCCCCGCCGGTCGTCATCAGGCCGCCGGAACAGTTGCCGCTTGTGGAGATATAGGAATCCGAGATATTGACCGTCGTGCCCTCTCCGTAGCTGAAGACGCCGTTGGCGTGTGTTCCGTTGGTCTCAATGACCATGTCCGTCAGATTCAATGTCCCGCCGTTGGTCGCGAAGATCGCCGCGTTGTCCCCGTAGAAATCCGCCTCGTCGCCGGAATCAGAGTCGCCGGTCTTGGTCACGGCCGTATTGGCATAGGACAGTTCCTCCCCGTCCGCCGTGATGGCATGGGCGCCGTTCTCCGCATTTTCGATCGTCTCGCTGACCGTGATGGAATCCTTCGCAGGGCCGGGCGTCACCTCTGCGCCTGCCGCGGCTCCATCCACAGCTTCCGTATTGTCTGCTGCTGTCCCGGCTGCCGCGCTGCCGTCTGTCGCGCCTGCAGCAGCTGCACTTGCGCCGCCGGTGCTGTCAGTGGCACTCTCATCCTGCCCATCCGTCTCTGCTCCTGATTCCGCCTCGTCTGTGTCCGATCCGTACGCGTCGGATGCAGCTGTCGTATTTTCTGCTGTACTGCTGACTGCGGCGCCGCCTGCTCCATTGGTACCGGAGGACGCGCCCGTTGAAGCCTGGCTGCAGGCCGTCGTGGCCGCCAGCATTGCCGCCAGCGTCATGCCTGTGATCACGATCCTGTATTTTTTCTTCAGTTCTGCTGCCTTCATATTTCTGTCCTTTCGTTTGATGTATTGCCTAAGATGTTATTCCTTGATGCCTGGGAAACCAGAAGGAATTTGGCGGCTCCGGATCTTCCGGTCACCCCCCTTGTCCATGATCCTGTTTCCTCCGGTAATTCATTATTTCCTGTCGATGAAGCCATATTAACAGTCCAAGCTTAAGCGAAGCTTAGGAAGAAAATTTTTTCAAATTTTTTTCTGCGCGCTGACATAGTACAAAGGCATGCACGTCAGATCACTATGTAACTATATCCAGAGATGACAGGAAACAGCTGGCGACTGTCGTATTGTGTGCTGTTGAACAGGATGGCCAGAAAATGTCCATACTTCAGTCCATTGACAAGGTTGTAGGGGAGTACCGCGCTTTCATTTTAGAAGAGAGCAACCGAATTCATTTACCGCATACGCTCCCTGTCGAAATCATTCCGCAAATAAAAGAATAAGGAAAAACGATGAGAATTCTAGTGATGCTGAATCCAACTAATAAAAGAGGTACGAAGACCGCCTATACTGCTTTCCGAAAATTCCTGGCTTCCGACGGATACGTCCTCTGGGGTCCGGAGATTTATATGCGGGTCGTTACGAACAGAAAAAGCGCAGATACACATATTCGCAGGCTGCAGGCTACTCATCCGGATACGGGGATGATCAGAGTACTGCGCCTTACCGAAAAGCAGTTTTCATCCATGTTGAGCCTGACTGAAACCATCGATTTCCAGGAAGAAATAGTTGGTGCAAAGGAGATTGTTCAGGTATACTTTTACAAGGGGCGGAAAATGGAGTAGGATAAAACCGAACGGGAGGAAGGGGAAAAAAGATGAAGAGATCCAGATCTGTGCCGGTCCTGCTGCCTGTGCTTTTCATGGCGGCCGCCATGTCCCTTGCCGCAGGCGGATGCGGGCATCCGGACGCCGGCCTGAAGGAAGAGCCTGTCATGCCCGGATGGAACGAGACAGCAGCAGGCACTGTATATATGTATGAAGACGGGAAGCCTGCCAGAGGCCTGGTCAAGATCAGGGACAGGTATTACCTGTTCAATGAAGAGGGTGTCCTTTGCAGGGGAGGATGGAACGTGTACAGGGAAAAGAGGTACTATATCACTGCAGACGGCAGCTGTGCCGAAGGCCTGCTCGATATAGACGGGGACTTCTATTACTTCTATCCGGAAGATTATCCTGTCAGCAGGGACAGCGTATGCAGCGCTGCGGACGGCTGGGTCTACAGCGGCGGAAAGAGCCATTACTTTGAGGACTGCCGCCTGACGAACAAGGCCCCCTCCATGGACCTGTATGTATATGACTACGGGAATGACGACGGCGCTTACGGCGATGCGGTGCTCCTGTGTTCCGAAGGGCATTTCCTGCTCATGGACACCTGCTCCGAGGATGACGGCATCATCAGCTGGCTGGAAGAAAAACTGGACGGGAAGCCCTGCTCCATTTATGTCTCGCATTACCACGACGATCATATGGGGAACGTATCCGGCATCCTGAAGAGCGGGATCGATGTCGAAACGCTCTATATGCCGGATACTGGATATATGGACACAGACAGCGGACTGTTCAGCAAAGAAAAGGAAATGCTCGGGCAGATCATAGAAGACGCAGACAGGGAAGGCGTCAGGATCCAGTACCTGGATACAGGCACGGAATTTACCGCCGGGTCATGCGGCTTCGAAGTCCTCCTACTGAACAGGGATGCGGAGCATCAGGACCTTGCAGACCGTGACGCAGTCAACAGGTACATCAACAACTGCTCCCTTGTAACGAAGGTGACCTGCGGGGACATATCCTTCCTTACAGCAGGGGACATCGAAAAAGAGACTGAAGAAGAACTGATAGAAAAGAATGCGGATATAAATGCGCAGATCTTCAAGATGGACCATCACGGCGGCAATACGTCGAACATTCCCGCCTTCATAAAGCGGGTCTCCCCCTGCATAGCTTTTTCGACGTTCCCTGGCAGCAGGGACCGGTTGCTCTGCTCCGGATGGGTCAACGAACCGGCAGAGACGGTGCAGGAATATGCGTCCCTCTTCAACACCAGATACAACGGGGACATCCACATAAGCGTACAGAACGGGCGCATCAGCGTCGACGGAGAGAGCCATATGAGGACCGGAAAGGTGGAGGCATATAATGCGGACACCGGAAAGATCGAAGATGCCGGGATAAGGCTCTGTGATACCGGAACAGTTCCGGACAGCGTATACCTGCTGCCGGAGGGATATTTCCCGGCAGACATGTGTCCGGGGCAGGACGCGGATCCTGCCCCGGAGCCGTCCTGTGCAGGCGGCCGGTCCTGCGCTTTTACAAGGGGCGGAAAATGGAGTAGGATAAAACCTGATCTGAGACATGGTCTGCCAAATATGAAAGACGGTTCCAGCCGGTTCAAGAATTATTTGAACCGGCGAGAACCGTCTCTTATGTTTTTTTATTGTGGTTTTCTTTTGCGGTTTTTCATTTAACCTCGTGTTATAGTGTCATAGCCTCTCTTTTACAAGGGGCCGAAAACGGAGTAGGAAAAAAACCAGGTAAATTTCATAACTGTTTCCTTCAGTCAATGACACGGACAGTCTCCATCACCGGCTGGGCCTCCGGCGGAATCGTTCCGTTGTTGTCGATCGGAACCGCATCTTTTGCAATCTTTTCAGCGACCTCCATTCCCTCTGTCACATAGCCGAAGGCGGCATAGTCCCCGTCCAGGAAGGCGGCATCCGCCACGGTGATGAAAAACTGGGAGCTGGCGGAATCCGGATCCTGGGCTCTCGCCATGGAGATGACGCCCTTTCCATGGCTGATCGGGTTGTCAAAGCCGTTGGAGGCGAATTCTCCCTCGATCGTCGCATCAGAGCCGCCGGTTCCGTTTCCGAGGGGATCTCCTCCCTGGATCATAAAGCCGTCCATGATCCTGTGGAAGGTGAGCCCGTCATAAAAGCCCTCCTCTGCCAGCTTCATGAAATTCTCTACTGTCTTGGGCGCGGCGCCGGCATCCAGGGCCAGGGTGATCGTCCCGTAGTCCTTGACCTTGATCTCGACATGATGGAGGTCGGCCGGGGCGATCGAGGCCTCCCCTCCGGCGGAAGCTGCAGCATCCGCCTGTGGATTATTTTTCTCATCTGATACCTGCCCTGTCCCGGACCCGCCCGCGGCAGACCCGCATCCGGCCGCCAGCAGCGCACAGCAGACCAGGGCCATGATCACTGCAGTCATCATCTTTTTCTTCATATGAAACCTCTCTTTCTAATTTTCCATGTATAACAGGAATTCGTTTCCCATCCCGCTAAGTCCGGATTTGCGCGTCAGTAATGAGCAATGCCCCCTGGAGTGTTGGTACCCTCAGCCCTGCAGCCCCGGATTTTCTGAAACGAGGTGTCTTCCCTGTTGCACCCTGCTTAGTATAGCACGAAAAATGTTCCTTCCTCACAAAAGGGGCAGCCTCTTTTACAAAGGGCAGAAAATAGAGTAGGATAAAACAAAAGGGCATGTGAGGAGTATAACAGTACTTGACAGCGAAACAGATTTGTCCTCGAGATATATACAGAGGTTTTCTGAAAGAAAGAGGAGGCTGGGAACTCATGATGGCAGGAACAGTACCGGTTTTATCGATCCTTTTTATGGGCCTTGCCCTGGTGATCTCCGCAGCGCTGCCGGTCGGACTCTGTATATATTTCCACAGAGCAAAAAAGGCCGCTCTCTTTCCCTTCTTCATCGGATGTGCAGCCATGATCCTGTCTGCCTTTGTGCTGGAGTCGCTCGCGCACAGATGCATTCTGAGTACAAACGCGGGCGCGGTCATATTGGAAAATATCTGGCTGTACGGCCTGTATGGCGGTGCTATGGCAGGCCTGTTTGAGGAGACCGGAAGGTTCATCGCCTTTAAAACGATCCTGCGAAATCATCGGGATAATGATGCGAATGCCCTGATGTACGGTGCCGGCCACGGGGGAATCGAGGCCTTTGTCATCCTGGGGATCACCTCCATCAACAACATCATTTATTCTGTTTTGATCAATACGGGAAGAACCGAGGTGCTGACTGGACCGCTCGCCGGTGATATGCGAAAACAGGTGGAAGCAGCCATCCATGCGCTTATCACGACACCTTCCTGGTATTTCCTGATCGGGGGCGTGGAGCGCATTCTTGCGGTCATCCTGCAGATTTCTTTATCCGTGCTGGTCTGGTTTGCGGCAAAAAAGAAAAACCGGATCTATTATTATCCACTTGCCATAGTGCTCCATCTGATCGTGGACGCCGGCGCGGTGATCCTGTCCGGCAGGAATGTATCCCCGCTTGTGGTCGAAGTCGTGGTCGCAGCTTTTACTGTGTTGTCTGTACTCATTGCAGGAAGGGTCTGGCAGGAAAACACAGACGGCGAACCACAGGGACGGTTCTCTGGTTCCTTCTCCGGACGGCCATAGACCCTCCCTGCTGCTCCAGCGGTGTTTTCCCCCTCGGAATTTCATCCGGGACCGGAGAACCATCCCCATGGCCCCCCAAGAACCGTCCCCGTGGCACCCCAGAAAGAATATACAGGATGCACGGGAGCATTAATAGCACCAAAATTCTTATAAAAAGATATGAGACTATTTATTGCAATTCAGTTGAGTGACGCATGGAAAGAGGCACTGGAGGAGGCACAGGACGAGCTCTTCCACAGCGGGGTGACGGGAAACTATACGCCCGTGGAGAACGTGCATATCACCCTGGCCTTCATCGGAGACTATCCCGATCCGGATGAGGTGATGGAGGCCCTGGGAACGGTTGTCTTCCGGCCGTTTACGCTGCGCCTGGGCGGCTTCGGTAATTTCGGCGACCTGTGGTGGGCCGGTGTCGCCCGGTCCGACGAACTAAAGGCCTGCGCGCGCAAGGTCCGCCATGCGCTGGCGCAGGCCGGCATCCCCTATGACCGCAAGCGCTTCTCTCCCCACATCACCCTGGTGCGGCGCGCCCACATAAAAAGGATGCCCGGCATTGAACTGCCGGACATCCCTATGAATGTCGATTCCATCTCCCTCATGCGGTCAGACCGCGGCAAACGGGGAATGATCTATACGGAGATCGGACGGATCATCGCCGGGGAACCATAGGGACCGGAGAACCGTCCCCGTGGTCCCTCCGTGCTTCCCGTTTTTATCTCCCGGGTACGCGCAGGACCACAATGCCCTCCGTCTCATCCGCGGGCAGGGTCAGGGTGCTGGTGTCCAGGCGGGTGACGGTTTCATTCCCGCAGAGGGTGAGGTATTTGTCCAGGGGGGCGATGACTTCGTAGCCGAAGTCTTTGCCGCTGTAGTGCATGGGGACGAGCATGCGGGGCGCCAGCTCCTGTACGAGGGCGTGGACATCCGCGGGCTCCATGGTAAAGAAGCCGCCGACGGGCATGAGCATGACGTCAATCCCTTTGAGCAAATCCTTCTGATCCTGGGCCGGGAGGCAGCCGATGTCGCCCATGTGGGCGATTCTATACTGGCCGTCGTCGAAGATGCGGATGATGTTGTTGCCGCGCTTCGCGCCCTGCGCGTCGTCGTGCCAGGAGTGGATCTCCGTGACCCGGAAGGGACATGCCTTTCCGGACGCATCGGGATTGATGCGGACACACTGGGCGGCGTTGTGGTCGTCGTGGCCGTGGCTGCAGAGCACTGCGTCCGCTGTCAGGCGCAGGGAGCCGAAGCCGGGGACATATCCGTCCGCGTAGGGGTCCAGGACGATCGCATATCCGTTTTCCTCCAGTGTAAAGCAACTGTGCCCGTGCCAGGTAAGTTTCAACTCTGCCATTTTGACCTCCTTATTCTTTGCATCTCGGAACTTCCTGATGCTTTTTTAATGACTTTTGTCTATCTGACTTCTCCAATCATTCCAGAAATCAATCATTCCGGAAATCCAAAACCGTGTGCGCAGGCATCAGGAAGCACGCACCCTTCCGCAGCATGCCGGAGCACAAAGTGCGCAGGCATCGTTTTATGCCCTGCCCGGATACCCGCCCTGCGCGAATTCCCGGACGCTCATCTGATCCTGCCCTGCCTCGATGATGCGCTGCGGCCTCCGGTGTCGGCATGTCATTGCCGCCGCATTTTTTATCATGCATGCCGCCCGATCCAGCATCATGCATGCCGCCCGACCTCGATGGTCAGGACGTTCAGCCCCATCAGGTTCTGGTAGCTGACCTGAGACGCCAGCCCGTGCACGATGCGGGTCCCGATGTTTTTGTAGGGAGAATCCTCCCGGACCAGGGCCGCGCGCTCCTCCGGATTAAAGGGGATCCCGTTGTCCTTGATGCGCAGCAGAGAATAGTAGAGCCCTACCACACCGACCATTTCGGCCGCGATACACCTGGAGGCGACCACCCCGTCCACCAGGGAGTTGACCGAGCCCATGGCAACGACCAGAACCTGGACCGGGAGCAGACTGAAGACCAGATGGAGCAGCAGCCTGTTTTCCTGCCTGCCTTTTTTGCGTTTCATTCAGAACCTCCCTGGGGCTCCTCACTCCAGCCGCTTCATGACGCTCATGTAGGCGGGGCGGAGGATCTTGCCCATGCCGACGATCTCCTCGAGCCGGTGGGCGCTCCAGCCGGTGATGCGGGCCAGGGCGAAAAAGGGTGTGTAGAGCTCGACGGGGATGCCGAGCATATCATAGACAAAGCCGCTGTAGAAGTCGACGTTGGGGCTGACGCCCTTGTAAATCTTGCGCTCCGCGGCGATGACCCTGGGCGCGATCTCCTCGATCTTCTTGTAGAGCATCATATCGACTTCGCGTCCCTTTTCGACGCAGAGTCGGGCGACGAAGGCCTTGAAGATCCGCTCGCGGGGGTCGGAGAGGGAGTAGACGGCATGGCCCATGCCGTAGATCAGGCCCTGGTGGTCGAAGACGCTGCCCTTGATCATCCGGGTCAGGTAGGCCTCGATCTCCTCGTCGTCGTTCCAGTCGCGGACGTTTTCGCGGATGTTGGCCATCATCTCCATGACCTTGATGTTGGCGCCGCCGTGCTTGGGACCCTTGAGGGAAGACATGGCCGCTGCGATGGTGGCGTAGGTATCGCTGCCGGAGGATGTGACGACACGGGTCGTGAAGGTGGAGTTGTTGCCTCCGCCGTGCTCCATGTGCAGCAGGAGGGCGGCCTGCAGGACCTTGGCCTCGGTCGGGGTAAATTTGCGGTCGGGGCGCAGCATCATGAGGATGTTCTCGGCCGTGGACATGTCCGGATCCGGCCTGTGGATGTACATGCTCTCCAGATTCTCATAGTGGTTGTAGGCCTGATAGCCGTAGATCGCCAACATGGGGAAGGTGGCGATCAGGTTAATGCTCTGGCGGATGACATTGGCCAGGTCTGTCTGCTGGGCGTATTTGTCATAGGACGCCAGGGTCAGGATACTGCGCGTCATGGAGTTCATGATGTCCCTGGTGGGCGCCTTCATAATGACGTCGCGCACAAAGTTGGTAGGCAGGTTGCGCGCCACGGACAGGACACGGATAAATTCCTTCTTCTGCTCTTCGTCCGGCAGCTCGCCGAAGAGGAGGAGGTAGGTCAGGACCTCGTAGGCATAGCGGTCGTCCGCGAAGTTTTTGACCAGGGTCTCGATGTTGTAACCCCTGTACCAGAGCTCGCCGTCGATGGGGACCCTCTTTCCGTCGATCTCCCGGAAGGAGTTGATCTCCGAGATATTGGTCAGGCCGGTCAGGACGCCCTTGCCGTTGATATCGCGCAGGCCGCGGTTGACCATATACTCCCGGAAGAGCTCATCCGGAATCGTGTCATTCTTGACAGTGGTGCCCATCTGTGTCCGGGCATATTCATATGTATTTCTGATAATCTCCATGAGAGCCTCCTTTCCATCATACATGTTTGCGGGCACCCGCCCATAACCACAAATATGCCAGGGCCCGCAGGCAGCCCTTCCGCCTCAGTCTGCGCAGGTCTTCAGGGACTTTTGCGAGCTGAAAAAAGCAGGCGGCGTCAGGGAATAATCATGGTGTCCGCCCGTCTGAAAACATCCGGGATCCACATCATGCAAGTCCGTATAAAGCGCATTCAATTAAAACATCCGATCAGCTCGGTGGTGACAGATGGAATAGAATTATGTCGAAAGAAGTGAACCTGGATGCGAAAACGATCAGCCCTGTAGACGGAGTTGAGCGCGGGCGTTTCCATCTGTTCGGAATTTTCATTATACAGGGCAGTGGCCTGTTCGTCAATGTATCTTTGTATACAAAATTGCGAAACATTTGTGAATTATCACATATATGAATGTTTGCGCGTCCGTTTTCCGTTCAATAAGCTTCTGTTGGTTCTTCTTGTATATAATCAAAGCCGCCGGGGCAGCCTCTGACGGGCCGCCCCGGCTTCTGCCGGTTCTCAGTTATCCGTTCTCCGTTATCCGTTCTCCGTTATCATTTATCACTTCCTACCCGAATACCTCCTCCGCGTAGTGCACGGTCGCCATGGCGTCCGGCGCGTAGCAGTCCGCCCCGATGGAGTCGGCATATTCCTGTGTCATGACGGCGCCGCCGACCACGACCCTGGTGTCGGGCTTTTTTTCGCGGAGCTGGCGGATGGTCTCCTCCATGCTCACGACCGTCGTCGTCATGAGGGCACTGAGGCCGACCAGGCGGATCTTCTCGCGCTGCGCGGTCTCCACAATGGTCTCCGGGGCGACGTCCTTGCCCAGGTCCAGGATGTCATAGCCGTAGTTTTCCAACATGACCTTGACGATGTTCTTGCCGATGTCGTGGATGTCCCCCTTGACGGTCGCCAGGATGATCCTGCCCCTGGCCTCGCGCTTTTCGTCCCGCATGGTCTCCTTGATGACCTCAAAGGCAGCCTTGGCGGCCTCGGCGCTCATGAGGAGCTGGGGCAGGAAAATGGTTCCCTTCTCAAAGCCCTTGCCGACGACATCGAGGGCCGGGATTAACTCCCTGTTGATGAGCTCCAGGGCAGGAAGGCCCTCCGCCAGCAGGGCGCTCGCCGCCTCGGCAGCCTTTTGTCCCATGCCCCGCCGGATGCTCTCAGCCAGGGACATGGCGCCGGATTTGTCCTGGTTTTTTCCGCCTGCTGCGCCGGGCAGGCCCGGGGCACCTGCATTTGCTCTTCCGCCGGCAGTTCCCTCAGGCACTGCAGCCAAAGTGCCGGGCGCAGCCGCCGCATCCCCCGCAGCGGTCCCGGCGCCGCCCGAAATGTTGGCTGAAGCAGGCCGGCGCACGATATTGGCGCAGGTGTCGATGTAGCCCATGCACTGGGGGTCCATGTCCGAGAGGGCCAGGAAGGCGCGGTAGGCCAGGATCATATCCTCGTTGCCGGGGTTCATGATGGCGCAGGACAGCCCCATTTGCATGGCCATGGTCAGAAAGTGGGCGTTGATGACGGACCGCTCGGGCAGGCCGAAGGAAATATTGGAGACGCCCAGGATGGTGTGGCCGCCCAGCTCGTCGCGCACGCGGCGCAGGGTCTCGAGCGTGACCAGGGCCCCCTTCGTGTCCGAGGAGATGGTCATGGCCAGGGCGTCGATCACCACATCCTCGCGGGGCACGCCAAAGCGGTCCGCCGCCCGGTAGATCTTTTTCGCGATCTCGATCCGGCCGTCGGCGGTCTCCGGGATCCCGCCCTCGTCCAGGGTCAGGCCGACCACCACACCGCCGTATTTGGCGACGAGGGGGAGGACGGACTCCAGGCTCTCCCGCTTGCCGTTGACGGAGTTGACCATGGGCTTGCCGTTGTAGAGGCGCATGCCGCGCTCCATGGCCGCCGGGTCGGAGGTGTCGATCTGGAGCGGCAGGGCCAGGATGCTCTGCAGGCGGGTGACGACGGTCTCCATCATGCGGGGCTCGTCGATCTCCGGCAGGCCCACGTTGACGTCGAGGATGTGGGCGCCACTGTCCTCCTGGCGCAGGCCCTCCTCGAGAATGTACTCGATATTGTTGTCCCGCAGGGCCTCCTTGAACTTCTTTTTGCCGGTCGGATTGATCCGCTCGCCGATGATGAGCGGCTTTTTGCCGATCTCGACCGCCTGAGAATACGAAGAGACCACTGTGCGGTGTTTTCTGCTGACCGGGATAAAAGGAAGATTCCGGACCGCCTCCACGGTTCTGCGGATATGGTCCGGCGTGGTGCCGCAGCAGCCTCCGACGGCCTGCACGCCCATGGCGGCGATCTTTTTCATCCAGACGGCGAAGGTTTCAGGATCCACATCGTAGACCGTCCGGCCGTTCTCACTGCGGGGCAGGCCTGCGTTGGGATTGACGAGGACGGGCACGGAGGCGGTCTCCACCAGCTGCTGGACGATCGGGATCATCTGCTCCGGCCCCATGCCGCAGTTGACGCCAAGGCCGTCCACGCGCAGGCCCTCCAGCATGGCGACGGTGGATGCAACCGTGCCGCCGGTCAGGAGCTTGCCGCTGCCGTCGTAGACATTGGTGATCAGGACGGGCAGGTCGCAGTTCTCCTTGGCCGCCAGGACGGCTGCCTTGGACTCATAGCTGTCGCTCATGGTCTCGATCAGGACCAGGTCCGCGCCGGCCGCCGCACCGATGCGGACGACCTGGCCGAAGAGGTCCACGGCCCGCTCGAAGGGCAGGTCGCCGAGGGGCTCCAGCAGGCGTCCCGTCGGTCCGATGTCCAAGGCGATATAGGCGTCCCCGCGTCCGGTCCTGCGGCGCGCCTCCTGCGCCAGGGACACCGCTGCCTCGACGATGGCGCGCAACTCCCCCTCATCCGGAAACTTGAGGGCATTGGCCCCGAAGGTGTTGGTGTTGAAAATATCACAGCCCGCCCGCAGGTATCCGCAGTGCAGGTCGATGATATCCTCCGGCCGGGTGAGGTTCCACCTCTCGGGAAGCTCCCCGCCCTGCAGGCCTTTTTCCTGCAGGATGGTCCCTGTCCCGCCGTCAAAAAACAGCCATTCTTTTCCCAGCCGCTCCAGCAAGGGTCTCCTGTTCACACCTGCCATTCCAATCGCTCCTGTTGTTTCTTTTTTCTTCTGCTGCTTCTATGCTTTTGTCGTTTTGTACCGGCAGAAAACCTGTCTTCTCTTTTTGCCGGATTCAAGACTCGCTTGCGAGTCTTGCGCCCCGCGTGCGGGATGCCTATAAGGACATCATCTCCCGCAGCTGCCATTTTATGGCTGCATTTTCCATGCCGCCGGATTTTGCACGATTTGCAATATTCTGTGGCTTTGTCTCTATCTCTATACCTTGTTCCGCGCAAAGGCGCAGTCCTGCGATTTCGTGCACTCCTCGCAACCGTGCAGGACGCAGCCCGCCTTTTCGCGCGACAGTCCCACGACCGCCGTGACCGACTTGGAGGGCATCATCAGCATGCTCTCCGTCAGAGAGACCCCGATCTCCTTCTGCAAGCGCAGGATCCGCGCCAGGTCCTCCTGGAACTCAAGGGGAAAATCGCCGTACCCGGGCGAAAAGCGGGGCCGGCAGTAGAGTCCTTTTGCCGCCGCTGCCTGTATGATTTCCCCGTTCACCCGGTCGGTCCAGGCTTCGATCATGGCCGCTGCCGCGGCCTGCAGGATCACCGCCCGGCTCATATGCTTCACGCTCGCGCGCGCGATCAGCCTGTCCGGCCCCAGTCCCAGGGTCGTCCCCATCAAATAGACACTCTCACAGCCCCGCAGGTTCCGCATGAGGCTCCTGCTGCTGATCTCCATGCCCGCGATCCGCAGCACCGGGATCTGCGCCGCGCTGCCGCCCGCGGGATACACACTCTGTATGGGGTACTCACGGAAAATATATCTGGGCGTCACCGCCTCCTGCAAATCCTTCAGGCACTCGTCCACCAGCCGGACCACCGCCTCGTCAGGCATGTTTTTACGATATCCCAGATAACGATAGACTTCTCTCTTATCCGTTTCGATCATGTTTTTCTCCTATCCGGAGACCGGTGAATCACCTGGGGAGAACCGCCCGGGACGGTTCTCCCGGTTCTTTTTTGCCGCCCGGAACTGAACCACACGGAGCGGTTTCCCGGTTCTTTTTGTACCGCATAGAACCGTCCCAGACGGTTTTCCAGACGGTTCTCCCGTTCTTTTTGTACCACTCAGAACCGTCCCAAACGGTTTCAGGCAAGTTTCCCGGATGATTTCCGCCGGTTTCACCACAGAGCGGAGAGGCTGTTCTGGATGGCGGCAGCGATCTCGGGCTTGTTCATGCTGTATACGTGGATATGGGTGACGCCGTTGGCGATGAGGTCGACGATCTGCTCCGCGGCGTAGACCACGCCCGCCTGCTTCATGCTCTCCGGATCGTCGCCGAAGCGGTCGACCATGGTGCGGAAGCGCTGGGGAATCGTGGCGCCGGACAGGGCGACGCTGCGCTTGACCTGGCCGGGATTGGTGATGGGCATGATGCCGGCCACGATCGGCACCTCGATCCCGGCCTCGCGGATCCGGTACATGAAGCTGTACATGGTCGCGTTGTCAAAAAACATCTGGGTCGTAAGAAAATCGCAGCCCGCATCCACCTTTTCCTTCAGGTGCATGATGTCCTCCGACTGGCGCTCGCACTCCACGTGTCCCTCGGGATAGCAGGCTCCGCCGATGCAGAAGCTGTCGTCGATCGACTTGATATCGTAGATCAGCTCCGAGGCATGGTTATAGTCAAACACGGTGCGCCCCTCTGCCGGGATGTCCCCGCGCAGGGCCATGATATTCTCGATTCCGTTCTCGCGGTAGTTCCGGATCATACCGCGGACCATCTCCTTGGTCGAGGACACGCAGGTCAGGTGGGCCAGCACATTGGTCCCGTACTTCTGCTGCAGGTCCGCCGCGATCCGCGTCGTATGCTTGCTGGTGCCGCCGCCGGCTCCGTATGTCACACTCATAAAATCCGGCCGCAGGGCAGCGATCTGCTCGGTCGCCTGCTCTACCGTCAATATCCCGGCCTCCGTCTTGGGCGGAAAGACCTCAAAAGAAAGGGTGACTTCTTTTGTGTTGAGAATATCTATGATCTTCATATCGCGACAATGACCTCCTGTTTATACATCTCTCTGCCTTATGTGCTTTTACGGGCAGACTGCATCCCGATTCTCAGAACCGGTACTAATTAGACTTTTTCCAGTATACACCATTTGCATCAAAAGATTCCACCGTTTCGGCACGATTTGCCCATTGTTTTGCTAGGTATTTGCTGTAAGATGCTCTCGCCATCAAGGTTTTGCTGCTGTGCCGACGCCCTCGAAATCGAGGCGTTTTACGTGGCACCCCCACAAAACGAGCGGAACGGCGTTTTAACGCCGCATCTTCTTTTTGGCTCCGGAGGCACCTGGAACAGCGCCTCAAAGGAAATCCCGGACAAAAAATTCAGACAAATCCCCACACAAATCCCGGAAGGGAATCTGAAAAAGGCACCGCCCGCCGGGACGATGCCTTTATTATCCTGAAAGTCGTCTGGAAGACCACCCGGGACAGTTCTCCCGGTGGTTTACTGCAACGTTACTGCAGTGCCTTGAACATCTCCTCCGCAGTCAGGAGGTCGTCTTCGCCGCATGTCACGGCGCGGGTGTCATCAAAGACAAAGGTGAGTCCGTCCCGGTAGCCGTTGCGGGAGATCTCCCCGCCGTCCCAGAAATACTGGTAGACCGGTGCGCCGTTCTCATCGGTCTGGAGGCGGGCAAAGTTCCGGTTTCCGTAGTGTCCCTGGGTCGAGACCCGGAGTCTGCCTCCGGTGATGCTGTAGATGGTGTCATAGTAGAGGTTTTCGATGCCGGACGAGCTGCAGAGCAGGTTTTCGTGCTTCAGGTAGCGGAAGCTCCGGCGGTTGAGCCAGGTTTCCTCCAGCTTTCCGTTCCGGTAGACGACGACCGTCGCACCCTTTTCACTGGTGGCTCCCACCTGCACAAAGGCGGGGGTACGCCCCTCGTCCAGGCTGATCAGGGCATAGCCCTTATATTCCTCCGGGTTCAGTCTCTGCAGGTGGTCCGCATAGGCCTCCTTCCAGGACTTCCAGCTCCGGTTCTTTCCGTCGGATTTCCCGGTCAGGTACTCCGTGACCATGGTAATCCCGGGCGATTCGACATCCCGATTGACGAGGTCTGTCTTCTCCCGGTTCAGGACCATGACCCCGTCCTCTGTCCCGTCGTAGACACGGGCCTCGCGCACCTGGCCCTTGGCATTCCCGCTCTCTCCGGTTTTCTGATAGCTGCAGACAGTCAGGATATCGGTGCAGCCGTCTTCGTTATAATCTGTAAAATCCACGGCCTCCAGGCCGGCAAAGACACGGTCCGTACGCACGTTGCCGTCCTCCATCTCCCCCAGTGTCTGGATCAGCCATCCGTCCCTGACCAGGCCGAAGCTGATATCCGCTCCCGGGTTCGCCGCCGTGTCCGGATAAAAAGGAGCAAAAAAGACCTCCCCGACCGGCTCCAGGGTCCCCTGATAGGACTGGCTCTCGATCAGGTCCTTCTGGATCCAGAAGGTGTTGGAGCGGAAAAGATAGTCTTTCCCCGACGCGCGCAGGACCGCCTCATAGGTCGGCCTGTAATAAGCGGTCTTTTCCTCCGCCCCGCCGGACCAGGACTCCGGCTGATAGTGGATCACAAGGGTATCCCCCTGCTGCCAGCCATCTGTACATGTAACCCTGCGCTGGTTGGTGTCCCCGTGCTGGTGATAATAGGCCTTGTAGCGGTCCATATAGGTCCAGTTCTCCAGGGGCCGCGTACAGTCCTCCAGAGAGATCCCCGCCTTGCGGGTCAGCAGGTCCTCGATCTGATCCTCCGTCAGCTTCGTGACACCCGTGTGCAGTTCATCCTGCGAGATCTTCCTGAGATAGCGCTCGAGTTCCTTGCCTGAAAGCTCCTCCCGCGGATAGCCGGCGCCGCTGTAAAAGACCTGCTCCAGGTCGATGTCCTCGGGCCGCTCGTAGGCGGAGAGGAGAAAGCCGTAGCTGCTGTCCTCGTTCAGGTAGTCTTCGATCTTCTGCAGGGCGGCGCTGTCCAGACGGACCGGATTGGTCCAGGTCATGGCAGCTGCCGGATCCTCCGCGCCCGCAGCCGCGGAGGCCGCCGTCGCGGCGGCTGTATGCCCTGCGGAGGCCGTCGTCACAGATGCGGCGGCGCTTCCCGCCGGGGCGGCTGTCGAACCGGTGCTGCCTCCCGCACCGGCCATCGCTTCTGGAACTTCGACGGTACTGCCCGCCGCTGCAGCTGCCGCGGCACCTGTCTCTTCCAGGCCGGCATCATCTTCTGCCGCGGATCCGGCATCCTCCGTCTCCACGGCATCCTGCTCCTCACCGGAAGCACTCTCCGCCAGAATATTCTCTGTATTCTCCTCTTCTCCCCGTCCCGGTTCCGGTCCGCAGGCGGACAGGATGCAGGCCGCGGCAGCCACCGCCGCCAGAGCCGCATATATTTTCTTTTTCATTTCTTTATCCCTTTCCTGCAACACATGCTTTTCATGTGTATGAGGCATTTTCATGAGCCTCCACCCCCATGCGGTGCGGCAGCTCTTATGAATGTGGTCCTCTACTGCTTCGCTTTATAGAGGCAGTACATGCTCTGCAGGCGCCAGACAGCAAAGGCCCGGTCCCGAACGTTGAAAAATGACAGCACAATCACCCCTGCAGCACCCGGATCTCCTCTTCGGTCAGCTTCCGGAACTGCCCCGGCTCCAGGGCCGGATCCAGCCGGAGCGGGCCCATCGAGAGCCTCTTCAGGTACAGGACCTTTTTTCCGACTGCCGCAAACATGCGCTTGATCTGATGATATTTCCCTTCCCGTATCGTAACAAGGGTCTGTGTATATTCCGTGATTTCGGGTGAAAGATATCTTCCGGGATCCACAGGGATCACCATCCGCAGTTCCTCAAACTCTTTTCCGGCAGTATTGCCCGCGGCCTGCTCTCCGGACCTTCCCCCCGGGACTCTGTCTCCGTCAGGTTTCTCCGCGCCTCCCGCAGCGTTTTTGCCATTCATGCTGACGATCATCAGCTCCGCGGGCAGGGCCCGGAAGGCATCCTGTGACCCCTCCGCGCCGACCTGCATGCCGTCTGAAAAAAGCCTGACATCCTCGTTTGTCACGGCCCCGCTGACCAGGGCGTAATAGACCTTGTCCACGTGCCGGCCCGGCGCCAGGAGCCTGTGGGCCAGCTGCCCGTCATCGGTGATGAGGAGCAGCCCCTCGGTGTCCGCATCAAGCCGTCCCACAGGGAAGATTCCCCGCCGGCGGACAGGCTCCGCCGTCTCAGTGACCGGATCGCGCAGCAGATCCAGGACGGTGCGCTGCGCCGCGTCCTCTGTCGCCGTGATCACGCCCGCCGGCTTGTTCAGCATGTAGTAGACCGAGGTCTCCCGGCCGACCCGTTCTCCGTCAAAAAAGATCTCATCCTCCGGCGTGATCTGCCTGCCGGGGTCCTTCTCCGTATGCCCGTTGACCGATACCCTGCCGGCGCGGACGGCCTTGCGGATCTCGCTGCGCGTCCCGTATCCCTCCTGCGCCAGGCGCTTGTCCAGGCGTTCCCTTACCGGCCTGCGGCCGGTTACTTTATCCTGAACATTGTCTGTACGTTCATCTTTTTTCATACTTTCCTACCATGCCGCTCGCAAGAGCGGCAGCCTGAGGAGAATTTCGCGAAGGCGAATTCTCCGAAGGATCCACAGAGCTTTGGGCCGCCGCGCGGCACAAAGCTCTGAGAGCGAAAAATACTGTATCGACAGTATTTTTCGCTCTTTCCTACTATGCCGCTCCCTTTTTTATGAAAATGTGCAGCCGCATACAAGCATGCGCTGCACATTTTACATCCGGGTCATATCGCTCAGCACAGATCCTCAGATCTTAAAGCGGTAGCCCACACCCCAGATGGTCTCGATGTACTGGGGATGGGAGGTGTCGAACTCGATCTTCTCGCGGATCTTCTTGATGTGGACGGTGACGGTCGCGATGTCTCCGACGCTGTCCATGTTCCAGATCCTGCGGAAGAGCTCATCCTTGCTGAAGACATGGTTGGGGTTCTCGGCCAGAAAGGTGAGCAGGTCGAATTCCTTGGTGGTAAAATTTTTTTCCGTGCCGTCCACAAAGACGCGGCGGGCGGTCTTGTCGATCTTGAGGCCGCGGATCTCGACCACGTCATTGGTCTTCTGACCGGCGCCGACCAGGCGCTCATAGCGCGCCATATGGGCCTTGACCCTGGCGACGAGCTCACTGGGACTGAAGGGTTTGGTCATGTAGTCGTCCGCGCCCAGACCCAGGCCCCGGATCTTGTCGATGTCGTCCTTTTTGGCGGAGACCATGAGGATGGGGATGTCCTTCTGCTCCCGGATCTTGCGGCAGACATCGAACCCGTCGATGCCCGGCAGCATCAGGTCCAGCACGACCAGGTCAAAGTCCTTCTGCAGGGCGGCGGTGAGACCGCGGTCTCCGCGGGTCTCGATCTCCACATCAAATCCCGACAGCTCCAGATAGTCCTTCTCCAGGTCCGCGATCGCTTCTTCGTCTTCAATGATCAGAATTTTGCTCATAGCTGCTCCTTTTTTCAAAACTGCCTGTCATTTTATATTTCTTCCAGATCCTCCACGGACTCCACATCCGGATCATCCTGTTCCATATATTTGCGGATCACGATGTGCATGCAGGTCCCCTCGCCCTCCCGGCTGGTCGCCCAGATGTAGCCTCCGTGGTCCTCGATGATCTTGCGGACGATGGAGAGGCCGATCCCGCTGCCGCCCTGCCTGGAATTTCGCGAGGAATCGGTCCGGTAGAAGCGGTCGAAGATGTTGGGCAGGTCACGGGCGGCGATACCCTTGCCGTTGTCCTCGACCTCGATGCGGACGCTGTCGTGCTCGTCCAGGATCCGGAAATCGATCCGGCCCTTCTCCTTGTCCATGTACTTGACGCTGTTGCCGACAATGTTGTTGATGACCCGCTTCATCTGCTCGGGATCCGCGATGATCATGGTCTGCGGATCCACGAGATTGGTGTAGTTGAGCTCGATCCCGCGGGCGTCCATGTCCATCCCGATCTCCTCCACACAGTCGCCGAAATAGTCTCCGACATTGAGGCGGTGGAAATTATAGGGTATGCGGTCGCTCTCAAAACGGGAATACAGGGTCAGCTCATCGATCAGGCGGTCCATGTCATTGGCCTTGTTGTAGATGGTCCTGACGTATTTTTCCTGCTTCTCCGGCGTGTTGGCGACCCCGTCGATCAGGCCCTCGACATAGCCCTTGATGGAGGTGATGGGCGTCTTCAGGTCATGGGAAATATTGCTGATCAGCTCCCGGTTGGCCCGCTCGCGCTCCAGCTTTTCGTCCGCGGACTCCTTGAGCCGCAGGCGCATGTCCTCATAATTGCGGTAGAGATCGCCGATCTCGCCCTCCTCCCCGGTCGACAGCGTGTAGGTGAAATTGCCGTCACGGATGTTGTTCATAGCGATATTGATGGCGCTGATCGGTGTAAAAATACTGCTCTCCAGCCACCTGACCAGCAGGAAGGCCGTAAAGACCAGGATGGTCAGCATGGAGACGATCAGGCCGCTCAGAAATTTTCCCGAGATCAGGCCCAGGATGCGGGTGACCACAAAGAGGCTCCCCTCGTCCCCGTTCTCAAAGCGGAAATCGACCTGGCGGACCATGAGATTTCTGTGGCCGGCATGGATAAAGGCGTTCTCCTGCAGCCGGCCCGTCTGCGTCCCGTTGAAGCCCGGCAGACTGCTCAGGTCCATGGCCGCCATCTGCTTGTCGCTGGCGTAGTAGAGCTCCTTATTCCTGCGCACCGCCAGATAGAGGTTCCGCTCCCGGATCCGGCCGCTCAGCTCCTCCAGATATTTTATATCCTCCAGCTTCTCGGTGCCGGCCGCCGCCTCGCGCCCCAGCGCCTCCGCCTCCGTATCATAGTCGTCATAGTTTCCCACGATCGAGGTGTAGCCCTGCAGCTCTCCGCCCTCGCCCACGAGATAATTCCCCAGTGCGGTGAAGGCGATCCAGAACAGGAGCATGGGCACCAGGATCACGGTGGAAAAGACGACCACCCTTCTTTTTCGAAATGTCATATATCCAAAACCGTCCTTATTTCCGCTTCCGGATCGCGATCCTGTTCAGGACTCGCCTGCGCGTCCTGCGCACCGGTCCCGCCGCTTGCAGAAAACGGGGGATCCCCCACTGAGATGAACTACGCGATCCGTTTCACATCGTCCCGGCTGCTCTCACTGATGATGAAATGGGGGCGCTTTTTGACCTCCACATAGACTGTCGCCAGATATTTGCCGATGATTCCCAGACACAGGAGCTGGATCCCGCCGATGAAGGTGATGATACAGGCGGTAGACGCCCAGCCGGCGACCGGATCTCCAAACAGAAGCTTGCGCACAATGATAAACAGAATGGCCAGGAAGGAGACCACGGTCATCAGGATCCCGAACCAGGAGGCGATGTCCAGCGGGACATGGGAAAAATTGACGATCCCGTCCAGGGCGTAGCCGAGCAGGCCCCAGAAGCTCCACTTGGTCTCGCCGGCGACCCGCTCCACATTTTCATAGGGCATCCAGTAGGTCCGGAAGCCGATCCAGCCGAAGATTCCCTTGGAAAAACGGCTGGACTCACCCATGGCGACGATGGCCTCGACCATCTCCCGCTTCATCAGGCGGAAATCCCGGGCTCCGTCCACGATATCCGCCTCGGAGATCTTATTGATCAGGCTGTAGAACCTGCGGGCGAACCAGCTGCGGATGGGCGGCTCGCCCGCCCGGCTCACGCGCCGGGCCGCGACGCTGTCGTACTCCCCCGACTGCAGGATCCGGAACATCTCCGGCAGCAGGTCGGGCGGATCCTGCAGATCGGCATCCATCACGGCAGCATAATCCCCCTGCACATGGCAGAAGCCCGCGTACATGGCCGCCTCCTTGCCAAAATTCCTCGACAGGCAGAAATAGCTGACGCGCGGGTCCTTTTTCGCGAGCTCGCGCATGACGTCGGCTGTCCCGTCCTTTGATCCGTCGTCGACCAGCAGGATCTCGAACCGGCAGTCCTCCATCTGCGCCATGACGCCCTCCATCGCCTGATGGAAGAGGGGCAGGGAGGCCTCCTCATTATAGCAGGGTACAATCACACTGATCAGGTCACTCATACCGACTCCATCTTTTTTGCGCAGCAGTCCTGCGCAGTTTTTATTCCACTTCCGCAGGCAGCTCCCCGGAGGGTTCCTCCTCCCCGGTTTCCATGTCCTCCGCGGACTCCTCAATAGATTCCGCCGGCTCACTTTCCGTTTCCTGCTCCGCTTCTTCCGGCGCGCTGTCAATATCTTCCGCAGGAGTCTCTGTTTCTTCTCCTGCTGTCTCGTTCACTTCTTCCGCCCCGGTTTCCGCTTCCGCAGGCGTCTCCGCCGGCAGGCTCTCATAGCTGCCCTCGGGCACGTCCTCACGGCGCCGGTCGACGGCGTGCAGGATGGCCGAAACAATCGCATAGACGATCGTGAACAGGATGAGGAGGAGCAGTGTGCCCGCGGAAATAAAGGCGCCCAGATGCAGGCCGGGTGTCTGGTAGCGCAGCTCGATCTCGTGCGTCCCCGCCGCGAGCGGCAGGGCGCTGAACATGGTGTCCGCCTGCATCAGTTCTGTCCGCTGACCGTCGACATAGGCTGTCCAGCCCTCTGTCTTCGGGATCTGCAGGCAGAGGATCCTGGGCGCGTCCACGGTGACCCTGCCCGTGATCCTGTCTGTCGCACAGCTGTCGCCCATCTCGTGAATGTCGAGGTCAGTCATGGCCTGGGCGCGAAGCGCCTCTGCCATGGCGGGATATGCATCCATGGGCTGGCAGACGACTTCGATCGCGTCAAATGTATAGGTCCCCGCCGCCGGCAGTGACAGGCGGATCCTGTCCAGCGCCTCCGCGCGGTAGCGCATATTGACCACAAAGTCGGTCCGCCCGGTCGCCCAGGGGTCGCGCTCCGTCGTATAGCCGATCTGTTTGGCGGTGCATTTTTTCTCTCCGGCAAAGCCGTCCACAGACATCAGGAGCTTGGGAGCGCCCGTTCTGCCCGCCGGCGGCGTGTAGTGCAGGCCGCGCACGTACAGGTAGGTCTCGCAGTCGGCCAGGCCCTCGAAGCGGAGCGTCACGGAGCCTCCGCCCTCCGCGGCTTCAAACCGCATGGGCTTCCCGTCGTCCATTGTCAGGTCCGCCTCTGTGATGATCTCCTTGTCGTACTCGATCTCCGCGGGGATCCACTGCTCCGAAAAGGCCGTCTGCGCCGTTCCCCGCTCCCCCGCCCGGCTGCTGTCCGCCGGCACGAGCTCCGTGAAGCCCTCCCCCGGATCCTGTTCCAGCACGACGCCCTGCAGGAGGGCCTGCTGGCGCTGGGGGATATCCAGGCTATTGTATTCCGCCCTGCTCATCCAGCGGTCCGTTGTAAAGCCGAAGGGCAGCGCGTATTTGTTCTCATAGACCTCGCAGCTGTAGCGGGAGGCCGATTCGTTCTCCGGCCACAGGTCCTCATTGCTGTAGGAGAGGCCCTCCGCCTTCTCGTACCCGAAGGGGATGCCCTCCGGCGTATCCGAGAGGAAATACCGGATTCCGACGATCTCGTTGAGCGCCGTCCGGTCATCCAGCGTATCGTACTGGTGGATCATGGAGTTGAGCTGGCCGGTCTCGCTCAGGAAACGGGACACGTTCCAGTTGGACAGGCTCCAGTAATACTGGGTGTTGGATACACCGTGGAGAATGGATGTATTGTTTTCGGGGTCAAAGGTCGTATACCTGTAAAAAGGATCCGCCTCTGCCGCACCGCCGCTCTCTGCCGCCAGGCCGCTCCCCAGGAGCTCTGCCGCCGCGGCGGAATCTCTGGATGTCAGCAGGTCGATCTGGGCCCTGGACATATATTCCAGGACGCCCGCCCCCGCGGAGGGTGCATAGGTAAAGTATCCCGCCGCCGCGATCGTGACGATCACGCAGGCCAGGAGGACCGCACGCACACGGAGGGCATAGCTGTAGCGGCCGAAGCTGTACCGGCCCTTCTCCAGCATCATGACCCGGATGAGCAGGACTGCGGCGACACCGAACAGGGCAATGATCACAAACAGGGCGGATTCACGTGAAAACGTGTAGTGCCAGCCGACACAGGCCGCCGCAGCCAGCCCCAGCAGCACAAGGGCACCCAGAATCTGCCGGATGCCCGCCTCCGCGATCTCCGAGACCGCTGTGGCCGTCATGGTTCCGATCAGAAGGGCATAGGCCCACATCCACCGGTTGGCCGGGTAGGAGAAGCCGTTCAGCGCATAGCCGGCCGCCGGCGTCAGCAGGAGGGCTGTCAGGACGACCAGCGCCGCCTTCTGGTCCCGGTGCTTTCTCCACTGCGCGCAGATGAACAGCACGCAGAATGCCGCCACCGCGCCGAATCCCATATAGGTCCAGGAATCCGCCAGCGCCGACGATCCGTTGCTCAGAAAGCTGTCCAGGAAATTCTGATAGTATTTGACCGGCCACAGGAGCGGGATCGTCTTGTCGTCCGCCGCCCGCGGATCCTCCAGGAAACGCAGAACGACCGGCAGGAAGACAAAAGCCGCCAGCAGGGTCCCCAGCAGTCCGTACCAGACAAAGGAGAGACCGTCGAGGAGCACGCGGCCGAACTGCCGCAGCCCCCGCATCCACAGGGCCCGCCAGACCGCGTACAGGACTGTCATGAGCACGATCATATAGAAGAAGTAGAAATTGCTCACCGCTGTGAGGAAGACCATAAAGACGAACAGTCCCGGCTTCTTGCTGCGGAGGATCCGCTCACAGCCGATCAGCAGGAGCGGGAAGAAGATAAAGGGATTCAGGAAATAGTGGTGCCGCATGCCCGCGAGCGTGAAGCCGTTAAAGACATAGACCAGGGCGCCGGCCAGGACTGCGACCCGCGATTTCCTGCCCAGATAGAAGTTGTAGGCACTGAAGGTGATGCCGGCCAGCCAGAACCGGACCATGAGCATGATGTCGTGGAAGGCCAGCAGGTATTTTTCCGGCAGGAAGACTGCCGGCAGGCTGAATGGATCGCCGATCACATAGTAGGCCAGCGTCGTGAACAGGTCCCCTCCGTAACCCATGCGCAGGGTAAAGGTGGGCAGACGGAATACACCGGTCTCCCGGAACTGCTGCAGGACCTCCCTGCCCCATCTGGCGAAAAAGAGGAGTCCGTAATAATGCTGGTTGACCCCGTCCGTCTTCCAGACGAAGCGGCGCTTTTTCAGCCAGAACCACACAAAGACGGCCGCCGCCGTCAGGCCGAAGAGCAGGGTATACCACGCGAAATAGACCAGGTAGTATTTCCAGCCCGGTCCCTTCTCCGCACGATCCTCATCGGCCCCGCCAGATACCGTCTCCTGCTCCGCCGCGTCTCCGGCTGCAGTTTCCATCACATCCGCAGCAGTCTCTGCGGCTCCGCCGTTCACGACAGCCACATCCTCCACCTGATTTTTATTATTTCTTCCTAACATACTTCCCTCTATGTCGAAGCGCTCCTGCGCTGAGACACGCGAGGAGAAAGCCCGGAACGGGTTTCTCCGATGCGATCACAGAAGGTTTGCGGCGCTTCGACGCAAACCTCCGGAGTGAAAAAAACGCTATCGAGCGTTTTTTTCACTCTTTCCTCTCAGATGTATTTTACGAGAACTTCCTTCTGGGTGATGCGGAAGTCCGACCTGGTTTCCGCCACGTCCCGGCAGTAATCCAGGGTCTCCTGGAGCTTCCCCCGCAGATCCTCGACCAGGTCCACAAACCTGGGCTCAACGGGCCGGCAGTGCAGGACGACACAGTCCGGCAGGATCTCGACGGTCCGGATGGATTCATGCGTGCCGAAGGCGTCGATGTCCACCTGCCTGGTCAGCGTCGACGTGTCGAACAGGATCTCGGGATTTCTGTCCGCACCTACGTCCAGCTCATCCGCGAGCCGGATCACAGCGGAGAGATAGGCCGTGTGGATCATCCCGGACGGCGTCTGGATATCCGGGTATTCCTTTTCATCGTAGAGATCTGTTTTCCTGTGCCCCCTGGATACCTGAATGATGGCAAACAGGAGGTCTTCCGAGGGGATATCGAACAGCCTGCTGTATTTTCGCAGGAATAATCCGCTGAGCTCATTGTGAAAAGCCCTTATGATATTCGGCGCATTCGTCTTCTTATGCGCCTCCAGCCAGGCCTTCAGTCTCAGTTTTCTGCGGAAGATCTCGAAATCCTTCAGACTGACGCCCATCCCGATATCGTGCAGATAGCAGGCCATGATGAGCACATAGCATTCCGCCGCATTGAGCCTGTCAATGTAATCCCGCGCAAGTATGTTGGAAAAAGCCAGTACATCCATACTGTGCAGGATGGAGTGGTCCGTAAAATCCGGGAACCACGAAAAAAACGATTCCAGCATCCCGTGCAGGCTCACCAGGCTGTCCCGGAAGCTCTGATGCAGGTCCGGCGCCTCCCGAAGGAGCTTATGTTCCAGTGCAAACTGTTCCATTCTCTGTTCTCTGTCTTTTGTCTCTTTTTTTGCGGTGTATCGCGCCTGCCGGCATGGCCTTTTTACCAACTCAGCCATGGCTTCAGGTTATAGGCTCACAGGCTCACAGGATGCAAGACCTGCCTGCGGATCCTGCGCCCTGCGTGATTCGCACATATATATCAGCCTGCCCCGACCTCCAGCGAGTCGACCTGGCCGGAGAGCTCCCTGATCCTGTCCAGGGTATGCGCGATCCTGACCTCGATCAGCTCCGGCAGGCCGATGTTGAATACGGCGACCAGGTAGAGGAAGCGGATGCAGCCGACAAGACTGATCTTTTTGCGCGCCGCCTCCAGCTCTTCCCTGCTCTTCCCTTCAAAGTAGTATTCCAGGGTCCGGTCGAAGACATATTGGCTCAGATCCGCGGGGATGCCCAGGAATTTTTCCGTGTTGTCCGGCTCGTCCTCGTTGAAAAGCACATAGGTCACATATATCCCCTGCAGGTCAAAGACCGGGTCGCCGGTGCTCAGGGTATCCATATCGATCAGGAGGGGCTCATCTTCACTGAGCATGACATTTTTCATCTGGATATCGCCGTGGACTGCATGCAGATTTTCCTGCATGCCGCTCAGGAGCTCTCTCAGACGACCGTACAGGTCCTCCGGCATGTGCCCCTTCAGGTCGTCCAGATATCCCAGGAAAACATCCCTGGCCTCCGGCAGGACACCGGGGTCCATTTCTACCTCGTGGATCTGACGGAGAAGCCCGGCATATCTGCGGAGGAGCTCGTCCCTGTTTTCCGGCGCCTTGATCAGCTCGTCGTTAAAGGTGGTCGCCCTGAGCAGCTCAAAGACCGACCCGTACTTATCTCCGACCTTGACCATGTCGTAGGAGATCGCCGTCGGGATCCCCTTGATAAAGGCCTCCTTGGCCATATTCTGCTCGTTCTCGATCATGGCCAGGCTGTCGGGCACTTCATAGACCTTGACGATGGTATCGTCATCGACCCTGTACACGGTACCCACGGCGCCCTGCCCGATGATCTCGCAGCCCTCGACCGAGACCTCGCGGAGCTTCCGCTTGATGTCCATGAGCATGTCAAAATGGGTCATCTGGAAGATATCATAGATCTCCGGATTCACGTTCCTGGCGATCAGCTTTTCACCCTTCTGCTGCTTGACATAGTAGAGCAGCACGCGCAGTCCCGCGCTCGAGATATACTCCAGGTCCTCCAGGTCGAGCAGGAGCTTCTTTCCTGGATTCGCGGACAGGATCTCCTGGATCCCGGTCTTCAGGGCATCGGCATTGTTGGATGTGATCTTCCCCTCCGGATAGACGACAATATAATCATTCTCAATGGTGTTTCTCATTTTTTCCCTCCATTCCGGTGCGCTCTGCGCGACGGGGCATTCTCAGTTGTTCTCCAGGTACATGAAGAGACAATTGCTGTTGAAGGTGTTGATGTAGCGTATATCCTTCGCCAGGGCCATCACCATCCGGATCCCGATGTTGGACATCCGGTTGTCGTCCCTGTGGATCTCATTGAATTTCATGGGGTCAAACTCCTCGCAGTAGTCGCGCAGGCTGATCCCGATCCGGCCGCCGTTTGCGGAGATCCTGTAGTCCGCGCAGACGCTGCCGCCCCGCCTGGCCTTTCCGTGCCGGATGATGTTGCCGCCCATTTCCTCGACAAACAGGGCCACCATGTTGGCGCCTCTTCCGTCCACACCGTGGGCGATGCAGAATTCATGGGCATGCTCGCTCTCTCTCACCACATCCTCCATGGTGGAGATGCGGGCGTAGATATTGTCCTCCTCCTTCCCGCCGAAGCCCTCCGGCAGGAACATGATGTCCTCCAGCTTTCGGGGAAGGCCCTTGCAGCGCACACAGACAATGACGAAAGCCAGCAGGAAGAGGATGATCTTGCCGACCGCCATCGAGGCCATGATCCCCCTCGACCCGAAGGCCATGCCCAGGATCCAGGCCGTCGCCACGGGGAGGAAGAAGCGCTCGGCGAAGCACAGGGTGTTGACGAGCTTCCGGTTCTGAATGCCCTGCAGGTAGTCCTGAAAGGCTTCGTTCAGGGCGTCCGGGACCAGGCTGATGGCCATGCAGCGGATACTGAATACGGACAGGGCGGTCACCTCCGGGTCACTGGTGTAGATCCGAGACACCAGGGGCGCGGCGATAAAGAGGATCACCCCGACCACGGCCAGGAGCCGGATGCAGAGCAGCATGGCGTATTTGTAGGCCCGCTTGAGGCCGTCCAGGTCCTCCGCCCCGTAATACATGGAGGACATGGTCAAAAGCGTCCTGCCGATCCCGATGCTGATGCAGAACATCAGACTATTGAGGTCGGCCTGCATGCCCTTGGCCGCCACGGCGGCCGTGCTGACGGCCACGACCAGGTTGATCCGGTTGGTCAGGATATCGCGGAGGATGGTGGCGAGCTTCTTGACAAAGGAGATCAGGCCGTTCTGCCCGATATCCCTGATGTGCGCCGCCTTCAGGCTCTTGAGCGACAGGCGGAAATAGCCCTCCTTTTTCACAAAGTGCATCAGCAGGACCAGGAGCTGCAGCCACATGGCAATGGACGTCGCGACGCCCATTCCGAAGACACCGCCCTTGATGACCAGGGCGTTGATAAAGTCTCCCGCGATGTCCGTCAGGCACAGGACCGTCGCGGAGAGAGACACCAGCTGCTTGCCGTTGTCCATGACCATGAAGGGACTGAGGATCTGCACCATGATCACGGCGGGAATGCCGATCATATAGCCGTGCAGATACTCGAGCATGTGCTCGTAGAGCTCCGGCCTGCCCTTGTGGGACACGCCGCAGATCTGGAGCAGGGTCCCCGGAGAGATGGCGCTGAAAATGACAAAGGCCGCCGCGACCAGGATCCCGAACAGGAGCGAGAAGGTAAAGACCGCGTTCGCCTCGTCCCGGTCGCCCGTTCCCACCTTATTGGAGCAGACGATCTGGCCGCCGATGGACACGAAACTGGCAAAGAGCAGCACGATGTTGACCAGGGGCCCCAGCAGGGCGACGGCCGAGTACTGGTCAGAGCCCAGAAAACGGCTCGTCACAATACCGTCGATGATCGTCGCGACGACGCCTGTCATCTGGGTGAAGATCATGACGATCGCCGCCGTCAGGAACATGCTGGCGATGACATCCTTTTCTTTTTTGTTTCCGATAATGGGCATGCGTAAACAGCTCCTTTCGATGATATATCCGATTATTCCCGCTGACATTGCGTGTCCGGTTTCCCGGTAAAGCACGGGATTCCGGGGCGTGCCGCCCCGCGAAGATATCACCAGTCACCGGACCGGTGATGAAAAGCTGCTCTGTCTGCCGTATGTTCACCGGGAAAGCAGCATAAAAGCGGCAAGTCAGGATAGTAAGCCGAATCTTATTATACCCGCTCAAGTTCCGTTTGTCACTTTCGTTATCACCGCGCTACAGGTCATAGCTTCTCCCTGTTACTGTTCACACCCTCTCGAGGGCGGAAGCAAAGCTTCGCATTGCAGTAACTTGCGTTCGCCCATTCTAAATTCGCTTCGCGAATGGGGCGAACGCCGTTCCACTCAGGTTTTTCGCGAAAATGCCGCGAAAAACGCCTCGAATTTCATAGCAGGCTGAACAGTCTGAACTTCTCCCTCATTGCTTCCTTTTTTTGTCTCTGTTAAAATAGAAAACTGTCAACCGGTATAATGCCATGACGCGCGTGAAGGATCTTCGGCTGACTGCGTATATCGGCGAATCGCAGTTCTCGCGCGGACTATATGACATCAAAATCAGCTTACCCGCATAGAACTTCAATATAAAGGAGGCCCTTTTGGAACTCAAAAAAATCACCAGCTTCACCATCAATCATCTCCTGCTGGAGCCCGGCATCTACGTCTCCCGCGTCGATCACTACGGGGACGCCGCCATCACGACCTTTGACCTGCGGATGACCGCCCCCAACCGGGAGCCCGTCATGAACACGGCGGAGATGCACACCATCGAGCATCTGGGCGCCACCTTCCTGAGAAATCACGAGACCTTCGGGGACAGGATCGTCTATTTCGGTCCCATGGGCTGCCGGACCGGTTTCTACCTGCTCATGGCAGGCGAGTACAGCTCCCGGGACATCGTCCCCCTCATCACGCAGATGTACGAATTCATCCGCGACTACGAGGGCGAGATCCCCGGCGCCGCCGCCCGCGACTGCGGCAACTACCTGGACCAGAACCTGACCATGGCCCGCTGGCTGGCTGACCGCCACCTCAACCGGACCCTCTACGGCATCGACGACGCCCACCTGGTCTATCCGGAATAATAAATGACAGGAGTAATCAACATGAAAATCGGAATCATCGGGGCCATGGACCTCGAAATCGAAAAGCTCACCACACAGGAAATGGCCTCTGAAGAGATCGTCGAAGCTGCCGGCATGCGCTTTCATGTCGGAAAGCTGGGCGGCACGGACGTCGTGATCGTCAAGAGCGGTGTCGGCAAGGTCAACGCCGCCATCTGCGCCCAGATCCTGATCGACCGCTTCGGGGTCACCCACCTGCTCAACACCGGGATCGCCGGCTCCCTCGACCACCGCATCAACATCGGAGACATCGTCGTCTCCACCGACGCCGTCTATCATGACGTCGACGTCACCGCCTTCGGCTATGAGCCCGGCGTCATCCCCCAGATGGGGACGCCCAACGGGCTCAAGTCCTTCCCCGCCGATCCCACCCTGCGCAGCACCGCCATCGCCGCCTGCCGGGAGGCAGCGCCCGGCATCGGCATCTTCGAGGGCCGTGTCGTCAGCGGCGACCAGTTCATCTGCACCGCTGACCAGAAGCACCGCATCGTGGACACCTTCCATGCCCTGTGCACCGAGATGGAGGGAACCGCCATCGCCCACACCGCCTTTGTCAACGGCATCCCCTTCGTCATCCTGCGCGCCATCTCCGACAAGGCCGACGAGGAGGCCGACGTCACCTACGAGACCTTCGAACACCAGGCCGCGGAGAACTGCGCCAACCTCGTGGCGCACATGGTGCGGAGCCTGGGCTGATCCACCGGCAGCCGGCATGGTCCGCTGCAGGAGATTCTTCCGCCGCATTGAAATAAGCCAGAATCACCGATCGTGCCGGTGGTCCTGGCTTATTTTTATTTGGATCTGTTTTATTTGGATCTGTTTTGTGCGGGTCTGTTTTGTGGTTTCCCGTCAGTAGAGACGATTTTTGTCCGGCACTTACTTGTCCTGCCCCGGCATGGCTGCGCCGGGCCCCTGCGCGCTGTCCGCGCTGTCCAGTTCCTCCTTGACGATATAGACCGGCCGGCCCTTGGTCTCGGTATAATTCTTGGCCATGTACTGGCCCAGGATACCGATCCCCAGCAGCTGGATGCCGGACAGCATCAGGATCAGGCAGGCCAGGGTCGGGAAGCCGGCGACCGGATCGCCCCAGAGGATGGTCTTGACCACAATGACGATCAGGTAGAGGATCGAGAGGCAGAAGATGAAGAAACCGACCACCGAGGACATGATCAGGGGCTTATTGGAAAAGGCCACGATCCCGTCGAAGGCATAGGTCAGGAGCTTCCAGAAGTTCCACTTGGAGGTCCCGCTGGCGCGCTCCTCCACCTCGTAGGGCATATAGTAAGTCTCAAAGCCCACCCAGGCGAAGATTCCCTTGGAAAAACGGCATTTTTCCGGCATGGACAGGATGGCGTCCACCACCGGCCGGCGCAGAAGCCGGAAGTCACTGGCCGCCTGCATGATCTTCACATCCGTCAGGCTGTCCATGACCTTGTAGAAGGCCTTTTTGATAAATGAAATGAGGAAATTCTCCCTGCGCTCCTCCTGGTAGGCCGCGACCGCGTCATATTCCGGATGATCCTTCAGAATCTGCATCATCTCCACGATATAGGACGGGTTCTGCTGCAGGTCCGCGTCGATGATGGACGTAAAGTCCCCCGTCGCGTGCTCCAGCCCGGCTAAAAGCGCTGCCTCCTTGCCGAAATTCCGCGAAAAGCTCACCACCCGGACCCGGTACTGCGCCCGCGCGCACAGGGCGCGGAGCTTTTCCACCGTCCCGTCCCTGCTCCCGTCGTTGACGAAGATCAGTTCCGTCTCGGGCATCAGGTCTCCCAGTGCCTTCACGGTCTCATCGTAAAAAAGATCTATGTTTCCCTCTTCGTTAAAGCAGGGCACGATTACGGATAAAAGCATTTTACACCTTACTTCCTGTCCCGGAAGACAATGAAACGGCTGATGAAGTAGTTGCCGATCACGACCAGGACCTGGGTCGCCAGCTTCGCGATCATCTCATCCTGGTGCATGACATTGTAGATGAGGAAGACGCCGCCCACCTCAATCGCCATGGTCGCCAGCCTCGCGCCCACAAAGCGGACGCACTCCGCCGCCAGCTCTCCGAAGCTGCTGCAGTGCGAGCGAAAGACGATCAGCTTGTTGGTGATATAGGCAAAAATAATTGCCACGATGATCGAAATGATATTGCTGACATTGACGTTGAGATGGATCACCCGGCACAAAAACGCGTAGACGACCAGGTTGACCAGGGTCGTACAGCCGCCGATGATCAGGTAGCGCATACCCTCGGTATTCAAAAGACTCAGTATTTTTTTCATATATTCCTCTTCATGACGTGCAGCCCGCCGGAGCGGCATGTCACGCTTCGCATGTGTATGAGGACACTATCGTGGAACAGCTCTCTTCCGGATTACAGAAGTTCCGGCTTATGCAGCCTTCCTGCGGCGCCTCCTGGCGCTGATCCACCTGCACACTATATCGATCAGCAGCACGATCAGGGCTGCGGCGGAGATCACCATGCCCTCCCGGACGAAGGGGATCCTATAATTTAATTCGATCCTGTTCTCTCCATCGACAAGCGGGATCGTGATCATGGTCCCGGCAACCATATCCGCCTGCACAGTCTCACCGTTCCTGGTAACCTGCCAGCCCCTGGACCAAGGCACCAGCAGGCAGACGCTCTGCCCCCGCCGGCCGCTGACGCGGCATGCGACATGGCCGTTCTCCATGGTCAGGTCTGTGACCTCGGTGCTGCGGATCCGGTCCGATACTTCCCGCAGGGCATCCAGGTCCAGACCGAAGAACTGATAGTCCTTGAAGGTCAGGCCCTTCTGTGTCTGGAACACGACCGTCCGCACATCCGCGAATCCGCTTCCCTCCACAAGGCCCTGTGCCTGCGTGTCAAAAGCCTGTGCCGCCTGCAGCAGGTCCTCCTTGCGAAGCTCCATCTCGCTCTTCACAGGTTCCGCTGCCGCTGTCTGTGTGCCGGCTGCAGCTTTCCCATCTCCTGCTGCCGGCCCGGTTTCACCCGCAGCGTTCGCTGCCTCCGTTCTGGCAGCTGCCGCTTTTGCAGCTTCCTTTTCTCTCTTCTGAATTTCCTGGAGGCTGTTCCCGGACTCCGATTTCGCCTGCTCCCCGCGGCTCCGGATCAGGAAGGAGGCCGGCGAAGTCCAGCAGGCATAGCCGAAGGGCTCCGTCCCGTTGATCGACATGAGTCCGTCAAATTTCTCCGGCCACAGGAGGTTCCCGTAGGCCAGCCAGTTCCCCTCCGGCACGAAGACCCGGAAGAAGGACTTATTGCCCTCATTGTCCCGCGTCCAGGTCAGCGGCTTGAAGACTTCGGTCTCCCGCCCGCTCAGGGTCGAATACAGTTCGTTCTGGTAGACATAGGCGTTGTCATACCGCATGGTCGGCAGGTGTTCTCCGTCATAGACAAAGGCCATGGGCAGGGCAAAGGGGTTGCGGTAAACAGTCCGCCCGTTGAAGGGCTCGACCCCTTCGACAGGCTCCAGTCCCGCGACCGGCGTGCTCTCCAGCAGATATTTGACCCCCAGGAAGGAGTCCGCCGCCAGCATGGGGTCCCGGACGATCAGGATGCAGCCCGCCTCATCCCGGTAGCCCAGCTTCCACATCAGGTCCAGCTGGGCCCTCTCCGGGCTCGACGTATAGGCCGTATTGGACCAGTAGTTCTGGGCCAGGGAATCATTGAAATAGGACGTCATATCGTCGTCGTCATAATGCCACCTGGTCCGGTCCTGGGCGATCCGGTAATAACCGCCGTCCACAGCCCGCAGCTGGGCCAGCTGCTTCTGGATCCCCGCCGAATATTCCATATAGAAGGGCTGGGTATCATCCGTATGCAGCTTCCAGATCAGATACGCGTTCGTCGTCAGCTCCGCACCGGTGACCGCGATCAGCAGAAGGCCCGCGATCAGCCTCACGGCGCGTCCCGCCCCGGCCTTTTTCACACTGACCAGGATCAGGACCAGAACGGACGCCGCCACCGCCGCAGCCGCCGTGGCGAACACAGCCTTGTGCATGAATACGATCTGCATCCCCTGTGCGCGCAGGTCAGCCAGGTGGATCCCGTTGAGCTTGCAGACAGCCAGCGCATACAGGAGCGCCATGACCGGAAGTGCAAGCCTGGTCCACCGGTCCTGTTCCGCCCGGCTCAGATATGCCGCGGCACCAAAGAGCATGGAAAAAATGATCAGATAGCTGTAGCGGTACCAGTAGCTGTCCGCCCTCTTCATGAGCGAGAAGGCCAGCATGGCAGGCTCCCAGTGCAGCATCAGAAAGCAGACGCCGGCAAGTCCCGCGAATGCGATCTTATGACGAATCTTCACAGACGCGGAGAAGAAGAAGGCCGCCGCACATACCAGGGCAGCGCCCCCGCAAAACAGAGCCGCATGTCCCCTTGCGCTCTCCGTTCCGATGACATAGCCCCGGACAGACGAAAGAAGATCTCCGCTGATATCAAACAGGATCTTGAGGTCGTCGTACTGACCCTTGCCCTGTCTCATCGCGGCCACGGCCGGCAGAAAGATGGCGGCACTCAGCGCAACGCCCAGTCCCATTCCCCAGACATATCTGCAGAAGGAGACCACAAAATCCGTTACGCGCAGGAGGAATCCCGGTGTCTGTTTACGGCCATAGCCGGCATTTCCCTTTCTTCTGCGGGCAGCCACCCAGGCTGCATCCCCGCACTCCTCCAGGTCCAGCATGAAAAACTCGAAGAAAAACCAGATCCCGGAGAACAGGCAGGTCACGCCCGCAATGTACCAGTTGCACAGGATGCAGAAGCCGACCGCCAGCACCAGCCTCCACACAGTCCGCTTCCGCAGAACCTCGTAGACGCCGAGCATGATCAGGGGCATCATATACAGGCCGTCCAGCCACATGATGTTGCTGCTCTGCGCGACCGAGTACTGCATGAGGGCGTAGCCCATGGACAGCACGACCACGAAGACCGGCCGGATCCTGTCCGCGAACCTTCTCTGCAGGTACCAGCAGAAGGTCGCGCCCGCCGTCGCCAGCTTCAGGGCCACCGCAATATTAAAGAACCTGTAGACCCCTTCTTTTCCAAAGAAGTACAGCAGGAAATTAAACGGCGAGGCCAGATAGTAGCTGAACAGTCCGAAGGTGCTGCCGCCCATCATATTGCTGAAGTCATAGGTCAGCGACCGCGTCCCCCGCAGCACGTCCACATAATAGGTAAAGAAATCAATATACTGGATCTTGGCGTCATCGACGGCAACGGTCTTGTAGCCGAAGGGCTCCATGCCCAGGGCAGCATAAGCGATTCCGATCAGGACACATACCAGGCCAAAGGAAACGCAGCACAATAAAAAGCGCACAAACCACTTTCTGCGGGCAGGCCGGGCCATTTCGGCAGCCTTCTGCCGGCGGTCCCCGGTGTTCCCTGTGCTTTCCTTATCATCCGTTTGGTCCTGCTCCGCCGACTTCGGTTCTCCGTCATCAAACGTCGGCCCAGCTGTTGTACTCTCCGAATCCATATTCCCGTTTGCGGGCTCAGCTGCCGCCGTCACAGGCATATCTTCAGTATTGTTTACGCTCAACTCTTCCGGCATTGGTATTCTCCATGAAGCAGTGCTGTTTAAATCTTTTTACGACCCCGGACCTGCCGGTCCCACTCAAATCGTTCCGGCTGCTGCGAAGTCAAATACAACTGTACACCATTTTATTAGACAAGATAAAGATTGGCAACCTTCCCTTTTCTCTCACAGCAATAAAAAAGCTCCCATACAAATCTGTATGGAAGCGGAAATATCTCATCCCCGGACTCGTTCAAGTATCTTCAATAGGGCCATCGGGCAAAAAAAAGTGCCCAGAGCCGGAATCGAACCAGCGACACGAGGATTTTCAGTCCTCTGCTCTACCAACTGAGCTATCTGGGCAAAGTAGCGGGGGGAGGATTTGAACCTCCGACCTTCGGGTTATGAGCCCGACGAGCTTCCAGACTGCTCCACCCCGCGTCATTATGAACGCCTGAACTCATGTCCCGGCGATTTGAGTGGATGGGGGTGGATTCGAACCACCGAAGTCACTGACAACAGATTTACAGTCTGCCCCCTTTGGCCACTCGGGAACCCATCCATAAAAAGGAAAAAAGCCGATGATCGGACTCGAACCGATAACCTGCTGATTACAAATCAGCTGCTCTGCCAATTGAGCCACATCGGCAAATCCAACCGGTAAATTGTGATGGGGCCTACAGGGCTCGAACCTGTGACCCCCTGCTTGTAAGGCAGGTGCTCTCCCAGCTGAGCTAAGACCCCGTTTAATTTATGCACCATTCCGCAAGGCGAAAACAGGCATAAAATAAGCGACCTGAACGGGACTCGAACCCGTGACCTCCGCCGTGACAGGGCGGCGTTCTAACCAACTGAACTACCAGGCCGTAGCACGCATTACTGCGCCACTGAAAATGGATTATAGCATACCTTTTTGTATTTGTCCATACCTTCAAAACCGAATAGAAAACAAATTTTTCATCTTTCATCAGGCACTGCTTATCTCAATCCCCGATCTAAAGAACCTGAGGATAAGCAACCGACCTATTAGTACGCGTCAGCTCCATACGTTACCGTACTTCCACCTCGCGCCTATCCACCTCGTC